>CAZBBB010000035.1:28011-28482 GCA_964490005.1 uncultured Phycisphaerales bacterium | reverse complement strand
GCGAGGCCGCGACCAACGCGAGGGCGAGGCCCGTGAGCGCCGCCGCGGCCGCGAGCGCCGCGGGCGCGAGGCCGCCGAGTACACCGCCGAGGGTGAGCCCCGCGGCCCCCGCGAGCACGGCCCGCCCCGAGCGCGTCAGCGTGGGCATTGGAGGGCTAGCGCCCCCCGTCGGCCACCGCCGCGGCGCTGCCGTGCGACCACTGCTCGCCTCGCGCCTCGGAGCGGCGGTAGGGCACGCGCGAGAGCGCCTCTTCGACGATGGAGTCTTGAGACAAGCCCTCGGCCTCGGCCTCGGCGGAGAGGATCATCCGGTGCGCGAGCACGAAGGGCGCGACGCGCTTCACGTCGTCGGGCACGCAGTACCCGCGGCCCTCAAGGAGGGCGTGGGCGCGCGCGGTGGTGACCAGCCCCAGCGACGCGCGCGGAGACGCTCCACGCGCGACGCGAGGGTGCGAGCGGGTGAAGTGCGCG
>CAZBBB010000035.1:0-28001 GCA_964490005.1 uncultured Phycisphaerales bacterium | reverse complement strand
CCGTGCGCTGGAGCCAGAGCACGTTGTCGAGGGTCACCACGCCCTTCGGCACGGGGGGGTCGACCGCGTAGGTGCGGAGCACGCGGGCCTCGTCCGCGGCGCTCGGATAGCCCAGCACCACGCGCAGGAGGAAGCGGTCGACCTGCGCCTCGGGCAGGGGGTAGGTGCCCTCCTGCTCGATGGGGTTCTGCGTGGCGAGCACGAAGAAGGGGTCGGGCAGGGGGCGGCGCGTGCCGGTCGTCGTGACCTGGCGATCCTGCATGGCCTCGAGCAGCGCGGCCTGCGTGCGCGGCGGCGTGCGGTTGATCTCGTCGGCCAGCAGCACGTTGGTGAAGACCGGCCCCGGGATGAAGGACAGCTCGCGCTGCCCGGTCGTGCGGTTCTCCTGCAGGATGTCGGTGCCGGTGATGTCCGAGGGCATCAGGTCGGGCGTGAACTGGATGCGGTTGAAGCGCAGCTCGAGCGTGCGCGCCAGGCTCGAGATCATCAGCGTCTTGGCCAGCCCGGGCACGCCCGTGAGCATGCAGTGGCCGCGCGCGAACAGCGCCACGATGAGCTGGTCGATGACCGCGTCCTGACCGACGATCACCTTGGCCAGTTCGGCCCGGATGCGATCGTGGGCGGCCTTGAGGCGGCCGGCCGCCTCGACGTCACGACTCTCGCTCATCGCTCTCTCCGGGGGCGCCGGGCGCGGGGCGACCGTCGCCCGGATGGACAAGCGCGCCAGTATAGGTGTCGCGACGCACCGGCGTCAGCGGTCGTTTGCCGGCCAGCGATACCACAGGATCGTCGCGCGACTGTCGAGCGGCGCGGGCTGCACGAGCGTGTGCACCGTCGCGAGCCCTTCGTCGAGCGCGAAGGCCTCGGTGACGGCCGGCGGCAGCGAGGCCGGATGACGCAGCACCGTCGCTCCGAGCTCGGGCCGCGCCGGGTCGAGGGCCCACAGGCCCGCGCGGGTCGGCACGAAGGCCCGGCCCCGCAGCAGCAGCGGCCGGCCGGTGAGCCGCACCGCCTCGGGAAAGGGTTGCGCGACGGCCAGCGTCGCCCCGCCCGGCGCGAGCAGCTCGAGTTCGGCGCGGCCGGCCCGTTCGCGCGTGCACAGCACGGCGGGCGAGTCCCCGCCGTCGGGCGCAGCCAGCAGCGCGACGACGTGGCGGCGGTCGAGGCGCTCGATGGGGTCGTCGAGGATCAACTGCCCGGCCGGGCCCGGCTCGTTCGCCAGGACGTACAGGTAGCGGCTGTCGGAGGGCGCGAGCACCAGGCGCTCGCCCCAAACGCGCAGCGGCTCGTCGTCCCAGCCGCCCGTGTCGAACAGGCCCGCGGGCGAGAACTCGAAGGGCTTGAAGGGCGCCAGGCGCTCGTAGCGGAACAGCCAGCGCACCCGGCCCGACAGGGCGTCGACGGTGGCGAGCACGCCCAGGCCCGTGGCCGCGTGCACCAGGCCGTCGCGCACCAGCAGCGCCGTCTCGCGCGGCCGCTTGTCGGCCTCGGCCGCGCTCGACTGGGTGAAGCGCGCCTCGTAGCGGCGCAGGTGCGCGGCGCGCACCAGCGGCACCTCGAACAGCAGCCGTCCGTCGTCGAGGGCGTGCGCGACGAGCGCGACCTCCGTCTCGAGCCCCGAACGGTACAGCAGGGCCAGCACGCGGTCGCCGACGATCGCCGGGACGCCGTAACCCGCGCTGCCCGTGCCCGGCGGGCGCACGGCCCAGCGCAGGCGCAGCGGCGGCCCGACGTCGAAGGCGGCCAGCCGCCCCTGGCGCGCGGTCGTGTCCTGCCGCCAGCCGGGCCGGGCCAGCGCGTTCCAGTTGAGCACGAGGTGCGGGCCGCTCCGCACGGCGGTGTGCCGCACCGGACTCGGCGGCTGCAGGCGATCGAGTTCGACCGGCGGCAGGTGCTCGCCCCACAGCCAGGGGCCGGCCTCCACCGGCTGCGAGTCGTGGCGGTCGAGCAGCAGCAGGCCGTCGCCCTCGACCACGAGCACTTCGCCGGGCGCGCCGTCGCCGACCCACGGGACGGCCGCGCGCCCCTCGTCGTCGACCCGCAGGCCGATCACGCGCCCGCCTTGCAGCTCGAGCGCGACGGGCGCTCCCGGAGTCGGCGCGGCGGGTTCGGGTGCGATGTGGACGGCGGCGGCCGCCGCGAGCGCCGCGGCTCCGGGCAGGGTCGCGGCGCGCTGCGCGAGGGCGCGGGCCAGATGCCATTCGCCGCGCTCGAAGGCCAGGCGCGCGGCCAGCAGTTCGGCCTCGCGCACCGCGCCGAGGGCCGTGCCGCGCGTGGCGAGATCCAGCAGCGCCGGCAGGTCGCGCGCCGCGCGCGCCTCGGCCAGCGCGCCGGCCAGTTCGGCCGCCACCGCCTGCCGCACTGGCCCGTCGCCCGCGCCCTCGACGAGGCGCGCGGCCAGCTCGATCGCCGGCATGTGCGTGCGCGGCCCGAAGCGCAGCAGCTCGGTGTCGGGACGCGCGCGCAGCTCGGCGTACAGCCGCGCCGCGCTCTCGCCGTCGGCCCGATCGACGGCCGCCTGCAGACGCGCGTAGAGCGCGCGCACCTCGTCGCCGCCCTCGAGCGGCAGGCTCGCGCCGTGACTGAAGGCGGCGCCCTCGGGCGCCAGGCGCTGCGCGACGACCGACGACAGGAAAAGGCACAGCGCGGCCGCGAACGCCAGGCCGCGCCGCCACGCACCGCTCATCGCGCGTCTTCGGCGGCGTCCGGATCGGGCAGGATGCGGTAGCCGACGGCATCGGGGGAGCGCCGGCGGCTCTCGATCAGCCGCTCGCGCAGCAGCGGGTCGATCTCGACGGCGGCGTTCCAGTCCTGCAGGTTGCCGACGCGCGCGCGCAGCGCCTCGAGCTCGGCGTCGACGCGGGCGCGGTGCCCGGCCAACTCGCGTCGGTCGAGCAGCGCCGGCAGCGTGCCGCTCAGAAACACGTAGACCATGCCCAGCGTGATGAGCAGCGTCAGTCCGTGGTGGCGAATGAGCCCCGCAGGGCGTTCCATGCGCGAGAGCCTAAACGACCGCCCGCCGCGCGCGGGAAGGGAATCCGGCGCGCACCCGCGGCCGGCGGGCCGCTCACAGCCCGTAGCGCGCGCTCTCCCCGAGCTGCTCCTCGATGCGCAGCAGCTGGTTGTACTTGGCGACGCGATCGGTCCGGGACAGCGAGCCGGTCTTGATCTGGCCGGCGTTGGTGGCGACGGCCAGGTCGGCGATGAGCGTGTCCTCGGTCTCGCCGCTGCGGTGGGAGATGACCGCGCCGTAGCGGTTGCGCTGCGCGAGCTGCACGCAGGCCAGGGTCTCGGAGAGCGTGCCGATCTGGTTGATCTTGACCAGCACGGCGTTGCCGACGCCCCCCTCGATGCCCTGCGCGAGGCGCTTGACGTTGGTCACGAACAGGTCGTCGCCGACGAGCTGCACGCGCGCGCCGAGGCGCTCGGTGAGGGCCTTCCAGCCGGCCCAGTCGTCCTCGTGCAGGCCGTCCTCGATCGAGACCAGGGGGTATTTGTCGGCCCAGTCGGCGTACAGCTCGATGAGCTCGGCGGCGCTGCAGCGCCTGCCCCCCTCGCCCGCGAGCACGTAGTGGTCCTTGGAGAAGAACTCCGAGGCCGCCACGTCGAGGGCCAGAAAGACGTCCTCGCCGGGCCGGTAGCCGGCCTGCTCGACCGCCGCGAGGATGACCGAGATGGCCTCCTCGTTGCTCTTGAGGTCGGGCGCGAAGCCGCCCTCGTCGCCGACCGCCGTGTTGAGGTGGCGGTCCTTGAGCACGCCCTTGAGCGCGTGGAAGACCTCGGCCCCCATGCGCAGGCCCTCCGAGAAGGTCTCGGCGCCGCGCGGCACGATCATGAACTCCTGGAAGTCGACGTTGTTGTCGGCGTGGCTGCCGCCGTTGAGGATGTTCATCATCGGCACGGGCAGCGTGCGCGCGGCCGTGCCGCCCAGGTAGCGGTACAGGGGCAGGCCGTGCACGTCGGCCGCCGCCCGCGCGCAGGCGCCCGAGACGCCCAGCAGCGCGTTGGCCCCCAGCTTGGCCTTGTTCTCGGTGCCGTCGAGCGCGACCAGCAGCGCGTCGATGGCCTGCTGCTCGCCGGCGTCCTCGCCGATGAGCGCCTCGGCGATCACCGTGTTGACGTGCTCGACGGCCGCCAGCACGCCCTTGCCGAGGTAGCGGCGCTGGTCGCCGTCGCGCAACTCGACCGCCTCGTGGGTGCCGGTGCTGGCCCCGGAGGGCACGGCCATCCGGCCGCTGCCCCCCGACTCGGTGAGGACCTCGGCCTCGAGGGTGGGGTTGCCCCGCGAATCGAGGATCTGGCGGGCATGGACGGCGACGATGGTGGTCATGGCGGCGGGGCGGGTTCCGGCGGGTGGTTCGGGGGGCCGAGGGAAGCGGGCCATTCTGCCAGCGCGGCCGGGGGCCGGCCACCCCGGCGCGGGCGCCGCTATCGGGTGCCGAGCCCGAATCGGTACCGTGGCCCCTCGCCATGCGCTGGCCATTCACGACCTACGCGACGGGCTTCTTCCTCGGCTTGAGCGCGCTGCTGTTCGCGCTCGGTTGGGGCCTGGCGAAGGTCACCGGCGTGCCGGCGCTGGCCTTTGTCCCGGCGCCCGTCTGGCTGTTCTGCGCCTGGTTCTTCCGCGACCCCGAGCGCCTCGCGCCGGGCGACGCGCTCGATCTGGTGGCGCCGGCCGACGGGCTGGTGGCCGACATCGTCACCGTGGTCGATCCGGAGCTGGGCGTCCCCTGCGTGCGGGTCGGCATCTTCCTCTCGGTCTTCGACGTGCACGTCAACCGCGCGCCCTGCGCCGGCCGCGTCGAGCGGCGGCAGATCCGCGAGGGCGGCTTCCTCGACGCGCGCCATCCGCGCGCCAGCGAGGACAACCGCGCCGCGACGCTCGTGCTGCGACGGCCCGACGGGCGGGCGCTCGCCGTGCGCCAGATCACCGGCCTGATCGCGCGCCGCATCGTGTGCCCCGTGGCCGTCGGCGACACGCTGCAGCGCGGTCAGCGCTACGGGATGATCCGCTTCGGCTCGCGCACCGAACTCGTCGTGCCGCAGGACGAGGTCGAGACGCTGCTCGTGAAGGTCGGCGACCGCGTGGCGGGCGGGCGCAGCCTGGTGCTGCGCTGCCGGGCGGCGCGCGGCGGCGGCGCGGCCTGAAGGCGCACCCGGCATGAGCGAACGCCGCCTGATCCCCGTCCTGCCGACGCTGCTCACGCTGGGCAACCTGGCCTGCGGCTTCATCGCGCTGGCGACGCTCGTCGACGCGCTGCAGTTCGCGGCCGACAAGGGCGGCCCCTTCGACCCGCGCTTCGCCGACCGGCTGGTGCGCGCCTCCTGGTTCGTCGTGGCGGCGATGGTCTTCGACGCGCTCGACGGACGCGTGGCGCGGCTCACCGGCCAGACCTCGGCCTTCGGCATGCAGCTCGACAGCCTGGCCGACGTCGTGACCTTCGGGCTCACGCCCGCGCTCATGGCCAAGGTCGCCTACGAGCACACCATGGACCAGCTCGGGCTGGCCTGGCACCCGGGCCTCGTGACGCTGCTCTGCTCGCTGTACCTGATGGGCGCGGCGCTGCGCCTGGCGCGCTTCACGATCGCGACCGACGGCGAGGAGTCCAGCCACCAGACCTTCCTCGGCCTGCCGTCGCCGGCGGCGGCGGGCATGCTCATCTCGACCGTCTTCCTCGTCTTCCGCGGGCTGGGCGAGCTGGGGCTCTCGTCCGCGACGATCGCGTCGGTGGGCACCTGGACGCTGCGTTCGCTGCCCGGCATCGTCGCCTTCCTCGGGCTGCTGATGATCAGCCGCGTGCGCTACGTGCACGTCTTCCAGCGCTACGTGAAGACGCGCACGAAGGTCTCGACGCTCGTGCGCATGGTGCTGCTCGTCTGGCTCGTGGTCATGTTCCACGAGTGGCTGCTGTTCACGGCCTCGCTGCTCTACGTGCTGGGCGGCATCGTGCTGTGGCTGCGCGCGCGGGCGCGGGGCGAGTCGCCGGTCGACGCGCTGCCCGCGCCCTGGGACGACGACGAGGAGGACGAGGAGCGGTCCCCCGCATGACGCTCGCGCTCGTCGCCCTCGGCAGCAACCTCGAACCGCGGCACGCGTACCTCGCGGCGGCCCTGGCCGAACTCGCGCGCCTGCCGCACACGCGCCTGCTCGCCGGCGCGACGCCGCGCGCCTCGCAGCCGGTGGACTGCGCGCCGGGCAGCCCCGCGTTCCTGAACGGCGCGGCGCTGCTCGAGACCGCGCTGTCGCCGCGCGCGCTGCTGCAGGCCTGCCTGGCGATCGAGGCCCGGCACGGACGGCGGCGCGACGGCACGCGCCACGCGCCGCGCACGCTGGACCTCGACCTGATCGTGCACGGCGAGGCCGTGATCGACGAACCGGGCCTCACGCTGCCCCATCCGCGCTGCCACGAGCGGGCCTTCGTGCTCGAGCCGGCCGCCGAGCTCGCCGGACACCTGCGCCACCCGCTGCTGGGGCGCACGCTGGCCGAGCTGCGCGACGCCCTGCGGGCGAAGAGCGCGACGTGCGCGTCCTAGAGCGGCTGCAGGAGGCGGTCGCGGCCTGCCGCGCGGCCGGCGGCGCGGGCCGGCTGGGTTTCGTGCCGACCATGGGCGCGCTGCACGCCGGGCACGCGGCGCTGGTGGAGCGCGCGCGCGCCGAGAACGACACCGTGGTCGCCTCGATCTTCGTCAACCCGCTGCAGTTCGACGACCCGGGCGACTACGAGCGCTACCCGCGCGCCGCGACGGACGACGCGCGGCTGCTCACGCGGGCCGGCGCCGACCTGCTCCTGCGGCCGCGGCGGGAGGAGCTGTACCCGGAGGGCTTCGCGACGCGCGTCGTGCTGGACGGCGCGCTCACCGGCGTGCTCGAGGGCGCGGCGCGGCCCGGGCACTTCGACGGCGTCACGACCGTCGTCGCCAAGCTCTTCGGCCTCGTCGGGCCCTGCCGCGCCTACTTCGGCCGCAAGGACTACCAGCAGACGGTCGTGGTGCGGCGCCTCGTCGCCGACCTGCACCTGCCCGTCGAGGTCGTCGTCTGCGACACGGTGCGCGAGCGCGACGGCCTGGCGCTCTCGAGCCGCAACGTGTTCCTGTCGGACGGCGAACGTCGGCGCGCGCGCGCGCTCGTCGACGCGCTGTGCGCGGCGCAGACGGCCTTCGCGGAGGGCGAGCGTTCGGGCGACGCGCTGCGGGCGGCGATGGCGGAGACGCTGCGCCCGGCGCTCGACGCGCCGCCCGACTACGCGCAGCTCGTCGACCCCGACGACCTGCGCCCGCGCGCCGTGGCGCGGCCGGGCGACGTGGCCCTCGTGGCGGGCCGCCTGGGCCGGGTGCGGCTGATCGACAACCACGTCCTCGGTGCTAGAATCGGCCCCTTTGCGCGCGGCGCAGCGGACCGCGCGCCGCACGACCGGGACGCCTGACCATGCAGCGCTTCATGATGAAGAGCAAGCTCCACGGAGCGACCGTGACCCAGTGCGAGCTGGGTTACGTGGGCAGCCTGACCGTCGACACCAACCTGATGGAGGTCGCCGACCTGCTGCCCAACGAGAAGGTGCAGGTCGTGAACGTGAACACCGGCGACCGCTTCGAGACCTACGTGATCCCCGGCGAGGCGGGTTCGGGCATCATCGGCGCCAACGGCGGCTGCGCGCGGCTGTGCGTGCCGGGCGACACGCTGCTCGTGATCAGCTGGTGCCTGGTCGACGACCGCGAGGCGCGCGGGCACGCTCCGAAGGTCGTGATCCTCGAGGCGGGCAACACCCCGAGCACGTGAGCGCGCCGATCCGCGCGCCGGCGAAGGTCAACACCTTCCTCGCGGTGACCGGCCGGCGCGACGACGGCTTCCACGAACTCGTGACCGTCCTGCAGACGGTCGAGCTGTGCGACGAACTCGAGGTCGCGCTGCGCGCGCGGCGGACCGACGCGGCGCCGGGCGCGCCCGACGTCACGCTCGAGCTGCTCGGTTCCGGACCCGGGGTTCCGGCCGACGCGCGCAACCTCGCCGTGCGCGCGGCCGAGGCCCTGCTGCGCGAGGCCGGCGCCGCGGGCGACGTGGGCGTCTCGATCCGGCTGCACAAGCGCATCCCCGCCGGCGGCGGGCTGGGCGGCGGCTCGTCCGACGCGGCCGCCGTGCTCGCTGCGCTGGACGCGCTGCTGGCGCGGCCGCTCGGACCGTCCGGTCTGCAGCGACTGGCCGCGCGACTGGGCAGCGACGTGCCCTTCTTCCTCGTCGGCGGCACGGCCCTGTGCACCGGACGCGGCGAGATCGTGACCCCCATCGCGCCCCCCGCACCGCACGACGTCACGCTGCTCATGCCGCCCTTCGGGACCTCGACGGCCGCCGTGTACGGCGCCTTCGCGCCGTCGGGCGGCGCCCGCCCGCCTGCGCCGAGCCTCGATTCTCTGGCCGAGATGATCTGCGGCGCCGGCGTCGAGGCCCTGGCCGCGCTGCACCGCAACGACCTGACGAGCGCCGCGCGGCACGTCGAGCCGCGCCTCGGCGCGCTGCTCGACGCGACGGGTCTGCACCTGTCGGGAAGCGGTTCCACCCTGTTCGGCTACGGCGACCACGACGCCGCCCTGCAGGCCGCATGTCCCTCGGCGTTGATATGTCGCGTGCGTGCCCGCACGGAAAAGGCCTGACGAATTCGCGGACGGGCGGATATCCTCCGCAGCCACGGCCGGGTTGCGGGAGGTCAGGACGTGGACATCACCGAGGTCCGAGTCAAGCTCGTCGATCACGCGCACGAGCGCTTGAAGGCCTTCTGCACCGTCACGCTCGATCGCGAGTTCGTGATCCGCGACGTGAAGGTCATCGAGGGGCCGCGCGGTCCGTTCGTCGCCATGCCCTCGCGCAAGGTCATGGACCGCTGCCCGCATTGCGGCGGCAAGAACCACCTGCGCGCCAACCACTGCAACGACTGCGGCCGCGGCCTGGCGCCCGACCGGGCCGCGCGCGACGAGCGCGGGCGCTCGCGCCTGCACATCGACGTCGCCCACCCGATCAACCAGGAGTGCCGCTCGGCCATGGAGCAGGCCATCCTGCGGGCCTTCCGCGAGGAACTCGAGCAGTCGCGGCTGCCCGGCTACGTCTCGCCCGACCTGCCCGACGACGACGACTACATCTTCGACCACGACGCCTTCCTCCCGCCGCCGGTTCCCGGCCTGCTCGACGGTCGCTCGCGCACCCACGCCGGCGAGGACGGCAAGCAGCAGCCGGCCTGAGTCCCGTGGGCGAGCCGCGGCTGTTCGTCGCCGGCGCGGGAGCCGCGGCCACGACGATCGCGCGGGCGGCGCAGCGCGCGGGCTGGCCGGTGGGCGAAGTCGCCAGCCGCACGGGCGAGCGCGCCGTCGCCCGCGTCGCGCTCGTCGGAGCCGGCACGCCCGTGGACTTCGCGACGCTGTGCGCGCCCGGACGGAGCGCCGGCGACGGGCCCGTGCTGCTGCTCGTCGGAGTGCCCGACCGCGCGATCGAAGCGGTTGCGCGCTCCCTGGCCGGCCGCGCCTGGCCCGAGGGTTCGCTGGCCCTGCACCTTTCGGGCTCGGTCGAGGTCGACGCGCTCGACGCGCTGTCGGTCGCCGGGCTCGCCATCGGCGGGCTGCATCCGCTCAAGAGCTTCGTCGACCCGGTGCGCGACGCCGCGACGCTGGCCGGCACGGTGGCGGCGCTCGAAGGGGACGGCGCGGCCGTCGAGGTGGCCGAGCGCCTCGCGCGCGCGCTCGGCCTCGCGTCGTTCCGGCTCGCCCCCGGAGCGCGGCCGGCCTGGCACGCGGCCGCGAGCCACGCCTGCAACCACTTCGTCGCACTCGTCGACCAGGCGCTCGACCTCGCCGAGAGCGCCGGGCTGGCGCGCGAGCAGGCGCGCGCGGCGCTCGTCCCGCTGCTGCGCGGCACGCTCGACCACCTCGCCGAACACGAGCCGTCGGCGGCCCTCACCGGCCCCATCGCGCGCGGCGACCTCGGGGCCGTGCTGCGCCACCTGACGGCGCTCGACGGCATGGCCGCCGACGTCGCCGCCGGCTACCGTGCGCTGGCGCGTCGCGCGGTGCGGCTCGCGCGCTCGCGCCGCAGCCTCGACGAGGACACGGCGGCGGCGCTGCTCGACGCCCTGCGGGACGCCCCGTCATGAGCACGCAACTCGTCGCCACGCTGCTGCCCGCGCGGGTCGAGGAGGCCGCTCACGCGCTGCTCCACCCGCCGGCGGGCGCCGACCACGTCGAGCTGCGGCTCGACGCGCTCGACGCGCCGACGGCGGCGACCGTCGAGCGGCTGCTGGCGCTGCCCCGCAGCATCCCGGTGCTGGCGACCTGCCGGACGCGCTCGGGACTCGACGCGGCGACGCAACGTGCGCTGCTCGCGGCCGCCGCGGCCGCGGGAGCCGAGACGGTCGACGTCGAGGACACGCTGCTCGATGCGGTGACCCTGCCCGACGGCTGCGCGGTGCTGCCCAGCTGCCATCTGTCGCGCTTCGTCCCGCGGCTGCCGGCGCTGGCGACGCGGCTGCTCTCGCACGGCACGGCGCACGCCAAGCTCGTCGTGCCGGCCGAGACGCCGCGCCAGCTCGCGCAGCTCGTCGAGCTGCAGGCGGAGTTCGCCGGGCGGCTCGCGGTCGTGCCGATCGGGCGGCTGGCCGAGGCGGGCCGCGTGTTCACGGCCGCGAGCGGCGCGCCGTTCAGTTTCGGCGCCGCCGACGCGCAGCGACGCGGGCACGCCGACCAGCCGACGGTCGAGCGCCTGCACGAGGTCTTCGGCATCGGGCACGTGGGCCCCGCGACGCGCTTCTTCGCGGTGGTCGGCAGCCCGGTGGCGCACAGTCTCTCGCCGGCCTTCCACAACACGGTCTTCCGCGGCGTGGGGCGCGACGCGCGCCTCGTTCCGCTGGACGTCGAGCGGCTGGCCGACGTGCTCGACGTCGCGGCGGCGCTGCGCCTCGACGGGCTGGCGGTGACGCATCCCTTCAAGTCGGTCGCGCTCGACCTGGCGGCGAGCCGGCTGCCCGGCGCGCAGGCCACGGGCGCGGCGAACACGCTGCTGCGCACGCCGGCGGGCTGGCAGGCGCGCAACACCGACTGGAAGGCCGCCTGCGACCTGCTGCCGCGCCTGCTGCGTTCGTGGCGCAAGCGGCACGCCGGGCAGGTGCCGCGCGTGCTGCTGCTCGGTTCGGGCGGAGCGGCGCGCGCGATCGCCGTCGCGCTCGCCGACGAGGAGGTCGAACTCTCGATCTGGTCGCGGCGTCTGAGCAACGCCCGCGGCCTGGCCGAGGCGCTCGCGGGGGTGCTGGCGGCGGTCGCCGTCCCCGACCCCTTGCACGCACCGGGAGACCTGGTCGTGAACGCCACCCCCGTCGGCCTGCCGGGCGTCGACGCGGGCGAGTTGCAGCTCTCGGCGACGATCTTCAGGCCAGGCGCCCTCGCGGTCGATCTGGCCTACGGCGGGACGGCCTCACCTTTCCGGGAGGCGGCGCGCGCGGCCGACGCTCACCTGACCCCAGGGGAGGATTTCTTCTGCTCCCAGGCGCGACGACAGGCCGAGTTGTTCACCGCGACGAGTCCGTCGGCCGAGGTGCTCGCGCGCGCCGCGCGGCGCTGCGGCGCGGCGCCCTGACTCGCCCCGCGCCGCGCACGGAATGCGCGGGCGGGCCGCGCGGCGCATGCGCTACGATGAGGGCTCGCCTCGGGCCGGCTCCCCGCGCGCCCGGCTCCCCCCGACGCGCTCACCGAGAAACGACATCGTGCGCCGCCTGAAGATCGTCTTCGTCAGCCTCAACAACACCATCTTCGCGGACGGCTCGCGCATCCTCTCGGCGGCCCTCCGCAAGCAGGGGCACGACGTCAGCTTCGTGTGCCTCACCCAGGACGGCGAGAACTACTACCCCGAGTCCGTGCTGGCGCAGTTCTCCGACCTGATCCGCGACCAGGCCCCCCAGCTCGTCCTGTACAGCTTCCTGTCGGACAACTTCCTGCGCGCGATCCGCGTCACCGAGCGCGTGTATCGCGACCATCCGGCCGTGACGCAGGTCTGGGGCGGCGTGCACTGCACGATCGCGCCCGAAGAGGCCATCAAGCACGTCCGCATCCTGTGCCAGGGCGAGGGCGACGAGGCGCTGCCGGAGTTCGTCGAGAAGTTCGCGAACGGCGAGGACTTCTCCGGCGTCGAGAACTTCTGGTTCCGCGACGAGGCCGGCGAGATCCGCTCCAACCCGATGCGGCCGCTGCTCATCGACCTCGACCGCATGCCCTGGCCCGACTACGAGATCGACACGCACTGGATCCTCGATCAGGGCCGCCTGCAGCCGATGACCATGGCGCTGCTCGAGAAGTACCACAACAACGCGCCGCTGGGCTTCCCCACCTATCCCGTGCTGTCCTCGCGCGGCTGCGCCTTCCGCTGCAGCTTCTGCTACAACGCGACCTACAAGCAGATCTTCGCCGGCCAGAAGTCGGTGCGCTTCCGCAGCCTGCCCGACGTCGTCGACGAACTGCGGCACATGAAGGACCGCTTCCCGTTCTTCCGGTCCTTCTTCTTCAGCGACGACGACTTCTTCCTGCGCAGCAAGAAGGCGCTCGAGGAGTTCGCGACGCTCTCGCGCGAGAAGATCCCCGACCTGCTCTTCGACGCGTGGTGGGGTTCGACCGCGACGCCCGCCAGCCTCAGCAAGGACAAGCTCGACCTGATGTTCGACATCGGGTTCCGCGTCGTGGCGGTCGGCGTGCAGACCGGCAGCGAGGACTTCAACAAGCGCGTCTACGACCGCGACTTCCCGAACAAGCTGTTCATCGAGAAGATGTGGATGATCGACACGTACTACCGTCGCAAGATGGTCGTCACGCTCGACTTCATCGTGGACTGCCCCTACGAGACCGAGGAGGACGTGACCGCGACGGTGCGCCTGATCGAGGCGCTGCCGAACTGGGTCAGCCTGGCGGTCTTCACCTTCGTGTTCTACCCGGGCTCGCCGCTCTACAAGCGCGCCATCGAGGGCGGCGAGATCACGGCCGACCCCGAGCTGTACAACGCCAAGAGCTTCCAGCCCTTCGAGCACAAGGGCCATCGCTACGTGAACCACGTGATGATCGCGATGGGCTGCGCCAACTACGTCATGCCGCGCTGGTTCAAGCGCTTCCTGATCAGCCGCCCGATGCTGTGGGTCGGCCGGCACATCCCGCAGTTCGTGCTCGACCTGTGGGACTGGAAGCCGATCTACAACCGGCTGTGGGCCTACAACCAGGCGCGCGCGCTCGGCCTCTACAAGCCGCAGGGCCGACTCGCCAAGATCTGGTGGCGCGCGACGAACTTCTTCCGCGGCGCCGAGGAGCAGCTGCCCGCCGGTCGGGCCGAGGTCATGCAGGACCGCGGCGAGATCGACCAGTGGACCAAGGGCAGCCTGACCGGCTGAGTCCGGTCGTCGGCCCGCGCGGGCCCGCCCCGCGCCGCGCACGTCGCACCCGCGGCTCCTACTGGGTGACGGTCACGACGGCGTTGCTGGCCGAGAGGCCCTTGGGGCTGCCCGCGTCCACCGTCCAGAACTGCGTGTAGAGCTTGAGCCCGGCGGGAATCCCCGAGGGCCAGACCGACTCGAGCTTGACCTTGCCGATGAAGCCGGTGTTGAAGCCGGGCAGCACCAGCATCGGGCTGGGCACGAGCACGCCGCCCTTGAGCGGCACGCACAGCTCGCCGAGGCTCAGCACGAACGTCGACGGCGCCTGGGTCTTCGCGTTGCTGAGCAGATAGGTCACGAGGTTGCCGGTCGCGGGCAGGCCGCTGGCCGTCTGCAACGGGAAGCCCGGCGTGCCGAACAGGGCGTTGCCGAGGTTGGTGAAGGTGCCCGTGCTCAGCCGCAGCAGGCTCACGGCGCCGCGCTTGCTCCCGCCGTCGTTCGAGAAGCGCTGCGTCGAAGCGAAGTTCGTGCAGCCGAAGGCGGTCGTCTTGAGCAGGCAGGCCGCGAAGCCGAAGTTGTCGCCGTCCTCGATCAGACCGCTGAAGCCGCCGGACGTCGCGCTGATGCTCTCCTGGTCGAGCACCGTCCCGTCGGCCGCGAGATGCAGCACCCAGACCGCGCCGCGATTGGGGCCGCCCGCGTCGGCCTCGGGGGCGCCGGCCGCGAGTTCGGAGATGCCGTCCCCGTCGAGGTCGCCCACGAAGGACACCGAGGACCCGAGCCGGTCGCCGTCGGCGAGCGCGCCCGAGAAGCCCCCTTGGGTGGCCGAGATCTTCTGCTCGGCCGCGATGCTCATGGCCGCATTCATCTGCAGGACCCAGACCGCGCCGCGGTCGGGGCCGCCGTCGTCGTCGTCGCGCGAACCGACCGCCAGGTCGGGCACGCCGTCGGCGTTGCGGTCCAGCGCGGCGATGCTCGTGCCGAACTGGACGCTGTCGGCCAGCGGCCCGGTCAGGTTGCCCGAGGTGGCGCTGAGCTTGCCGACGGCGTTGAGGCCGCCGAGGGCCTTGAGCATGAGCAGCCACACGGCGCCGCGGTCGGTGCCGCCGTCGTCGTCGAGGACCGCGCCGACCGCCAGGTCCTCGATGTTGTCGCCATTGAAGTCGCCGAGGGCGCAGACCGAGAACCCGAACAGGTCGACGTCGTCGAGCAGCCCGGAGAGCAGCGGCGTCGTCGCGCTGATCTTGTTGTGGAACTGCACGCCGCCGGCGGCGTTGAGGAACAGCACCCAGACGGCGCCGCGATCGGTGCCGCCGTCGTCGTCCTTGGCCGCGCCGACCGCGAGGTCGACCACGCCGTCGTTGTTGAGATCGCCGAGGTTGGCGACGGAGGAGCCGAACTCGTCGTTGTCGTCGAGCACGCCCGTGAAGCCGCCGGCCGTGTCGCTGACCTTGGCGGTCGACTTCACCGTCCCGTTGGCGTTGAGGAACAGGATCCAGACCGCGCCGCGGTTGGGCCCGCCGTCGTCGTCCCGCATCGCCCCCACGGCGATGTCGCCCACGCCGTCGCCGTCGAGATCGCCCAGCGAAGCGACCGACTGCCCGAACAGGTCGAGGTCGTCGAGCTGGCCGGTGAAGCCGCCGTCGGTCTGGCTGATGCGGCGGTCGAGAATGACCTCACCCGGCTGCGCCTGGGGCAGCGCCGCCGGCCAGGCCAGCAGACCCGCCAGCAGGGCGGGGACGCACCGGGGCGAGGTGCGGACGCGCGAGGCGCCGAACGGGGCGTCACCGAGGGCTTCGATCGCGATGTTCATGGTCGACCTTCCAGCACAGTGCGGGCGGGATGCGCGGAGCGCCCGCTCGCGGGTACGGATCCAACAGGCGGGAGCCGGCGCGGCACGCGCGCAGTACGTGCCTCGACGTCCCCCGAACCGATCAGTCTACCCCCATATGTTAGCGGAGAGCTCACGGGCCGGGTCGCCTTCACGGCGCCTATCGACTGGTGCTCGCATCGGAATGTAGGCCCGGCTCCCCACGGCGCCCGCTCGCCCCCCTTCGCGCGGACCCCGCCCCTGGCGGGTGGCACGGGCTGCCGTGCTCAGTCGCCCCGGACGAGCGCCTCGACCACCGAGGGGTCGGCGAGCGTGCTGGTGTCGCCCAGATCGGAGACCTTGCCGGCGGCGATCTGCCGCAGGATCCGGCGCATGATCTTGCCGCTGCGGGTCTTGGGCAGGGCCCGGGCGAACTGGATGCGGTCGGGGCTGGCGATCGGGCCGATCACCCGGCGCACGGTCGCGACCAGCTCGGCGCGCAGCGCGTCGTCGCCCTGCCGTCCTCCGGCCAGGGTCACGAAGGCGAAGATGCCCTGCCCCTTGATCGGGTGCGGCATGCCCACGACGGCGGCCTCCACGACCGCCTCGTGCTCGTCGAGCGCCGACTCGACTTCGGCCGTCCCGAGCCGGTGCCCCGAGACGTTGATGACGTCGTCCACGCGGCCGGTGATGCGGTAATAGCCGTCCTGGTCGCGCTGCGCGCCGTCTCCGGTGAAGTACCGGCCCGGGAACTGGCTGAAGTAGGTGCGGCGGAAGCGCTCGTGGTCGCCCCACACCGTGCGCATCATCCCCGGCCAGGGGAACTCGAGGCACAGCCGTCCCTCGACGCCGTTGCCGACGAGGACCTCGCCGCGCTCGTCGACGAGCACCGGCCGCACGCCCGGCAGCGGCAGCGTGGCCTTGCCCGGCTTGGTCGGCGTGGCGCCCGGCAGCGGCGCGATGAGGATGCCGCCGGTCTCGGTCTGCCACCACGTGTCGACGATCGGACAACGCCGCTCGCCGACCACCTCGTGGTACCAGTTCCAGGCGTCGACGTTGATCGGCTCGCCCACCGTGCCGAGCAGGCGCAGGCTGGCGCGCGAGCGCCGCTTCACCGGCTCGTCGCCCGCGACCATGAGCGCCCGGATCGCCGTCGGCGCCGTGTAGAACAGCGTGACGCGGTGCTTGTCGACCACGTCCCAGAAGCGGCCGGCGTCGGGCCAGTTCGGCACGCCCTCGAACATGAGCGTCGTCGCGCCGTTGCACAGCGGCCCGTACACGATGTAGCTGTGGCCGGTGATCCAGCCGACGTCGGCGGTGCACCAGTAGACGTCGTCGTCGCGCAGGTCGAAGACCAGCTCGTGGGTCCAGCTCGCGTACACGAGATAGCCGCCCGTCGTGTGCAGCACGCCCTTCGGCTTGCCGGTCGAGCCCGACGTGTACAGGATGAACAGCGGGTCCTCGGCCTCCATGCTCTCGGGCGCGCAGGTCTCGGACACGCCCGGCGCGTCGACGACTTCGTGCCACCACAGGTCCCGGCCCGGCCGCAGCGCGACCGCGCCGCCCGTGCGCCGCAGCACGATGACCTCGCGCACGCATTCGACGCCGGCCAGCGCCTCGTCCGTGATGGCCTTGAGGGCGATGCGCTTGCCGCCGCGCAGGCCCTCGTCGGCCGTCACGACCGTGCGGCAGCTGCTGTCGAGGATGCGGTCGCGCAGCGACTGGGCCGAGAAGCCCCCGAAGACGACGCTGTGGATCGCGCCGATGCGCGCGCAGCCGAGCACGGCCACGGCCAGTTCGGGCACCATCGGCATGTAGATGCAGACCCGGTCGCCCTTCTTCACGCCGCGGGCCCGCAAGGCGTTGCCGAAGCGGCACACGCGCGCCAGCAGTTCGGCGTAGCTGAGCGAGGTCTGCTGGCCGGGCTCGTCGCCCTCCCAGAGGATCGCGGTGCGCGCTCCGCGGCCGGCCTGCACGTGCCGGTCGAGGCAGTTCACGCTGGCATTCAGGCGACCGCCGTCGAACCAGCGGATCGTCCCCGCGCCGAAGTCGCCGCTCAGCACCGTGTCGAACGGGCGGTCCCAGGACAGGCGCCGCGCCACGTCGGCCCAGAAGGCCTCGGGCTCAGCGACCGACGAGGCGTACAGCGCGCGATATTCGTCGAGGGAGGAGACGCGCGCGCGGCGCGCGAACTCGGCGGGCGGGCGATGGACGACCTCTTCGCTCATGGCGGGCTCCGGCTCGGGCGGCGTCGCAGCGGCCGACCGACACGCCCCGTCGCGACGACCGGCGCGACGATACCAGAGACGAACGCGACGTCCGGGACCCTAGAATCGCCGCGCATGAGCAGCCTCGCGACGTCCGGGCCGGAAGGCGAGGGCCGCGCCCCGCGCGCCGCGGCCCTGCTCGCGGGTTTCGCCGCGGCCCTGGTCTCGACGACGCTGCCCGACGCCGTGCTGCTGCCGGCGGTGGACCGCTGGCCGCCGCGCCATCTGGGTCTGGCCGTGCTCGGCGCGCTGTTCTCCGCCGGCTGGTGGTGGGCCGCGGGCACGGCCGGCCGCACGTGGACGCGTCGCGCGCAGTGGTGGCTCACCGGGCTGGTCGTGGCGGGCGGCTTCCTCGCGGCCGCGCTGCTGCCGTGGTGGCGCGAGGTCGCGGCCCTCGGGCTGCGCGGACAGCTCGTGCTCCCCTACTACCCGCACGTCGCGCTGGTGGCCGCGGGCTGCGCGCTGCCGCTGGCGCCCGCGCTCGGCGTGCTGCTCGGCCTGCTCACGGGCGACGGCCGCCGCGACGGCGGCGCCGCGCTGCTGGTCGGCCTCGGGGTCGGCTGGCTCGTGGGCGCCTGGTTCGCCGAAGTGCTGCTGGGGCCCGGGCGATCGCTGCAGGTCGCGGCGCTGCTCGCGGGAACGGCGGGAATCCTGCTCGCCGAACAGGGCGAGCGCCGCGTGTCGTCGGCGCGGCTCGCCGACGGCGCGGGCGCCGCGCTGCTGCTCGTCGGCGCGGTGCTGCTCGTCGCGGGCCGGCAACTCGTCGAGCAGCTCGACCGCGGCGCGCTGCCCGCCGCGGCGCTGGCCGCCTGCACCGCCCTCGTCGCGGCGGCCGCCACCCGCCTTCCACCGCGCCGGACGGCGGCGCTGTGGCTGGGCGTGGCGGCCCTCGCGACGACGTGCCTGCTGCCGGCGACGCCGAGCGTGCCGCGCGTGCTCGAGCGCAGTCAGCTCGCCGATGCCGGACAGGTGGCGCTCGTCGCCCTCCTGCCGGGACTGGGGCTGGGTCTGCTGCTGCGCTCGCGCGGCGCCGCGCTGCGTCTGGCCTGCGTCCCCGCGGCGCTGGTGCTGCTCGCGCCGCTCCTCAGTTTCGCCCTGCTGCCGCGCCTGGGCCCGCGCGGCACGGCGCTGCTGCTCGCCGTGCCCGTGCTGCTCGCCGCGCTCGCGCGGCGTCCGCGGCCGCGCGCCGCGCTGGGCGCCCTGCTCGGCGTCGCGATCGCCTCGCTGTCCGGCCTCGGGCCGCGCCCCGGTCCGCAGGCCGTCCTCGCGACGGCGTCGGTCCGCACGACCGAGGGACACGCGCTGCTCGTGCGCGACGCGCTCACGCAGCGCGACCTCGTCGCGATCGACGGCCGCGCGCCCTTCGGCCGCAGCGACGGCCAGGAGCGCCGCTTCGCGCACCTGCCGATCCTGATGCACGGACCGCCGGCGCGCGTGCTCGTCGTCTCCTCGGGCGGCGCCGAGGCGGCGCGCGCGGCCTGGATGCACGGCCCGGTCACGCTGCACTGGCTGCAGCCGTATCCCACGCCGTCCGACTGGGACCCGCGGCCCTGGCCCGGCTCCGACCCGCCGACCTCGGGCAGCGAGCGGCAGTTCCTCTCGACCGACCACGGCTCGTACGACGTGATCGTGCTCGCCCCCGACGCCCGCGCCGATCGGCGCACGGCGCTCACGGGCACGGTCGAGTTCTTCGAGCTGGCGCGTCGGCGCCTCGTGCCCGGCGGCACGCTGTGCCAGTGGTACGACCTGGCGGACGTGGACATCACCGACCTCAAGGCCGTGATGGCCTCGGCGCTGCGGGTCTTCCCGCACGCGTACCTGATCTCCGACCATCCGCGCACGCGGCGCGCCGCCCTCGGCCTGCTGCTGCGCGACGAGGAACTCACCGTGCCGCCCTCGCGCGTCGACGAGATCCTGCGCCGGCACCCCGAGGTCACGGCCGACTTCGAGGAGATCGGCGTCGACGGGCTCGGCATCGCCTGCATGGTGTTCGCCGATCGCGGCCTGATCGAACTCGTCGCGCCGCTTGACCAGGCGCTGCGCGACGAACGCGCCGTCGTCGCCGTGCGCAGCGCGCTGCGGGCCGACGGCAGCTCCGGGCGCCTGCGCCTGGGGCTCGAGTTCATGGCGCGCTACCGGCGCGACCCGATGCCCTGGGTCGGCGTGCTGCCCGACGAGATCGCGCCCGTCTCGGCCATCGTCCGCGACCGCTTCAAGAGCTGGCAGCACCTGCTCGGAGGCACGCGGGCCGTGGTCTGGGAGGCCGGCCCCGCCGGCCGCCCCTTCGACGAGGAGGATGCCGACGAGACGCCGCCGGTCGAGGCCGACGCGCTCATCGACGCGCTCGCGGGCCTGCCGGACTGGGTCTACCTGCGCGAGCGCATCCTCGGCCTGGCCGAGCGCCTCGAGCGGCAGGGCGATCCCGGCGGCTCGGAGCACCTGCTGCGCCGCGCCATCGCCTGCGACCTCGCTTCGGCCGAGCTGCGATTCGCGCTGGCCTCGCTCGTCGAGCGCCGCGGCGACCGCGAGACGGCGCTCGTGCTGCACCGCACCGTGCTGGCCTTCGACCCCGGGCACGTCGGCGCGCGCGCCGCGGTGGCCGAACTCGAGGCCGGGCGCTGAGCGGGGCTCAGTCGGGCGAGACGACCGGCAGCCCGAGCACGCGCCAGGTCTCGCCCTCCGGCGCGCGCGTGCGGGCCAGCAGCCCCGCCAGCCACCAGTCGGTCGCGCGCCCGCTCGCCGTGTCGGAGAACCCGCCCCACAGCGGGCCCAGCCAGTGGAAGCCGCCGCTCGCGTCGGCGACGTTCATGTACACGGGGAAGATCCACTCGCGCACGAAGGGGTCGTCGCCGCGCGAACGCCAGCTCCGCGCCAGGGACATGACCTCGTTGCTGAACAGCGTACCCAGCCGCCACTCGCGCCGGTCGCCCACGTCGTCGTAGCCGAACAGCGAGACGATCCCGAGCACGTTGAGCAGCTCGATCCGGCGGCTCGACGTGCGCCCCAGCGCGCCCACCGTCTCGCCCTCGGCGGGCCGACCGGTCTGGGCGCGCAGGCCCGTCGCCAGGCCGAGCAGGTTGAGCAGCACGAGATCGTGCGCCTCGCCCTCGGCGCGCCAGTCGAAGGCCAGCAGCAGCGCGGCGCGCCGGTAGTCGGCCCCGGGGCCGCGCTCGAGCACGAAGAGCGGCGGCAGGACGTAGTCGGTGCGCAACTCGTCCGACTCGGTGTACCCGTAGAGCAGCGACCAGAAGCGCGTGCGCGCCGCGGGCGTGTCCTCGCTGTACCAGAAGGGCAGCACGAGCGTGCGCTCGCGGTAGGGCGGCTCGTGGTCGCGCCACCAGAAGGGCAGCGCGCGGGCGTGCGCGCGCTGGCCCTCGACGTCCTGGCCGAAGAGCCAGAACAGCGCCGACCACTGGTGGCTGCTGCCGTCGGGTGAGGACGAGACGTGCACGAGCGGCGCGAGGGGCACGCTCGTTTGCCGCGTCTGGGCGGGCTGGTCGAGCAGCGGCGTGCTGCATCCGGCGAGCAGCGCCAGGGCCCAGGCGGCGCGCGGACCCCCGCGGAACGGTCGAAACGGCGCTCGGGACGGGGGGGACATGGCGGCCGCTCGGGAGGGGGGGCGGGAACGGAGGGCGGAATCATAGGAATCGCCCTCAAGTCCCGGCGAGATTCCCGCCGAAACGGCTGGCCATGAGCGGAGGAGAGACCGTGATGAACGCTGCGTCCGATCGTCCCGCGCGAAGAAACAAGCCCTCGGGCGTGCTCGAGGCCCTCGTCGCGCTGTCCATCCTGGTGAGCCTCTCCGGCGTGTTGATGCCGGTCGTCGGCGAAGAAGTCGGCGCGGCGCGCGAAGCCGAGGCCCTCGGCGAGATGCAGTCCATCGCCGCCGGCCTGGCCGCCTACTCGCGCGACACGCTGTTCCTCCCCACCGGCGTGCGCGGCCGCACCAACGTCGCCTGGCTCTACAGCCCCGGCGCCATCCCGGCCGGCCACGGATTCGGCGAGGGCGGCGAGGCCCGCCCGCTCGACGACGTGCTGCTCAGCGCCAACATGGGCGGCCCGGGCTGGAACGGCCCCTACGTCTCGGACCTGCGCTCCGACCCGTGGGGCAACGCCTATCTCGTCAACGTCGAGGGCTGGGTCAACGTGCGCGAGCACGCGATGGTCCTCTCGGCCGGCCCCGACGGCATCGTGCAGACGCCCTGCCACGCCACCCAGGCCGAGGGTGACGACCTGCTGCTGATCATCGACTGAGGTCGCCCGTCTCCCGGGCGCGCGCGGCCCGCGCGGCCTTGGCCCGCAGACCCCGCTCGACGCATACTGGCGCGCCCCCGCTCCGCAGAGAGGCCGCCATGCCCCGCCCGTCCGCCCGTGTCCTGCTCGCCGGCCTGTGCGCCTTGATGCCGGCCGCCTGCTCGTCGGCGCCGCACGCGCGGGCCGCGACGCCGCCCGCGGTGCGGACGCTCGCCGCCGCGCGCGACCTGCAGTACGCCGACACGCTCGAGATCCGCTTCGGCGCCGACCTGGTCGGCTACGTGGTCGAGGTCCTGCCCGTGCCCGAAGGCCTGCTCGACGAGCGCCCGTGGACGCCCGGCACGCTGCTCATCCAGGGCCCGCAGCTCGATTTCCTGGGCTTCATCACGCCGGGCGGAACGACCTACCGCTTCGACGCGCAGGGCGGCGCGCACGCCATCGGCTTCGGCAGCCGCGACCAGGGCATCGCGGCCTTTTTCGGCCGCAACGGCACGCCCCGCCTCGTGACGACCCAGCCCGGCCTGCCGCGCGGCTGATTCGCGCGCCGATTCAGAGCAGCCGCCGGCGCGCGTTGGCCGCCGCGAGCACCGCCCACAGCGTCTCGGGCTCGTCGTGTTCGGCGGCGCAGTCGTGCTCGAGATGCACGAAGGCCACGGGCCGCTCGCGCACCGGCAACTCGAGCCGCTCGAGGGCCGCCGCGTCGGCCTCCGGATCGAGGTGCTGCACGACGCGGCTCGGCAGGTAGCTCGACGAGGCGGCGCGCAGCAGCGCGCCCGTGCGCGGGTCGCCGTCGCGCCCGACGACGAGGATGTGCAGCGGCGGCTGCACGAGCAGTTCGACGCTGCGCCCGTAGGCGGCCATCGCCCAGCCGTAGCGGCGGTGGTCGGCGGCGTGCCGCAGCAGCGCGCTGCGCGCGACGGCCGTCCACTCGGGCCGGCCGCACACGAGCGCGCCGCGCAGCAGCACCTCGGCCGCGCTCGCCGCGTCGAGGATGGCGGCGTCGGCCCGGCGCGCGGGCCGCGCGCCCGCCACCTCGTCCTCGTTGACGAGGTCGCCGTCAGGGCCCACGTGCCGCGTCGCGATGCGCTCGAGCAGTTCCTCGAGGGTCGCGAGCAATTCGCGCCGGTCGGCGTACTGCAGCAGCAGCAGCAGCGCACGCGCCGTCTCGGCCTGGTCGCGCAGCAGCCCCGGCAGGCGCCGTCCCTGGCCGTCATCGTAGTGGTACATGCCGCGCCCGGGCCGGTGCAGGCGCTCGAGCAGCGCCGCGCCGGACGCGACGGCCGCGCGCGTGAGGTCGGGGCGGTCGAGCACGGCGCCCGCCTTGAGCAGCGCCGCGATCGCGCGCGCGTTGGCGTCGGCCAAAAAGCGCCCGTCGCGGCGCGGCGGACGGCGCGTGCGCCGTCCGTCGGCGTCGCGCGCGTAGTACTCGTCGTCCGCGTCGAGGCTGCCGTGGAACAGCCCGGACGGCTCGTCGCGGAACAGCGCCAGCAGCGCGTCCGCCGTGCGCGCCCCGACCTCGAGCAGGTCGGCGCGGCGCAGCACCTGTCCGGCCTCGAGGTAGTTGCGGGCCAGGCCCGCGTTCGTCTCCAGCAGCTTCTCGGTGTGCGGCCGGCTCCAGTCGCGCCCGGCGCAGAAGCGGAAGAAGCCGCCCTCGACGGCGTCGTGCAGCGCCCCTTCGGCCATGTGCACCAGCGTCTTCTCGACGACCTCGCGCAGGCGCGGCGCGGCGCTGTCGGCGTGGCGCAGGATGGCGTAGTCGAGCGCCTCGGGATGCGGGAACTTCTGCCCCGTGCCGAAGCCGCCGTGCCGGCTGTCGAACTGCGCCAGCAGCGAGGCTTCGAGGGCCGGCAGGATCGAGGCGTCGAGACGCCCGCCGCGCGGCGCGGGCGGCGGCGGCGGCGCGCGATAGCTCGGCCCCTCGGTGCGCAGCCGGCGCGCCGCCTCGGCCAACTGCGCCAGCAGCTCCTCGGTCGGCATCCAGGTGCCGCCCGCCATGACCTCGCCGTCGGGATCGAGGATCACGGTGCTCGGCCAGCCCCCCTGCCCGTAGCGCGCGTCGACGTCCGGCCGCAGGTCCTTGTCGACGCGCACCGCGATGGCCAGCTCCGCGACGAGCGCCGCCACGCGCGGGTCGGACCAGGTCGTGGCGTCCATCTCGCGGCAGAAGCGGCACCAGCTCGCCACGATCGACACCAGGACCGGCCGGCGCTCCTCGCGGGCGACGGCCAGCAGCTCTTCGGACCAGTCTTGCCAGGCGATGTTCATGTCGGGGCCGGGGGGACGCCGGATCCCGTCGTTTCTCGGCAGGATGCGGCGGGAGACTGTGGCCGCGCCCGGCCGGAGCCCGCCCGGCCCCGCTCAGTCGAGCGTCGGGAACTGCCCCGAGAGACGCGAGACGACGGCGTGGGCGCAGGCGCCGTTGGTCGCGAGCAGGCCGCGCCGGTGGTTGAGCTGCGGGCCGGCGTAGTGCAGCGGCCGGCCGTCGAGGTCGAGCATGCGCCCGCCCGCGGCGACCAGGATGGCCTCGGGCGCGACCGTGTCCCAGAGCGAGATGCGCGCGGTCGTCGCCACGTAGAGGTCGGCCTCGTCGGCCACGATCTTGCCGACCTTGTAGCCCACGCTGCCGACCTGCAGCAGCTCGCGCGGCGCCAGCGCGGCCAGCGCGGCCTCGAGCCGCTCGTCGCGGTGGGCGATCGAGGCGATCACGCGCAGCTCGGAGGTCGCCGCGCGGCGCGAGACCGTCAGCCGCCGGCTCGCGCCGCCGCGCTCCTCGACCGCGCCGAGCGACACCACGCCGCTGAACAGGCGGCCCGCCTTGGGCACGTTCACGACGCCCAGGCGCGGGCGGCCGCGTTCGAGCAGGCCGATCATCACGGCGAAGCCCTCGCGTCCCTTGATGAAGTCGGAGGTGCCGTCGAGCGGGTCGACGACCCAGCAGCGCGGCGCGTGGCGCCAGCGCGCGTCGCTCACTTCGGTCTCCTCGGCCAGGATCGCGTCGGCCGGGAAGCGCCGCGCCAGCTCGGTCGTGATGAGCGCGTTGCTCTCGCGATCGGCCTGCGTGACGGGCTGGCCGTCCTTGTCGTCGACGTCGACCCCGCGCGCGGCCCAGTCCAGCACGATGCCGCCCGCCAGGCGCGCCAGCTCGCGCGCGCACTCCAGCTCGGCCGACCACGCGCCGCCGTCGAGCGCCGCGCCGCTCACCGCTCAGCCTTCCGTCGCGTCGGGATCGACGGCGAGCTCCTCGACGTCGCGCCAGCGCCCGTCGAGGTCGAAGTGCCGGCGGCCCTCCTCGTCGAACAGGTGCACGACGACGCTGCCGTAGTCGTACAGCGACCAGCGGCCGTCGGGATCCTCGCTGGCCGCGAGCGGCACGCCCGCACCCTCGGCCTTCAGCCCGAGGCGGATGGCGTCGCGGATCGCGCGCGCCTGCCGGCGATTGTTGACGGTGGCGAGCACGAACCAGTCGCAGATGCCCAGCCGCTCGCCGACGTGCAGCAGCCGCACGTCGCGCGCCTTGCGGTCGACGGCGATGCGCGCGCAGACCTCCGCCACGCGGCGGTCGGCGGGCGGGCGGCGGCGCCCCGGCTCAGCCCGCAAGGCGGACAAGGATCGGCGCCGCCACCACCGACACGATGCACATGAGCTTGAGCAGGATGTTGAGCGCGGGGCCCGAGGTGTCCTTGAAGGGATCGCCGACGGTGTCGCCGACGACGGCCGCCTTGTGCACGGCGCCGCCCTTGCCGCCGTAGGCACCGCCCTCGATGTACTTCTTGGCGTTGTCCCAGGCGCCGCCCGAGTTGGCCATGAAGATCGCCATCATCACGCCCGAGAGCAGCGCGCCCGCGATCATGCCGCCGAGCGCGGCGAGGTCCCACAGGCCCACGGCCACGGGCGCGACGACCGCCAGCACGCCGGGCAGGATCATCTCGCGGATCGAGGCCTGCGTGGAGATGGCCACGCAGCGCGCCGTGTCCGGCTCGCCCGTGCCCTCGAGCAGGCCCGGGATCTCGCGGAACTGGCGCCGCACCTCGTCGATCATCTTGTTGGCCGCGCGCCCCACCGCGAGCATCGTCATCGACGAGAACAGGAAGGGCAGCATCGAGCCGAACAGCGCGCCGGCCATGACCGTCGGCGTCGTCAACGAGAGGGCGCTCTTCGCGAGCTCCTGCGTGAAGGCCACGTCGACGTAGTTCTGGAACAGCGCCAGCGCCGTGAGCGCCGCACTGCCGATCGCGAAGCCCTTGCCGATCGCGGCCGTGGTGTTGCCGACCGCGTCGAGCGCGTCGGTGCGCTTGCGCACCTCGGGCGGGCAGTGCGCCATCTCGGCGATGCCGCCGGCGTTGTCGGCCACCGGTCCGTAGGCATCGACGCCGAGCGAGATGCCCAGCGTCGAGAGCATGCCGACCGCCGCCACCGCGACGCCGTACAGGCCGGCGAACTCGTAGGTGAGCACGACCGCGGCGCCGATCAGGATGACCGGCATCCAGGTGCTGCCCATGCCGACCGCGAGACCCGTGATCAGGTTCGTGGCGGCGCCCGTCTGGCTCTGCTCGGCGATCGAGCGCACCGGCCGCCGGTCGGTGGCGGTGTAGTACTCGGTGACCTTCCCGATCGCCACGCCCACCGCCAGGCCGATGATGATCGCCCAGCGCACGCCGTCGCCGGTGACCGTGTTGCCGTGCTTGGAGAGGAAGTCCAGGTTCAGGCCCGCGGTCAGGAACCAGGTCAGAGCGACGAAGATGATCGAGGCCACGATCAGGCCGCGGAACAGCGCGTTGTGCAGCCCGTGCTCGTCGCTGGCCCGCACGAAGAAGCGGCCGATGATCGAGCCGACGATGCCGAAGGCCGCCAGGTAGAGCGGCAGCACGACGAGGTCGGGCGTCGGCGCCGTGGGCAGGGTCAGGCCCAGCGCCATGGTCGCGATGATCGAGCCGACGTAGCTCTCGAACAGGTCGGCGCCCATGCCGGCCACGTCACCCACGTTGTCGCCGACGTTGTCGGCCACGACCGCCGGGTTGCGCGGGTCGTCCTCGGGGATGCCCGCCTCGACCTTGCCCACCAGGTCGGCGCCGACGTCGGCCGCCTTGGTGAAGATGCCGCCGCCGACGCGCGCGAAGAGCGCGATCGAGCTGGCGCCGAACCCGAAGCCGAAGAGCGGCTGCGGGTCGCCCCAGGCGAGGTACAGCGCCGTCACGCCGGCGAGGCCGAGGCCCACGACCGACAGTCCCATGACCATGCCCGAGCTGAAGGCCACGTCGAGCGCGGCCGTGAGGCTGGTCTTGGCGGCGTTCGTCGTGCGCACGTTGGCCGCGGTCGCGGTGCGCATGCCGAGCCAGCCCGCCAAGCCGCTCGCGAAGGCGCCGCAGACGAAGGCGATCGCCGTGCGCGTCTCGCCCGTCCAGAACAGCAGCCCGGCCACGATCGCGACGAAGATGCTGATGACCTTGTACTCGGTCGTCAGGAAGGCCATGGCGCCCGTGCGGATCGCGAGCGCGATCTTGCGCATCTTCTCGTCGCCCTCGGGCAGGCGCGCGATGCGCGCCGAGAGCACGAACGCGAAGACGAGCGCGATGATCGCGACGTAGAGCGAGGTCTGTTCGTTGAGCAGGCTTTCCATGGGTCTCCGGGGTCCCGGGGGCACGGCGATCTGGGGGCGCCCTACAAAGGGCGCGGATCATACGGCCGGGGACGGTCAGAAATAAAGGGCCTCGCGCAGCGCGACGAGGCGGGCCCGCACCACGGCGAGATCCGTCTTCTGCAGGTTTTTCTCGTAGAAGGAGCGGGTTTTCGGGTTGGCGGCCTCGGCCTTCACGATGCAGTTGAGCCAGGCCTCCTCGGCCCGGACGTAGTCGTGCAGCGCGCCGTGCAGGTCGCCGTCGAACTCGCGCAGGCGCGCCATCGAGTACCACACGAAGGCGTGGTCGGGCTCGATCGCGAACAGCGCGTCGAGGTGCCGCTGCGCGAGCGCGTGCTCGCCGTGCTTGCGCGCCTCCTGGGCCAGGTCCCAGTGGCCGTCGACGTCGAGCGGGTCGAGCGCCAGCGCGTCCTGCATGAGTCGCAGGTAGCGGGCGCGCAGCGCGTCGGAGCGCTGCACCTCGCGTCCGGCGAACAGGCACAGCCGCGCCCCTTGGCGCGCGAGCGCCGCGTCGGCGGGGTGGACGGCGCGCGCGCGGTCGAGCGCCGCGAGGGCGGCCTCGAGCGTGCCGGCCAGCGCGTCGGCCGGCGCGGGCGGCTCGCCCGCGACGAGCCGGCGCAGGCGGGCGTCCTCGTACTCGAAGCGCAGGCGCG
>CAZBBB010000034.1:0-28850 GCA_964490005.1 uncultured Phycisphaerales bacterium | reverse complement strand
TCTGACGAGCGCGGTCGCCGCGCAACCGAGTACGCCCACGCCGAACACGTGGATCCCACTGCCAAAGTCATTGCTCCCAAATGGTGAGCCCGGAAACCTGCATGCCGGCGACAGCGAGATCCTCGACGTGCTCGTCGACGGCCACGTCCGCTACTGGTACACGACAAACGGGCACTTGCTGACGGTCCCTGGTACGCCGCCGACCTACGACCTCCACTCGGGCCGCCTTCGGCCGGTAGACCTGCGCGCGCCGCTGCCCTCGCCGCTGCCGGGTACCGAGTGGCCGCAGGGTTCGACGGGGAACGAGAACTGGTTCATCCGCGCTCCAGTCACGAACTGGAACCAAGTCCACGAAGAACCAAGCGGTGCCGTGCCGTACTCCAAGCGCAACTCGCTGGTGGGCATGCTCTCGAAGAACGGCGTGCTGTTCGTGGCCGGCGCCAGCCGCAACAAGGCGCAACTCCACCCGCTCACGAACCAGATGGACGTGGAGCAGTGGAACGGGCTTTCGGTGCTCGACGGCGCGGCCGATCCCTCGACGGCCTTCTCTCCGGTGAGCGGAGAGCTGTACTCGTTCGGTGGGGCGGAGTCCGCCGGCATGCTGCGCACGGCGGTCCCCGAAGGCGTGGCGTACACGTCCATGAGAGGCGCGGGCCAGTTTCTGTTCGTGGACAACTACTGCGGCACGGACGGCGGGGGCACGGTGCTGGTGCAGCGCATCCACAGCCTGATGAACATCCAGCCGAACGCGCGGTTCTATCTGCAGCTCTACGAGTTGCTCGGCGACTACGTCGATACCAGTCCGCTGCCGCAGGGCCCCTTGGGCTTCGAGGTCTGTCGCGGCAACTTCACCTGCCCGTTGGGGACCGACCTGCGGCCGAGCTGCCCGCCGCAGCAGGTCTGCGGCAACGACACGATCCACGGCGGGGCGACCATCGGCGGCAACAAGATCCGCCCGGTGATCGTGGTGGACGTGCCGGCCAACGCGCCTTGGAACGCGGGCAAGAAGTTTCTGATCATCGGCATGAATCTCGACCCGATGGACCTCGCCACCTACGGCGGCAACCTGATCCCGCTCGACTTGCCGAAGGACCCGATGGGAAACCCCGTTTCGGAGCTCCTGGGGCACGACCGCGACGACGGCAGGTACGACTACATCGCGATCATCGACATCACGCTGCTGATCGCGACCGTGCCCAACCCGGTGCTGCTGGAGGGGCACTGGATGTACGACGACGCGGCCAAGTGGAAGGAGCACACGCGCTTCCTGCGCCTGCCGCCGGACATGCCTCCGGGCTGGCAGTGGGGCGCCACGAACAATCCGCCGCTCGTCCCGGGGCACGATTGGAGCGAAGTGACGATTCCGCATCCGACGGGCGCGTATCCCGCCGCGAAAGAATTGATCGTGGGCAGCGGGACGCCCAAGACGCTGGTCGCCGATCCCGACGGCCGCTTCGTGTACGTCGTGACGTCGGATCAGGGGCAGGAGAACGTTGCGGAGAACGCGGCGCTGTTCGACGGCGGCTGGCACGTGCCGCACATCTACGTGATCGATCTGTGGGCAGGGAACTTCAGCAACCAGAACTGGCTGAACAACTACTCGTCGAACGTGGCGAGCTACCGCTTCAACAAGGTCATCTCGCACAAGTTCCCTGATGGCGTCGTCAACTCGGTGCTGGTGAAGTCGACGATCCCGAGCATGCCGCTGACGGAGAGCCTGGACCCGGCGGTGCCCACGATCGGCAAGACGCGTGCGAGCGGCGCGCCAGTGAATCTCCATCTCGGGACGATCTACCCCGGCGAGGAGCAGCTCGACCCGACGGCGCGCACGCGCATGGCGCTGGTGCGCAACGCAAACTTCGTGAACGCGCAGAAGCGGCTGTACATCGGCACGACGGGGCAGACGCAGCCGCTCGACCCTGCCGACGCACGCACGGTCGGCGCGGTCCTGGTGCTGAACATGGACGGGCACGGCCAGCCGACGTACCACGCCACGCTGAAGCTGGATCAGTCGCCGTCGCTACCCTATCAGGTCGCAGGGCTCGAAGTGCGGCAGGCCGACGGCACGTTCATCGGCTGGCCCGCGAGTGGCTCGCGCAACGTGGTGTTCATCACGGCGCTCAGCGGGCTGGACTATTTGTCCAATCCTCAGGATCGGCTCGTGCTGATCGAGGACTTGCCATGAGGATCACTGCAGTAGTCCTTGCAGGCGGGTTGATGATGTGGCCGGCGCCCTCCTTGGCAGGCCAGGTGCACTCGCATGTGGGGAAGCACCTGACGAAGGGTGCCGGAAGTCCCATGGGAGCCGCCACGATCATCTTCTTGAAGGCAATGACTGCGGATGGAGAGCACGTCGCATTCGTTGACGGGTGGTCCAACCTTTGCTCCCACAGCTCTCCATCCTTGTCGATGATGCGTGCCGATGGAACGGGCTTCCGCACGATTGTTCCTTTCTCGGTGCTCAAGACGTTCGAGCCGAATCCGACGACCAGCGGAAACGACATGCGGACGATGATCAAACAACTGAGAATCTCGGGTGATGGGCGCTGGTTGACGTTTCGATGGCCGCACAACCAGTCCATCGACTTCTGCAGCGAGATTCCGCCCTGGTACGACTACATCGTGAACGTCGAGACGGGGGAGGTGCAGGAGTTCACCTTCAACGGCAAGGTCGTCGGCAATCTGTCGTACAGCGATGAGGGGCGGCTTGCCTTCGCCGGCTGGGTGCCGGAGACGAACAGCTACTGGTATCACCTCGCCGATCCCGACGGCAGCAATGCGGTGCCGTTCCTCGATGCGGCTGTGTGGTCGGCGGGCGGCGGCCTGATCTCGGCCGACGGGAGCAAGTTCGCGTTCGTTGCGGGGCTCTTCGGAAGCCAGCACGCCTACGTCATGGACCTCGCAACGATGCAGACCGTGAAGCTCACGCCGGCGCCGATGAACATCTACACCGTGCATCCGTCGGCAGATGGCTCGCGCGTGGTGATCGGAAGCGCCCAGGATGCGTGGGCCGTGAATGGTGACGGCACGGACTTCCGGCTCTTCTACCCGGTCGGCGGCGGGCCAGCGCTCACGATCTCGCGCGATGGGCGACATGTCTTCCACTACCTCAGTGCACCGAGCCCGCTGGGGTGGTCCTTCGCGCGCTCGCCGTGGGAAGGTGGTCCTCCCGTCGCGATCCACGGAAAGAACCCCTACGGACTGTCACCAGCGCCGCAACCCGTGAGCGCCGACGGTACGCGAATGGCCGCGCACGAGCCCGACACCACTTACCAGCAACTCCTCGTCTGGCACGCCGAGCCGCCGGTGCTGGCGACGTACGGCTACGGCACGCCGGGCACGCCGTTCACGTTCGAGGTGGGGGGCGAGCCGGGTCAGCTCTTCGCGGTGCAGGCGCAGGTGCAGCGCGGCAGCGGCCTCGCGGGAATGCCGGGCATCCTGCCGCGCTGGGCGAAGGGCGCGCTGATCACGGGCAGCATCGCGGGGCCCGACAACGTGGGCAGTCACACGACGACGGTGCCCTCCTTCGTGCCGCCGGGCGGCGAGCTGGAGGTGCAGTTCCGCGGCTGGGTCTTCGACCCGGGGAGCCGCAAGGTGCAACCCACGAACACGACGACGATGGTGTTCACCAACCCGACCGCGCTGCCGGTCGGCGCATCGAGTGGCGTGACGACGAACGCGCTTGCAGAGATGGCTGCGTCGACGCCGCTCCCGTCCTCACCGCTCGACGCCGCATGGAGCCCCTTCACCGCTCCGAGCCTCGAGGAGCGCATCTGGGGCTCGATCGCGTCCAACCCGCAGATCTGGCTGCAGCTCCAGGAGTCGCACTACATGGGTTTCACGCTCGAGAGCCTCGCGACGCGGCTGGGATTCACCGCCGACGAGATCGCGCAGATGCGCGCCTCCTGGAACTGACCCCGCGCGCAGCGCCGTCGCGCTCGCGCCGACCGTCACCGGGCGGGGTGCTGCGGGGGTCTCCGAGCGGCAGCCTTTCGGGGGGCGGAGCGAGGAGCCCCCCGCAGCACACCGCCCGCCACCGACGCGGCGCCTTCGACGCTCCGCGCTGCCTATGCTCGCCCCGACTCCTCCGGATGCCGCCCACGCCAGGCCTCGAAGCCGCCCGTCATGCTGCACACGTTCGTGAAGCCGTGGCCGAGCAGGTAGGCCGCGCCGCCGAGGCTCATGTGGCCGTGGAAGCAGACCACGACGACGGGCTGGGTGCGCGGCGTGTCGCGCAGGAAGGCCTCGATGCCGTCGTCGTTGACGTGCACCGCGCCGGGGATGTGCGCGGCGGCGTAGCTGGCCGGGTCGCGCACGTCCATGAAGAGGGTGCCGCCGGCGGCGTGGCGGCGGGCGGCCTCGTCGACGTCGATCTCGGGAATGGTGTCCATGTCGCTAGAATCGCACGGATGCTGATCCTGTTCGACATCGACGGCACGCTGCTGCTCTCGAAGGGCGCGAGCATCGCCTGCGCGCGCTCGGCGGGCGAGGAGGTCACGGGGCGGCCCTTCTCGGCCGAGGGGCTGCGCACGGGCGGTGGGCTCGACCCGCTCATCTGGCGCATGCTCTGCGAGCACAACGGCGTCGCGGAGGCCGTGCCGCGCGAGCCGGAGTTCCGCGCGACGTACGCGCGCCACCTGGGCGCCCGGCTGGCGGTGCCCGGCACGGCCTACGCGCTGCCGGGCGTGTTCGAGCTGCTCGCGGCGCTCGAGGAGCGGGCCGGGGCGCCGTCGGCGCGCGGTGCCTCGCCGGCCACCGCGACCGCGCCCCTCGGCCTGGGGCTGCTCACCGGCAACTATCCCGAGACGGGCGCGCTCAAGCTGCGCGCGGCGGGCATCGACCCCGGGCGCTTCGCGATCGGCGCCTGGGGCGACGACGGCGGACATCGCCGCGAGCTGCTGCCCGTCGCGCTGTCACGCTTCCGCGATGCGACGGGTCGCGCGGTGCCGCCCGCGCAGGTCGTGATCGTCGGCGACACGCCGCACGACATCGACGTGGCGCGCGCGCACGGCGCGCGCTCGCTGGGCGTCGCGACCGGCGGATACGACGCCGGAGAGCTGCGCGCCGTCGGCGCCGACCTCGTCGTCGACGACTTGTCGCCGACCGCCCGCGTGCTCGAGTTCCTCGCGGCCTGAAGGGCGCCGCGCGCGCCCGGCCTCAGAAGGGCAGCGGCCAGGGCCGCACGAACAGTCCGAAGACGGTGGTCTCGGGCGCCGTCGTGGTCAGCATGAACAGCCGGCCGCCCGCGCCGACCGCGCCGGGGTATTCGGCCGGACGGTCGGGATCGACGAGCAGCGCCACGCCGCAGTGCGGCATCGTGAAGGTGCCGGCCGCGACCCACGGTGCGGGCACGCACTCGTCGACCATGCACACGACCATGTCGGCCGTGCGCGACCAGGTCTGGTTCGGCACGTCGAAGTCGATCGGCCCGCCGCCCGACAGGATGCAGGTGAGCGTCTGCGGCTCGTGCATCGAGTAGAAGCCGTAGCGCCACGCGCCGTCGAGGATCGTGTCGGGCTCGTCGACGCCCTGCCGCGCCGCGACGGTCAGCGAGATGCGGTTGCTCTTGACGAGCAGCCAGAACAGCACGTCGCCGTCGGCCGTGATGCCGCCCTCGCCGCCGCCGGGCGACACGAAGACCGTGCCGTCGCCGAGCGTGGTGATCGAACCGATCGCGGCGTGCGCCTCGTCCTTGGTGCCGTGCAGCGCGCTGATGACGTGCCGATCGGTCTCCTCGTAGAACGAGCCGCCCGGGCTGACGAAGAGCGAGCCGATGTCGGTGTGCGAGCCCGGGCCGCGCGGCCCGTTCTGCTGGCCGATGCGCGCCAGGTGATAGCGATCGCTCGGTATGACGGGGGCGACCCCGCTGCCCAGGCTCGACGGCGCGGGAGCGACGGACGAGGTCTGGTGGTAGGCCGGCGCCGCGCCGGCCGCGGCGAAGGCGGGGCGCTTGGTCATGATGGCGGCGAAGGGCCGCGCCGCGGGGTAGTCGTCGCCGCCGCCGACGATGACCTCCACGTCCTGCGTGGCGTGGAAGTTCGCCGTCGTGAACCCGACGTCGTCTCCCGAGAGCATGTCGATGATGACTGTGCCGTCGAGCGCCAGGCCGTAGAAGCCGCTCGCGTCGACGGGCACCGAACTCGTGCCGAGCGCGCACACGGTGTGGCGCACGCCGGAGAAGCGCACGGTGGACACGCCGTCGAAGCTGGCCGTGCCGACCCAGCCGTGCAGGTCGAGCCCGTCGGCCGCGCAGTCGCTGCCCACCGTCGAGCCGCCGATCTGCCCCCAGGCGTAGTCGCCGATGACGGGCAGGCCCTTCTGCGCGGCCGAGATCGGCGCGACCAGCAACCACGCGAGGGCACAACTGAGGAATCGAGATGCGCGCATGCACTCCCTCCCGGCGATGTCCGATACTGCGGGGCCAGCTTCTCCGCGTCGGCGGCCCGTCGAAGCGTATCGACCGGGCGGGGGCGCGGGCCTGAGCCCGAGGTCCGTGGATCGGTCGCCATGGTAGCCGAGATGAGCGCGGTCGGGGCCATGTCGCCGGGGGAGATCGGGGGGACGATCGCGGCGGCCGCGGCGTGCCTGTTCTGGCTGGCCTGCCTGCCGGCGGGCCTGCTCCTGCTGCGGCGCGTCGCGGTGCTCGAGACCGCGAGCTGTCCCGATCCGCCGCGCTGGCCCTCGCTCTCGATCGTCGTTCCGGCGCGCGACGAGGCCGAGTCGCTGCTGTCGGCCGCCGAGAGCCGCCTGGCGAGCGGCTACCCCGACCTGCAGCTCGTGCTCGTCGACGATCGCTCGACGGACGGCACGGGCGCGCTCGCCGACGCGCTGGCGGCGCGCGACGAGCGGGTGAGCGTCGTGCATCTGGGCGAGCTGCCCGAAGGGTGGTTGGGCAAGACCCGGGCCCTGCAGCGCGGACTGGAGGTCGCGCGCGGCGACTGGGTGCTCTTCACCGACGCCGACGTGCACCTCGCTCCGGGCGCGCTGCGCCGGGCGGTCGCGCTGGCCGAGGCGCGCGGCTGGGACCATCTCGCCGTGCTGCCCGACCTGTGGTCGCGCGGCGCGGCGCTGCAGGCGACGCTCGCCGCCTTCGGCCGGCTGTTCCTGCTCGCGACGCGCGCCTGGAGCGTCGGCGATCCGCGCTCGCGCGCCGCCGTCGGCGTCGGCGCCTTCAACCTCGTGCGCCGCTCGGCGCTCGAGCGCATCGGCGGCCTGCGGCGCGTGCGACTCGCCGTCGGCGACGACGTGGCGCTCGCCGAGGCGCTCAAGGCCTCGGGCGCGCGCGCCGGGCTCGCCGTCGGGCGCGGCCTGGCGGGGCTGCACTGGTACGCGTCGGTCGGCGCGCTCGCGCGCGGCCTGGAGAAGGGCCTCTACGGACACGGCGCGCGCTGCGAGGCCTGGCGCCTGTACGCGCTCGCGCTCGGGCTGCTCGCGCTGGAGGTGCTGCCCTGGGCGGCCGTGCTGCTCCCCGGGCCGCCGTGGCTCGCGTGGCTCGGCGCGGCGACGCTCGGCTCCAATCTGCTCGCGGCGCTCGTCGGCGCGCGGTGGGTGCGCCGGCCGCTGCTCGGCGCGCTGCTGCTGCCGTTGGGCGCGCTGCTGCTGGTCTGGATCGTGGCGCGCGCCGGCTGGGTGGGGGCACGACGCGGCGGCGTGCTGTGGCGCGGCACCTTCCATCCGGCGGCGCTGATCCGGGAAGGCTACGGCTGGGAGCGCGGCTGGCGCGGCGACGTGCCGCGCGCGTGATCGCGCGTGCCTCACCTGACCGACGCGGCAGGAGTCAAAGCGGAGCAATCTGCTCCCGCGACGGCCCGCGCACGGGCCGCTAGACTCGCACGCGACATGGCTCGGCGGCGGCGCGCACTGTGGGGAGCATTCGACGGCGAGACGCCGTCGCGCGGCGCGTCGTCCGCCGGCGTCGCGAGCCCCTGCACCGGCGTGTGCGTGCTCGACGACGCGCAGCTCTGCCGCGGCTGTCACCGGCTGATGGACGAGATCATCTGCTGGACGGCCTGCGACGAGCAGCAGCGCGCGGAGATCGTGGCGCGCGCGGCCGCCCGGCGACGCGCGGGGCGCTGAGGCGCCTCAGCGCCCGACCAGCGCGGCGAGGTGGGCGCGCAGCTCGTCGGCGGGCAGCCAGCGGCCACGCGCCATGACGCCGTCGATGCGCGCGGCGTTGCCGACATCCGCGAGCGGGTCGGCGGAGAGCAGCAGCAGGTCGGCGCGCAGGCCCGGCGCGATCGTGCCGAACTCGTGCGCCCGTCCGAGGCAGCGCGCCGCCTCGCTCGTGCCGGCGCGCAGCGCCTGGTACGGCGAGAGCCCGGCCTGCACGAGCAACGCGAGTTCTTCGTGCAGCGAGGCGCCGGCGACGACCCAGGGGTTGCCGGCGTCGGTGCCGAGCAGCAGGCCCGCGCCGCCCTCGTGCAGGGCCTGCACGAAGCGCAGGCGGCCGGCGTGCCCGGCGCGCGCGACCGGCGCCAGCGGCGCCGAGCGGCTCGCCATGAAGCCCCAGCTCATGAGCGTCTGCCGGCCGACGTAGCGCATCACCGGGCGCTTCAGCTCCTCGAGGCTCTCGTCCTTGCTCATCCACTTCTGCATCACGACGAGCGTGGGGCAGTTGAAGACGCCGGCCTGCCGCGTGCGCTCGACGAGCGTCGCGAGCTTCCCGTCGTCGACGTGCTCCCAGGCGCTCAGGCGCGACGCGAAGGACGAGCCGTCGATGCCGGCGCCGTCCGCGCACAGCGGCAGCTCGTAGCCCGCGCAGTGCTCGATCGTGCGCTGCCCCGCGGCGAGGACGCCGTCGAGCCCGACCGCGTCGGGGACGTGGCCGTCGACCGGGATGCCCTGCTCCTTCGCCGTCGCGACGATCGCGGCGTAGGCCTCGGCCGGCACGCGGTTGTAGACCTTGATGAAGTCGTAGCCGGCCGCGACCTGCTCCAGCACGGCCGCGCGCCCGTCCTCGGCGCTCGCCACGACGCGGCTGCCCGGCCAGACCGGCGGGTCGCCGTCGACGATGGGGCCCGCCGTCACGAACGTCGGCCCGAGCCGCGCGCCCGACGCGATTTCCGCGCGCCAGGCCAGATGCAGCTCGCTGCCGAACATGTTGCGCACGCTGGTGACGCCGTGCGCGAGGAACAGCGTCTGCTCCGACTCGGCCCAACTGTGCACGTGCATGTCGGTCAGTCCCGGCATGAGCCAGCGCCCGCCCGCATCGACGACGCGCGCGCCCTCCGGCACCGCGAGCGCGTCGCTCGGCCCGAGCGCCTCGATGCGATCACCGCGCACCACGACCGAGTGGTCGGCCAGCACGCGCTCGGCATCCATCGGCACGACCGTCGCGTGCACGAAGACCGTGAGCTCGGGAGCATCCTGGGGGAACCACAGGCACAGCGAGAGGAGCAGGGTCGGCATCGGGGGATTGTAGGGAGTGGGGCGCTCCGGGCGATCCCTTCGTGCCGCCCGACGCCACGCTGAGTGAGGAGGAAGAAACAGCGAGGACGCAGCGGGCCGAAGCGATTCAGGATACGGTCGCAGGCGAGCCGCGTGATCGAGGCCCAAGCATCGCGCGACTATGTTCGGCGTAGCCAGGTTGGCAGAAGCGGCGTACGCTGTGCGTTCCTCACGGGAGGACAGGTGTCGTGAGAACCCCGGAACGGGATTCGAGTCGGCGTCGGTTCGGGTTTGCGGGAACCGTTGCGATCCTTGGTGTTCTCGCGCAGGCAGGGTTGCTGTCGCAGCCGGCCGTGGCGCAGTGCCGACTGCTGCAGTTCGAGGCATTCGTTCCCTCCGGCGGGGACAGCTTCGGACAAGCCCTCGCCGCCGACGAGGACGAACTCGTCGTGGGCGCCAGGAACTTCGTCTCGATCTACGTTCGCACGACGAATGGAACGCCTTTCGATCCGACCGATGATGACTATGTGCTGCAGTCGATCCTGCCCACGCCGGGGCTTGCCGGCGATGGGTACGGCAGGAGCGTGTCGATGGACGGCGATCATCTCGTCGTGGGCTCTCCAACCTTCGGCCTGCCCTCGGAAGGTCGTGTCTACGTCTACAGGCGCGAGGACAACGCACTGCTCGGCAACCCCATCGACGACTCGTGGACTCTGGAAGCGACGCTGAGTGCCGTGCCGCTTCAGTCAGCGAAACTCTTCGGGACGGCGGTCGCACTGTACGGCGATCGCTTGGCGATCGGCGTGCCGACCGGCATCGTGGCGGGACTCCCTGTCCATGGTCAGGTACACACATTCCGCCACCAGGACGGCGGTACGCCCTCCGACCCCAGCGACGACAGTTGGGCTCTCGAGTCGATCCTCGTGGCGAGTGATACCGGCACGAGCGTCGACAACAATTTCGGACGTGCGCTCGAGCTCAGAAGCGATCGGCTGCTGGTCGGGGCTCGCTTTGCCGGCCCCACGGGGACGGTCTACGACTTCCGGCTGGAGGACGCGGGCACGCCGGACCCGGGCGATGACACGTGGGTCGAGCAGGCGAAGATCGTTCCTCCGCCAGGGTATCCAGCATGGGTATTTGGCTTTGCTCTCGACTTGGATGGCGACAATCTGCTCATCGGTGCTTGGGAGGCAGCATTCGTGTACCGCTTCGACGACGGCGGGACGCCTGCCGACCCGATGGACGATGCGTGGATCCACACCGCCACGATCGTCTCGCCAGATCCCGATCCATTTGGAGATGAGTTCGGGACAGCTGTCGCCCTGCGTGGCGACACGCTCTTGGTCGGCGCACCGGAACACGGCGTTTCTGGCGAGGGCGCCGCGTATGTCTTCCACCTCGACCAAGACACGTCGACGACGCCTCGCTGGTTGCCGGTGATCGGATGGAAGCCATCGCCCGTACTCGGCGGCGACCGGTTCGGAGAGGCACTCATGCTCACCGAGGGGCATGCCCTCGTCGCGAAGTTGGGCACATTCACGTTCGATGCCGCGTCCAGCGCATCCATTTCGACCGGCGCGGTGACGGTCTTCGCGATGGCGGAGAATCCGTGGTTGTTCATGGACGCGGCCCTCCCGGGCTCGAACGGCACTCCGTGCCTGCTCGGGACCGGCTCGTTGTCGCCTGCGACCGAGATCGGCGTCGTGCTCGACTCGGTCCTGGGTGGCGCTGCGAGCGCTCTGGTCGCGGGGGTGAGTGCGCTCGGATTGCCCTTCAAGGGCGGCGTGCTCGTTCCCAGCGCCGATCTCGTCATCTGGCTGGTCAACCCGGCAGCGGGCAAGCTCACGTTGAGTGATCGATGGCCGCCAGGCGTGCCCTCGGGCACGGAACTGTATTTGCAGACATGGATCGTCGATGCCGCAGGCCCTGCGGGCTGGGCCGCGACGAACGGCCTGAGGGCCCGCGCGCCATGAGGAGATCTGCGCGTGCCATCGGGCGCGCCTAGCCCCTCAGCCGCTCCGCGAGGCGCCCGTGCCGCGCGCCGGTGTCGACCGTCGCGGCCGCCTTCGCGAGCGCGCGCAGCTGCCCGACGGCGACGAGCGCCCTGCGGGCCCGCGTGAAGGCGGTGTAGACGAGGTTGCGGCGCAGCATGACGTGGTGGGCCGAAGTCAGCGCGAGCACGACCGCGGGGAACTCGCTGCCCTGGCTCTTGTGGCAGGTGATCGCGTAGGCCGGCTCGAGCTGGTCGAGGTCGTCGAGCTCGTAGTGCACGCGGCGCCCGTCGAAGTCGACGTCGAGGCCCTGCGCGTCGAGATCGAGGCGCGCGAGCACGCCGATGTCGCCGTTGAAGACGTTCAGGTCGTAGTTGTTGCGCACCTGCATGAGCTTGTCGCCTTGGCGGTACAGGCGCCCGAAGCGCGTGATCTCGGGGCGGCCCTCGGCGGCGGGGTTGAGCGCCGCGCGCAGCGCGTCGTTGAGCGCGACGGTGCCGAGCGGCCCGCCGTGCATGGGCGTGAGCACCTGCACGTCGCGCAGCGGGTGCAGGCGGAAGCGCCGCGGGATGCGCTCGACGACGAGCTGCGTGATCGCCGCCAGCGCGGCGGGGGCGTGGTCGCGCTCGACGAAGAAGGCCTCGCCGTCGGGGCCTTCGTCGAACTCGGGCGCCTCGCCGGCGTTGAGCTGGTGCGCGACGCGCACGATGCCGCCGTGCTCGGCCTGCCGGAAGATCGTGCCGAGTCGCGCGACGGGCACGACGCCGCTCCCGATGCAGCCGGCGAGAACGGCGCCGGGGCCCACCGAGGGGAGCTGATCGACGTCCCCGACGAGGATCAGCCCCGCGCCGTCGGGCAGCGCCGACACGACGGCCGCCATGAGGGCGATGTCGACCATCGAGACTTCGTCGACCACCAGCACGTCGGCCTCGAGCGGGTGCTCGGGTACCGCGAGCAGGTCGTGCGCGCCGGGCTGCAGGCCGAGCAGGCGGTGCAGCGTGGAGGCCGGCACGGAGGTGGCCTGCTCGAGGCGTCGCGCGGCGCGGCCGGTCGGCGCGGCGAGGGCCACACGCAGCTCCTGCTGGCGCAGCAGGTCGACGAGGCAGCGCACGATGGTCGTCTTGCCGACGCCGGGGCCGCCGGTGATGACCGAGACCCGGCCGCCGACGGCGGTCGTGAGCGCGCGGCGCTGGTCCTCGGAGAGCGTCAGCCCCTGCCGCCCTTCGGAGAGCGCGACGGCGGCGGCCGCGTCGAGCGGCACGAGCGGCTCCTCGACGGCGAGCAGGCGCCGCAGGCCGAGCGCGACGGTCTTCTCGGCGGCGAGCAGCTCGGGCCGGTAGACGAGTTCGTCGTCGACCAGCCGGCCGGTCTGCAGCGTCTCGCGCAGCACGCTCTCGACGAGCGTCTCGTCGACGCCGAGAAAGCGCGCGCCTTCGGCCGCGAGCAGCTCGCGCGGCAGGCCGACATGGCCCTCGAGCGCGGCGCTCGCGAGCAGGTGCAGCAGCCCGGCCGCCACGCGCTCGGGCGCGTCGACCGCATGCCCGAGCCGCTGCGCGAGCGCGTCGGCGGTCTTGAACCCGATGCCGACGATGTCTTCGGCGAGGCGCCAGGGGTCGGCGCGCACGAGACCCACGGTCGCCTCGCGGTAGCGCCGCCAGACGCGCTGGCTGTGCGCGGGCCCCAGGCCGTGGTCGACGAGGAACACCAGCGCCTCGGCCGCCGCGCGCTGCTCGTGCAACTGCTCGAGGATGACCTGCTTCTGCGCGCGCTTGAGGTTCGGCACGCGGTCGAGCACGGCGGGCTGCGTCTCGATCTTCTCGAGCGCGTCGGGTCCCAGCGCGTCGACGATGCGCTCGGCGGTGACGGGCCCGATGCCGTGGAAGCGCCCGCCGCCGAGGAAGCGCACCAGGCCGACGCGCCCGTGCGGCAGGCGCAGTTCGCAGCGCTCGACCTGCAGCTGCCGGCCGAAGCTCGGGTGCAGCACCCAGCGGCCGGCGAGCGCGACGGTGTCGCCCTCGACGACGCCCGCCATCACGCCCACCGCCGTCACCGGCTCCTTGCGGCCCTCGACGAGGACGCGCGCGACGGTGTAGCCGTTCTCCTCGTTGCGGAAGGTGATCCCGAGCAGCGAGCCGACGAGGTTCTGCGCGGCGTCCTCGCCGGCCGGCTCGGGGCGGCGCGCCGCATCGGCCGGCTCGAAGAGCGGGTGCTCGCTCACAGCCGGCGCGGGGAGGGCGGCGCCCGCAGCGGCAGGCTCTCGTCGGCGATCACGGCGTCGAGCAGCGCCAGCAGCCGCTCGCGGTCCTTGGGCAGCGTGCCGCCGATGGGCAGCGCGTTGCTGGCGTGGTTGCCGCGGTAGATCGCGCGCGTCGGCCGGCAGTGCTCGAGGAACAGCCGCTGCTCGGCCAGGATGCCGCGCGGGTCGGGCAGCACCAGCTCGCCGCGCTCGACCTGAGCCGCCATCGGCGTGCCGGGCACGGGCACCCACGTGAGCGTCGAGACGTACTGCGGATCGACGGCCGTCGCGAACTGCCCCGACGCGATGGCGTGCTCGCGCGACAGCTCCGTGCCGCCGATGCCGAGCAGGAAGATCAGCGACAGCTTGGCCCCGGCGTCGATCACGCGCCGGCAGCCGTCCGCGAGTTCTTCGGGCGTGACTCCCTTCTCGATGCGCTCCATGACGAGCGGGTGGCCCGTCTCGGGGCCGACGTAGTGCAGCGTCAGCCCCGCGTCCTTGAGCTCGGCCAGTTCGGCCACGCTCTTCTTGAGCAGGCTCTGCGGGCTGGAGTAGACGCTGGCGCGCTGCAGGTTCGGGAAGCGCGCGCGCAGCTCGCCCAGGATCTGCAGCAGGCGCGCGGTGCGCAGGATGAGCGCGTCGCCGTCGGCCAGGAACACGCGCCGCACGTTCTCGGCGCCGTGGTACGCGACGGCGAGGTCCATGTCCTGGCGCAGCTCGTCGGCGTCGCGCGGCCGGAAGCGCTTGTCGAGATACATCGCGCAGTAGCCGCAGCGGTTGTAGCTGCAGCCGATGGTCGCCTGCAGGATCAGGCTGTCGGCCTCGCTCGGCGGTCGGTAGACGGTGCCCTCGTAACGCATGGCGCGCGCCAGAATAGCGCGTGCATCCGTATAATCGCGCCCTCCATGCTCCTGCCCCTGATCCTGACGACTCTCGGCGCCCTCGGCGCTCCGACGGCGGTCGACGACCCCGCCCTCGGCCCGCCGCGCCCGCTGCTCGGCGCGCTGCATCTCTCGTCGTACGGCACGCTGCGCGCCGCGCGCCTGACGAGCGACGGCCGGCTCGACACGGGCGCGGTCGTGCTGCAGTTCGTCGACGCCGAGAGCGGCGCGCCGCTGCCCATGAGCGGCCTCGACTACGGCGCCTCGGCCTGGCTCTGGGCCGGCGGCACGCTGCAGGTCGGCGCGCTGCCCGTGGAGTACAAGGCGCTGGCGAGCGCGGTCGAGCGCAGCGGCGACGTGCGCGCGCGCGCGATCGTGCGCCTGGCCTTCGCCAACGCCGGCGCCGAGCCGCTCGTCGTGCCGCTCGCGGCGCGGCTGTGGGCCGGCGGCGCGAGCGGCGAGGTGCGCCCCGAGCCGGCGCTGCCCTTCGTCGCCGGCACGAGCTTCGCGCACGAGGGCGCCCTGCTGCTGCGCGACGGGCGCGTCGTCGCGCGCTGGGCCGGCGTCGAGCCGCAGGTGCAGGTGAGCGCCGCGCCCGCGACGCCCGACGCCACGGCCTGTCTGCTGCGCTGGTCGATCGAGGTGCCCGCGGGCGAGACGCGCTTCCTCGAGGTGGCGCTCGCCGGGCCGCCCTCGACGGCGATCGTCGAGGAGCCGGCCGTGCGCGCGGCGCTGGCGCAGTGGGGCTTCCTCTCCGTCGAGGAGCAGCACCTCTGGCAGACGCAGTACCGCGGCCAGTACGTGAACTTCCCCGGCGCCGACCCCGACCTGTACCGGCCGCTGGTGGCGGGCGTGCACGCGCTGCGCATGCTGGGCGACGCGCACAGCGTGATCCGCGTGCTCACCGACCGGCCCAACGGCCTGCCGCCGAGCGACGCGGCCGTGCCCGCGCAGGTGCTCGCCGTGTTCACCGAGTGGGGCTTGGGCGAGTGGTCGGTCGACGCGCGCGCGGCCGCAGTGGCCTCGGCCGCCGCCGACGGCGCGGGACTGCCGCCGGCGCGGCGGCTGGCACTGGCGCACGGCCTGGCGCGCTGCGTGCGCCTGGGCGACGACGCCGCGCAGATCGAGGCCGTGGCGCAGGCGATCGTGCAGTTCGTCACCGAGCCGGCCCGCGTCGACCCCTGGCTCGATCCCGAGCGCGTGCGCCGCGACCTGGCCGAAGTGCTGCGCCGCGCCGGGCGCCTGGAGGAGATCGAGAAGTTGCCCGTGCTGGGTTGGGCCGAGGTCGACGACCCGCAGAGCACGGCGGGCGTCATGCTCGCGCTGCGCCGCGCGCTCTCGGCGGGCGAACTCGAGCGCGTCTTCCCGCTGTTCCGCGAACTGCTCGACCGCGTCTCGCCCAACGGTTTCGCCGGCATGGTGCCCGGCGGCGAGCTCGACGGCCGCTTCCCGATGGGTTTCATGACGCTCACGCGCGCGCTGCTCGTCGACGATCACGGCGACGAGCTGCACCTGCTGCCGGCGCTGCCGGGCGAGTTCGTGCCGCCCCGCGAGCGCTTCGCGCCGGCCTGGATCCCGACCGTCTACGGCGAGATCGACATGTCCTTCCATCGCGTCGGGCGCGACCGGCTGGGCGGCAACGTCAAGGTCCGCCGGGGCGCGCCGCAGACGCCCGCCCGGATGGTCTTCCACCTGCCCATCGGCCTGTCCTACGACAAGATCTACGATCGGCTGGGCGGCACCGCGCGCAAGGACGGGCCAACGACGCTCGAGTGCACCGTCGACCCGAAGGTCGCGCGCGGGCTGATGTTCACCGTCCACCTGATCGAGGAGTAGCCGCCGTGGGCCGGGCCGCGCGCGGCGACGACTTCGACGTGCGCGTGCTCGACGGGCGCACCGAGCACCTGAGCTACCGCGTCGCCGAGGGCGAGCAGGGCCTGCGCCTCGACCAGTGGCTGGCCAAGCGCCTGCACTGGCGCTCGCGCACGAGCGTCTGCCGGCTGCTCGACGAGGGCAAGGTCGTGCTCTCGGGCCGCGAGGCGCGCGCCAGCCGGCGCGTGGCCGTGGGCGACCTCGTGCGGATCGAGCTGCCGCGTCCGGTGCGCGACGAGGCGCTCGCGCCGCGCGGGCAGGCGGCCGGCGCGCTGCCGCGCCTGTACGAGGACGAGCAGCTCATCGCGATCGACAAGCCGGCGGGCATCCCCGTGCACCCGGCGGGGCGGCTGCTGCACCACACCGTCATCACGCAGCTCCATCGCGAATACCGCGACCACGAGGACCCGACGCGCGACGTCGTGCCCAAGCTCTGCCACCGCCTCGACCTCGAGACCTCGGGCGTGCTGCTCGTCGCCAAGACCGCCGCCGCGCTGGTCTTCGTGCAGCGGCAGTTCATGCGCCGCAAGGTCGACAAGGAGTACCTGGCGCTCGTCCACGGCGAGCTGCGGGGCGAGGAGGGCCTGATCGACCTGCCGCTCGGCCCGGCCGCCGACCCGGCGCTCGCGCCGCGCCACGTCGTGCGCCACGACGCGCGGGGCCTGCCGGCGCGCACGAAGTGGCGCGTGACCGAGCGCTTCTCCGGCTTCACGCGCGTGCACGTCGACCTGCTCACCGGGCGCCACCACCAGATCCGCGCGCACTTCGCCGCGCTCGGCCACCCGGTCGTCGGCGACAAGCTCTACGGGAGCAGCCCCGAGCTGTTCCGCCGCTACGTCGACGGCCGGCTCGGCGCGGACGACCGCGACGCGCTGCTGCTGCCGCGGCAGGCGCTGCACAGCCACGCGCTGGGTTTCGAGCACCCGACCCGCGGCCGCCTGCGCATCGAGTCGCCCTGGCCCGCCGACCTCGAGCGGCACTGGCGTACGCTGGCCGGCGCGGGCGGGTAGGGTAGGGGCTCTCTCGCCGAGGGCGCCGGCGTGCGTTCGGGACCTGCTTCGATTCTCCTGCTCGCGGCGGGCTTGGGCGCCTGCGGCGCCGAGCCGCCGTCCGCCGCCCTCCCCGTGCGCGAGGCGCTGGCGGCCGAGAGCGCCGCGGCCCTGCAGGCCGAGTTCTCCGCCATCGCGGACGCGCTGCTCGAGGGGAGCAACCCCATCCTGGGGCGCGGCATGCTGCCCGCGCTGCGCGCGGCCGCCGTCCGCGAGGATCTGCCCGTCGCCGCGCGCGTCGACGCCTTCTCGGCGCTCGCGATGCGCGAACTCGAGCTGGGCGAGATCGACACGGCCATCGCGCTGCTGGAGCAGGCCCTGCCGCACGCGGCCCCCGGGCATCCGGCGGCCTTCGTCCACTACCGCCTCGCGCTGTGCTGGCTGCGGCGGGCGGAGTTCGACAACTGCATCGCGCGCAACAACGCCGAGTGCTGCCTCTTCCCGCTGCAGGGCGGCGGCCTGCACGCGCAGCGGCAGGGCGCGACCCGGGCGCGCGGGCACCTGCTGGAGTTCCTCGCCGCGGTGCCGCCCGGGCACGTCGACGCGCTGCGCGCGAGCTGGCTGCTGAACATCGCCGCGATGGCGCTCGGCGAGTGGCCGGGCGGCGTGCCGGCCGCGTGGCGGCTGCCCGAGTCGGCCTTCGCGTCGCAGGCGCCGGCCGCGCGCTTCACGAACGTCGCGGCCGAGCGCGGCCTCGACACGCTCTCGCTCAGCGGCGGCGTCGTCATCGACGACCTCGACGGCGACGGCCTGCTCGACATCGTCACCAGCAGCTACGACCCGCGCGCTCTGCTGCGCCTGCACCGCGGGCTCGGCGGCGGCCGCTTCGCCGACGTCACGGCGGGCTCGGGCCTCGACCTGCAGCGCGGCGGGCTGAACCTGATCGCGGGCGACCCCGACGGCGACGGCGACGTCGACCTGTTCGTGCTGCGCGGCGCCTGGCTCTACGACGACGGACGGATCCGCAACAGCCTGCTGCGCAACGACGGCGGCCTGCGCTTCTCGGACGTCACGCGCGCGGCCGGGCTGGCCGAGCCGGCGTGCCCGACGCAGACGGCGGCCTTCGGCGACTTCGACGGCGACGGCGACCTCGACCTGTACGTCGGCAACGAGTCGCGTGCCGAGTGGGGCGCGGACGGACACTACCCCAACCAGCTCTTCCGCAACGACGGGGGCCTGCGCTTCACGGACGTGGCCGCGCCGTCCGGCGTGACCAACGACCGCTACACCAAGGGCGTCGCGGCCGGCGACTACGACGACGACGGCGACCTCGACCTGTACGTGAGCAACGAGGGCGCCAATCGCCTGTACCGCAACCGCGGCGACGGACGCTTCGACGACGTGGCCGAGGCGGCGGGCGTGGCCGAGCCGCGCGGCCGCAGCTTCGCGTGCTGGTTCTTCGACGTCGACAACGACGGCGACCTCGACCTGTTCGTCGCCGGCTTCGACGCGCAGATCGCCGATCTCGCGGCGGCGGCGGCGGGCCGGCCCGAGCGGGCCAGCCGCCCGCGGCTGTACAGGAACCGCGGCGACGGCACCTTCGCCGACGACACGCGCGCGGCCGGCCTCGACCGGCCCTGGTCGCCGATGGGCGCCGGGATCGGCGACATCGACGGCGACGGCCTGCTCGACATCTATCTGGCGACGGGCGCGCCGCCCTTCGAGGCGCTCATGCCCAACGTCATGCTGCGCAACGAGGACGGGCGACGCTTGCTCGACGTGTCGGCGGCGGCCGGGCTGGGGCACCTGCAGAAGGGGCACGGCGTCGGCATGGCGGACGTCGACGACGACGGCGACATCGACATCCTCGAGCAGCTCGGCGGCTTCTACCCCGACGACCGCTTCCACGACGCGCTGTTCGAGAACCCCGGGCCGGCGCGGCGCTTCCTCGTGCTCGACCTGGTCGGGACGACGGCCAACCGCGCGGCCGTCGGCGCGCGCGTCGAGGTCGTGCTGCGCGCGGCCGACGGCGCGCCGCGCTCGATCCATCGCGCGGCGGGCTGCCTGAGCAGCTTCGGGTCGCTGCCGAGCCGGCTCGAGATCGGGCTCGGCGACGCGCAGGCCGTCGAGCGCCTCGTCGTGCGCTGGCCGGCCCCGAGCCGCGCCGTCGACGTGCACCTCGACGTGCCGCTCGACGCGCGGCTGCGGGTCGTCGAGGGTCGGGCGGAACTCGAGCGCCGGCCCTTCCCGGCCGACGCCTCCGCGCGGCCCGGACCGCGCTAGAATGCGCGCCTCTCTCTCTCCGATCGGGGCCGTTCCATGGCGCAGCGTCGCGTGGTGCACTCGTTTCTCGGCACGGCCCTCGTGCTCGCCGGCCTCGGTCCCGCGGCCCGCGCGCAGGAGCCGCAGGCGGGGCTGAGCGCCGTGCCGCTGGCGACGCGCGCGCCGGCCGCCGCCGGCGCCACGCGCTTCCAGCGCCTCGACGCCGAGCGCACCGGCGTCGACTTCCGCCACGCCTGGACCCCGCCGCCGAAGTACGAGCACGTGCTCGGCAACGGACTGGCAGGCGGCGGCGTCGCGGTCGGCGACGTCGACGGCGACGGGCGGCCCGATCTGGTGCTCACGCGGCCCTTCGGCGGCGCGCGGCTGTACCGCAACCTCGGCGACTTCCGTTTCGAGGACGCCACCGAACGCGCCGGGCTGCTCGCCGACGAGCACTGGTCGACCGGCGCGAGCCTGGTCGACGTCGACGGCGACGGCGATCTCGACCTGCACGTCTGCGGCTACGACACGCCCAACCGGCTGTGGATCAACGCGGGCGACGGCACGTTCAGCGAAGGCGCGGCGGCGGCGGGGCTGGCCTTCACCGGTGCCAGCATCGCGATGGCCTTCGCCGACTACGACGGCGACGGCGACCTCGACGGCTACCTGCTCACCAACCGCCACGACAGCGGGCCGCTGCCCAAGGGCGACGTCCCCACGCGCGACGGCCGGCCCTACGTGCCGCCCGAGCTGGCCGAGCTGTACACGGTCGTCACGCGGCCCGACGGCGTCGACCTCGTCGTGCGCGCCGGCCAGTTCGACCGGCTCTTCGAGAACGACGGCGGCGGGCGCTTCACCGACGTCACCGCGGGCTCGGGCATCGTCGGCAACGACTTCGGCCTCTCGGCCACCTGGTTCGACTACGACGAGGACGGCCGCCCCGACCTGTACGTGGCCAACGACTTCCACGGGCCCGACCGGCTGTACCGCAACGAGGGGGGCGGCCGCTTCCGCGACGTGGCGCCGGCCGCGCTGCCGCACACGCCGTGGTTCTCGATGGGCAGCGACTACGCCGACGTCGACGGCGACGGCCTGCTCGACCTGCTCGCGACCGACATGTCGGGCCGCGGGCACTACCGCCAGAAGCTCGCCATGGGCGACATGAACGAGAACGGCTGGTTCCTCGAGAGCGGCACGCCGCGGCAGTACATGCGCAACGCGCTGTACCTCAACACCGGCACGGGGCGCTTCCGCGAGGCGGCCTTCCTGGCGGGCATCGACAGCAGCAACTGGACCTGGTCGCCGCGCTTCGGCGACCTCGACGAGGACGGCCGCGAGGACCTGTTCATCAGCAACGGGATGACGCGCGACTACTTCAACAGCGACCTGCGCGACCAGCTGCGCGCGCAGGGGCTGGCGGGCGACGCGCTGCAACAGAACAGCTTCTGGAACGACGCGCCCGAGCTGGCCGAGCCCAACCTGGCCTTCCGCAATCTCGGCGACTTGCGCTTCCAGAACGTCGGCGACGCGTGGGGGCTGGGGGAGGTCGGCGTGAGCTTCGGCGCCACGCTTTCCGACCTCGACGGCGACGGCGACCTCGACGTCGTGGTCAACGATTTCGACCGTCCGGCGGCGCTGTACCGCAACGGCTCCTCGGAGGGGCGCCGCGTCACGGTCGCCCTGCGCGGGCGCGCGAGCAACACGTCGGGCTGGGGCGCGACGCTGCGGCTGACGAGCGCGCGCGGGACGCAGGTGCGCCAGCTCGGTTCGTCGCGCGGCTACATGGCGGCGGCCGACGCCGTGGCGCACTTCGGCCTCGGCGCCGACGCGGCCGTCGAGCGCCTCGTGGTCGAGTGGCCCTCCGGCCACGTGCAGACCTTCACGTCGCTGCCGGCCGACCGGCACTTCGTCGTGCAGGAGCCCGAGGGCGAGGCGCCGCCGCGCGCGCCGCGCGCGCGACCGACGCCGATCTTCACCGGCTCGCTCGGCAGCCGCTCGGTCGAGGCGCCCTACGACGACTACGCGCGCGAGCCGCTGCTGCCCTACCAGCTCAGCCGCCTGGGGCCGGCACTGGCGGTGGGCGACGTGAACGGCGACGGCACCGACGACTACGTGCTCGGCGGGCCGGCCGGCTCGCCGGCGCAGCTGTTCCTCAACGAAGGCCATCGGCGCTTCGTGCCCGTCGAGGGAGCGCTGGCGGCGGCCGGCACGGCCGCCGAGGACGCCGGGCTGCTGCTCTTCGACGCCGACGGCGACGGCGACCGCGATCTGTATCTCGTGTCGGGCGGCACGGAGTGCGCGCCGGGCGACGAGGTGCTCGCCGATCGCCTGCTGTTCAACGACGGCGCGGGAGGCTTCGGCGCGGCGCCGGCCGACGCGCTGCCGGACCTGCGCGATTCGGGCGGGCCCGTCGCCGCCGCCGACTTCGACAGGGACGGCGACCTCGACCTGTTCGTCGGCGGGCGCTCGGTGCCCGGCGCCTATCCCGCGCGGCCGCAGAGCCGGCTGCTGCGCAACGACGGCGGGCGCTTCGTCGACGCGAGCGACGAGCTTGCGCCGGGCCTGCGCGACGCGGGCCTCGTCGTCGGCGCGCTGTGGTCGGACGCCGACGGCGACGGCTGGGTCGACCTGCTGCTCGCGCGCGAGTGGGGGCCGATCGGCCTCTGGCGCAACGAGGGCGGCCGGCTGGCCGATGCCACGGAGGCCGCCGGGCTCGGCGCTCATTCCGGCTGGTGGAACGGGCTGGCCGGCGCCGACCTCGACGGCGACGGCCATCTCGACTACGTCGCCGCGAACAACGGCCTCAACAGCAAGTACGTGGCCAGCGCCGAGCATCCGGCGCTGATCTACTACGGCGACTACGACGGCAGCGGCCGGCGGCAGATCATCGAGGCGCAGTACGAGGACGAGCACCTCTACCCGGTGCGCGGCAGGAGCTGCTCCTCGGCGGCGATGCCCTTCTTGCGCGAGCGCTTCACCGACTTCGACACCTTCGCGTCGGCGCTGCTGGTCGAGATCTATCCGACCGACCGCCTCGAGCAGGCCGAACGCAGCGAGGCGAAGACGCTGGCGAGCAGCGTGCTCATCAACGAGGGCGCGCCGGGCGCCCCGCGCTTCCGGGTCGTGGCGCTGCCGCGCGAGCTGCAGATCGCGCCGGGCCAGGGCGTGCTGCTCACGGAGATCGACGGCGACGGCCGGCCCGACCTCGTGCTGGCGCAGAACTCCTACGCGCCGCAGCGCGAGACGGGGCGCATGGACGGCGGCGTGTCGGCCCTGGGGCTCGGCACCGGCGACGGCGGCTTCCGCCTGCTGCGCGCCGACGCGAGCGGAATCGTCGTGCCCGCCGACGCCAAGAGCCTCGTCGCCACCGACTTCGACGGCGACGGCCGGGCCGACCTGCTCGTCGGCGTGAACGACGGCGAGCTGCGCGCCTTCCACAACGGCGGCGCGGGGAGCGGGCGCGGCCTGGCGGTGCGGCTCGCCGGCGCGCCGGGCAACGCCGACGCCGTGGGTGCGCGCGTCACGCTGCACGTGCCGGGCCTGCCGGCGCAGACGGGCGAGATCGCGGCGGGCAACGGCTACCTGAGCCAGTCGGCGCCGGCCGTGTTCTTCGGGCTCGGCGCGCACGTCGGCGAGTTCTCGGCCGAGGTGCGCTGGCCCGACGGCGAGGTCACGCGGCACGCCGGCCTGAGCGCCGCCGGCGGCCGACTCGTCCTGGCGCGCGACTGACCGCGACGCGACGGCTCGCGACCCGTCCCTGGGCGCCGGGCGGCGACCGCGACTTGCGGCGCGTGCGGGCATGCCCAGAATGGCGGCTCATGACGCGCATCCCGCTCCTGCTGCTCTTGTGCGTGCTGACGGGCGCGGCGCCCGCGGGCCCGGCGCCCGCGCCGGCGGCCGGCGACGGCTTCGCCAAGTTCCTCGCGCAGCAGCAGGCGGCGGCCAAGGCCGCCTCGCGCAAGCGCGACCACGCCGGCGCCGCGGCCGCGTGGATGGCGGTCCTGGAACTCGATCCGCGCGCGCTCTCGGCCTTCGCCGGGCTGGCCGAGGCCACGCGCGCGCAGGGCGACCGCGACGCCGAGGCCTTCTGGCTGACCGAGTGGATCGAACAGCTCGTGCCGCTCGTCGCCGACGGCGATCCGCGGCTGGCGCGCGACCTCGACAAGGCCCGCGCGCGGCTGACCGAACTCGACCCGCTTGCCGGTCGCGCCGAGGCGCTGCTGGCCGAGTACGGCGCGGCGCAGGGCGCGCTCGCGGCGGGCTACCTCGAGGCGGGCCTGTACGCCAACGCGCTGGCGGCGGCCGAGCGACAGCTCGCCGTCGAGCCGCCCGCCAGCGCCGGCCGGCTGGCGGCGCGCGCGCTCGTCGCGCGCGTGCTGAGCGAGGGCGGCGACGACGTGGCCGGCGCCTTCGACCCCGCGACCGCCGGCCCGCAGCGCGACGAGGAGTGGATCGCCGAGCACGACCGCAAGACTGCCAAGTGGGGCTCGGCGGCGCGCTGGGAGACGCCGCACTACCGCACCAAGACCAACGCCGGCTGGCGCATCGGCAGCGAGGCCTCGACGGTGATGGAGAAGGTGCACGCCTACTACCGCGAGGTCTGGGGGATCGTGCCCGACCCGCCGCCCAGGCAGGTGCCCGAGGGCCTGCGCGACCTGACCGTGCCGCCCATCGACCTGAACATCTACGCCGACCGCGCCGAGTACCTCAAGCGCACCGGCTCGCCCGAGTGGAGCGGCGGCGTGTACACCGGCTCGGCCGTCGAGACCTGGGACACCTCCGGCGACGGGCGCGGTTCCAAGGGCACCCTGCGCACGCTGTTCCACGAGGCCAGCCACCAGTTCATGGACGTCGCCGTCGGCGACGTCCCCTCCTTCGTCAACGAGGGCATCGCCTGCCTGTTCGAGGGCATCGAGCTGCTCAGCAACGGCTCGATCCGCCGCGACCTGCCGGTGCCGCACTACCTCGTGCCGCTGGCCGCCGCGATCCGCGACGGCACCGCGCTCTCCATCGCCGACGTCACGGGCGGCACCGACGCGGGCAAGAACGAGCCCGAGTTCTACAAGTACCGCTGGGGCGTGATGTACTTCCTGCGCATGTACGTCGACGAGCAGGGCACCTACCCGTATCGCGACCGGCAGCTGGAGTACATCTGGTCGTTCAAGCGCGGCGCGCCCGGGAACATGGTCGAGCACTTCAGCGAGTTCTTCGTGACGGGCACGCCCGTCGCGGGCATCGCGACGCTGGCCGACTTCGAGGAGCGCTGGCGGCAGTGGATCCTGGCGCTCGACGAGGAGCTGCGGACCGCCGACAAGCGCCTCGACGAGTACCGCAAGAAGGGCCGCCTGGCGGCGCTCAAGGGGCAGGCCGGGACGGCCGCCAACTTCTGGCGGCGCGCGCTCGAGATCGACCCCGAGGACCTCGACGCGCTGCTCGGCCTCGGCGAGGCCTGCGACGAGCTCGGCCAGCCCGACCGCGCGCTCGCCAGCCTGCGACGCTTCGTCGATCTCGCCCCCGAGGACGACCCCCGCCGGGCGGGGGCCGACGCGCGCGCGGGCCGTCTCGATCCGCTCGACGCCAGCTGGCGCGAGGCGCGGCGTTCGCTTTCGGGCGGCATGGCGGCGCTGGCGCTGGAGTACGAGCAGCAGGGCCTGCCGCGGCTGGCGCTGCGCTCGGGGCGGCGCGCGCTGCTGGCCGACCGCTTCGACGCCAGCGCGCGCGCGCTGGTCGACCGCCTCGAGCGCGAGACCGGACTCTCGGTCGACCGCTGGCAGCGCCTCGACAACGGCTTCGACCTGAGCGGCTGGTACGCGGCCGGCGAGGGCGCGGCCGACACCTTCCGCGCCACGCGCAAGGGCATCGAGTCGGACACGGCGCGCCTCGAGCAGCCGGCCGTGGCCGACGAGGCCGGGGCCTCGCTCTACCAGACCCTGTTCGTCGACCGGGCCGTCGACGGCGACTGGACGCTCGAGGCGAGGATCGTGGCCTCGGAGGCCTGGGAGATCGCCGGGCTGGTCTTCGGCGCCCGCGACGCCGACCACTTCGAGGCGATCGTGCTGCGTCGGACCGGCGACGAGGTCAACAACGTCGATTTCGGCAGCTTCGACGGGGGCTGGACCTTCCGCGGCGACGGCTCGGTCAAGGCGAACTACGACGCCCGGCAGGGCGTGGTGCTGCGGATCGAGGCGCGCGGGCCGCGGGTCGCCGTGCGCCTGAACGGCGACCTCGTCCGGCCCATCGTGGACAGACAGGCCGTCGATGCGCTCAAGTATCCGCTGGCGGCGCTGCGCGGCGACGTCGGCCTGCTGGCCAGCCGCGGCGTGACGCTGTTCTCCGAGATCCGCCTGCAGTCAGGCGCCGAGCGCTGACCCGACCATGACGGCCCTGCTTTCGATCAACGACCACGTGCTCGTGTGCGGCTACGGCGCCACCGGCCAGATCGTCGCGCGCGACCTCGCCGCCGAGGGCGTCTCGGTCGTCGTCGTCGACAAGTCGACCGAGCGCATCGCGCAGGCCGAGGGCGACGGCCATGCCGGCGTGCTCGGGGACGCGCTCGCCCCCGACACGCTCAAGGAGGCCGGCGTCGAGCGCGCGCGCGGCGCGATCTTCCTGCTGCCCGAGGAGAGCGACAACCTGTTCGCGACGATGACGGCGCGCGAACTGAACGCCGACGTGTTCATCATCGCCAGCCACACCTCGGCGCACGCGCGCGGCAAGTTCCAGCGGGCCGGCGCCGACCGGGTGGTGTCGCCCTTCGAGCGCAGCGAACGCAAGATCGGCGCCGAGTTCGTGCGCCCCGCGGTCATGGACCTGATGCGCATCTTCTCCGAGGAGACGCCGGCCAGCGCCAGCGGCGAGGTGCGCGTGCGCGAGATCACCGTCGAGCAGGGCAGCGCGCTCGTCGGCCGCAGCCTGCGCGAGGCCGACATCCGCGCCCGGCTCGACATCATCGTGATCGCGATGCGGCGCGCGGGCGACAGCACGCGCTTCAATCCCGACCCGAACAAGCCGCTCGCGATCGGCGACGTGATGGTCTGCATGGGGCGGCTGGCGCAGCTCAAGCAGCTCCACGAACTCGGGCAGGGGCCGGCCCGCCCGTGACGGTCGTCACGCGCATCGCGCCGTCGCCCACGGGCGACCCGCACGTCGGCACCGCCTACGTGGCCCTGTTCAACTGGGCCTGGGCGCGCCGGCACGGCGGGCGCTTCATCCTGCGCATCGAGGACACCGACCAGGCGCGCAGCACCCGCGAGTCGGAGAGCCAGATCCACGAGGCGCTGGCCTGGCTGGGGCTGCACCCCGACGAGTGCCCGCAGAGCGGCGGGCCGGCCGGGCCCTACCGCCAGAGCGAGCGCAGCGCGATCTACGCCGAGCACGCGGCGCGGCTGGTCGCGAGCGGCCACGCCTACCGCTGCTTCTGCACGCCCGAGCGGCTCGAGGAGCTGCGCGCCTTCCAGAAGGCCGCCCAGCGGCCGACCGGCTACGACGGCCGCTGCCGCGCGGTGCCGGCCAGCGAGTCGGCCGCGCGGGCCGCCGCGGGCGAGTCCCACGTCGTGCGCCTGCTCGTCCCGCGCCCCGGCGCCACGCGCTTCACCGACCTGCTGCGCGGCACGATCGAGATCGACCACGAGAACGTCGACGACCAGGTGCTGCTCAAGAGCGACGGCCTGCCGACCTACCACATGGCCAACGTCGTCGACGACCACCTCATGGGCGTCACGATCATCATGCGCGCCGAGGAGTGGATCCCGAGCGCGCCCAAGCACGTGCTGCTCTACGAGGCCTTCGGCTGGGAGATGCCGACCATCGCGCACCTCTCGCTGCTGCGCAACGCCGACAAGACCAAGATCTCCAAGCGCAAGAACCCGACCTCGCTGCTGTGGTACCGCCGGCAGGGCTATCTGCCCGAGGGGCTGCTCAACTTCCTCGCGCTGCAGGGTTGGAGCCCGCGCGAGCAGAGCGAGGACTTCACGCTCGAGGAGTTCGTGGCGAAGTTCGACCCGGCCGACATCTCGACCGGCGGGCCGATCTTCGACTTCGCCAAGCTCGACTGGATCAACGGCGCCAAGATCCGCGCGCTGACGGCCGAGCAGCTCGCCGGGCGCATGCTGGCCGAGGGCTTCGGCGCGGGCTTCGACGCCGCGACGCTGGCGGCCGTGCTGCCGCTCTTCCAGGACCGGCTGCGCACGCTGGGCGAGTTCGCCGAGGCCTCGGCCTGGCTGACCGGGCGCGTCGAGCCGGACCTGGCCGGCCTCGCCGCGAAGGTGAAGAAGGCCGACCCGGAGGCGCTGCGCACGGCGCTGCTCGCCGCCGCCGACCTCCTGCTGACGCGCGCCGGCCAGACCGACGCGGCGCGCGAGACGGCCCTGCGCGCGCTGGCCGAGACGGCCGGCCTGAAGGTCGGCGACCTGTTCATGGGACTGCGGGTGGCCGTGACGGGGTCGACCCGGAGCCCGCCGCTGCTGCCCTGCGTCGACGCGCTGGGTGCCGAGGAGGCCGCGTCCCGCGTGCGCGCGCTGGTCGGGCGGCTGGTCGGCGCCGAGAGCTGAGGGCCCCCGGGGGCGGCACGGGGCCGCCGCGCTGGGCCCGGTCGGGCCCCCGACCGGCCCCTGCCCGCACCCGCCCGGACGCCGGATTCTGGACAGCCGCGGCCCGGGGGAGGGTATGATCCGCGCCCGAAGTCAAGTGGTCCGCGCCTGCCTTCGGCATGGCGACCGGAGTTTTCGATTCGGGGAATGGCGGTCAGGCACACGCAGCGCCGCGCCCCTCCTCTTCCTTTCCTTTCGGCAATCGCCGTCCCGGCCGTTGCTCGGAGTTCATGAGTGAAGCTCTTCGTGGGTGGTTTGTCCTGGAACACGGATTCGGCGTCCCTGCGCGCCGCGTTCGAGTCGTACGGCACCGTGACGGATGCCGTCGTGGTGCAGGATCGGATGACGGGCCGCAGCCGTGGCTTCGGTTTCGTCACGTTCGAGCGCGCGGAAGACGGCAAGTCGGCCATGTCCGCGATGGATGGCGCCCAGCTTGACGGCCGGACCATCCGCTGCAACGAGGCGCAGGAGCGCTCGCGTGAGGGCGGCGGCGGGTTCGGCGGCGGCGGCGGTGGTCGCGGCGGCGGTGGCGGCGGTTACGGCGGCGGCGGCGGTGGTCGTGGCGGCGGTTACGGCGGCGGCGGCGGTGGCCGTGGCGGCGGTGGCGGCGGTGGCGGCGGTTACGGCGGCGGCGGCGGTGGCCG
>CAZBBB010000033.1:6094-29469 GCA_964490005.1 uncultured Phycisphaerales bacterium | reverse complement strand
AGCGCCCGTCCGCCAGCGCCACCGCGGCGAGCGCGAGCGCGAGCAGGGCGGCGAGCGGGCGCGGCGGCGCCGCGCGCCGTGGCGCGCCCTCGCGCGCGGAACCTAGACTGCCCGCCATGGCCTTCATCACGACCATTCCTCCCTCCGGGGCGACGGGCGAACTGGCCCGCCTGTACGACGCCGCGGTGCGGCGCGCCGGCCGAGTCTACCGGATCCTGGAGCTGCAGAGCCCCAACCCGGCGGCGCTCGGCGCCTCGCTGCAGCTCTACCAGGCGCTCATGCACGGGCCCTCGCCGCTGACGCGCGTCGAGCGCGAGGCCATCGCCGTCACGGTGTCGCGCGTCAACGAGTGCTTCTACTGAACGGCGGCCCACGCGGCCGACCTCCGTGCCGAGGTCGACAAGGAGCGCGACGGACGGCCGGCCGGCGACGACGAGCCGGCGAGCGGCGCCGACTTCGCGCAGGACATCGCCGCGCAGGGCAGCGCGGCGGCGCCCGGCCCGCGCCTGCTCGCGCTGCTGCGCTACGCCGAGAAGCTGAGCCTGAGTCCGTCGGCGATCGACGCGCGCGACATCGAGGCGCTGCGCGCGGTCGGGCTCGACGACCGCGCGATCCACGACGCCGCGCAGGTCACGGCGTACTTCGCCTACATCAACCGCGTCGCGGACGGACTGGGCGTCGACCCCGAGCCCGACGCGGGCTGAGCGCGCCGGGCGCCGCGGCGCGCGGCCGCGTCGAAAGCGGCCTCCGCGTTTGTTAGGATGCGTCGCCGCTTTTCGTGCGTTTCCAAGGGAAATCCATGTCGATGCAGACCGTCAATCCGGCGACCGGACGCCTCGTCCGGGAGTGGCCCGAGACGAGCGCCGACGCGCTGCGCGCGATCCTCGAACGGGCCGCGGCGGCGCAGCGCGCCTGGGCGGCCGGCAGCTTCGCGCAGCGCGCGACGGTGCTGCACGCCGCGGCGAAGCTGCTGCGCGAGCGCGCCCCCGAGTACGCGCGCCTGATGGCCGAGGAGATGGGCAAGCCGCTCGCGCAGGGCCGGGGCGAAGTCGAGAAGTGCGCGCTCGTCTGCGAGTACTACGCGCGGCAGGGCGAGGCCTTCCTCGCGCCGCAGCCGATCGCCACCGAGGCGCGCAGCAGCTACGTGGCCTTCAACCCGCTCGGCGTCGTGCTCGCGGTCATGCCCTGGAACTTCCCGATGTGGCAGGTCTACCGCTTCGCCGCGCCCGCGCTCATGGCCGGCAACGGCGGGCTGCTCAAGCACGCCGCCAACGTGCAGGGCAGCGCGGTCGCGATGGAGCAGCTGTGGCGCGACGCCGGCCTGCCCGAGGGACTGTTCGCCAACATCGCCGTCGGCAGCGCGCGCGTGGCCGAGATCATCCGCGCGCCGCAGGTCGCGGCCGTGACGCTCACCGGCAGCACGCCGGCGGGCAAGGCCGTGGCCGGCGTGGCGGCGAGCGTGCTCAAGCCCAGCGTGCTCGAGCTCGGCGGCAGCGACCCCTACCTCGTGCTGGCCGACGCCGACCTCGAACTGGCCGCGAAGGCCTGCGTGGCGAGCCGCCTGATCAACACCGGCCAAAGCTGCATCGCGGCCAAGCGCTTCATCGTCGTGCGGGACGCGCTCCCGCGCTTCACCGAGCTGGTCGTCGAGGCCATGCGCGGCAAGACCTTCGGCGACCCGCTGCAGGACGAGGGCGTCGACCTGGGGCCGATGGCCCGCGTCGACCTGCGCGACGAGCTGCACGATCAGGTGCAGCGCAGCGTGAAGGCGGGCGCGAAACTGCTGCTCGGCGGCGTCGTCCCGCCCGGGCCCGGCGCCTTCTACCCGCCCACCGTGCTCGGCGGCGTCACGCGGGCGCACGCCGTCTACGCCGAGGAGACCTTCGGGCCGGTGGCCTCGATCCTCCCCGCGCGCGACGAGGCCGACGCGGTCGCGATCGCCAACGACAGCTGCTTCGGGCTCGGCGCCGCGGTCTTCACGCGCGACGTCGCGCGCGGCGAGCGCCTCGCGGCGCGCGAGCTGAACGCCGGCGCCGTGTTCGTGAACGACTTCGTCCGCAGCGACCCGCGGCTGCCCTTCGGCGGCATCAAGGAGTCGGGCTGGGGACGCGAGCTCTCGGCCTTCGGCATCCGCGAATTCGTGAACATCAAGACCGTCTACGTGGCGCAGACCTCATGAAGACCGCAGCTCCCGGGCGCGCGAGCGCCGCCAACAGCCAACTCATGGCCCGCCGCGAGGCGGCCGTCGCGCGCGGCGTCGCGCACGCGCTGCCCGTGTTCGCCGGCTCGGCCTGCGGCGCCGAGATCGTCGACGCCGAGGGCCGCCGCCTGATCGACTTCGCCAGCGGCATCGCCGTGATGAACGTCGGCCACGGCAATCCCGCCGTGCAGGCGGCGATCGCGGCGCAGCTGCAGCGCTTCACGCACGTGTCCTTCCAGGTCATGCCCTACGAGGTCTACGTGGCGCTGGCCGAACGCCTCAACGCGCTGTTCCCCGGCGAGGGGCCGGCCAAGAGCGTGTTCTTCTCGACCGGCGCCGAGGCCGTCGAGAACGCGGTCAAGATCGCGCGCGCCCACACCGGGCGCAGCGGCGTGATCTGCTTCACGGGCGGCTTCCACGGCCGCACGCTGCTCACGCTGGGCATGACCGGCAAGGTCAACCCCTACAAGACGGGCTTCGGGCCCTTCCCGGGCGAGGTGTTCCACGCGCCCTACCCGGCCGAGTACCGCGGCGTCGACGGCGCGGCCTCGCTGGCCGCGATCGAGCGGCTGTTCAAGGGCGACATCGAGCCCGAGCGCGTGGCGGCGATCGTGATCGAGCCGGTGCTCGGCGAAGGCGGCTTCTACGCCGCGCCCGCCGAGTTCCTGCGCTCTTTGCGCGCGTTGTGCGACGAGCACGGCATCGTGCTGGTCGCCGACGAGATCCAGGCCGGCTTCGCGCGCACCGGCAGGATGTTCGGCATCGAGCACTCGGGCGTGAAGCCCGACCTGATCACCGTCGCCAAGAGCCTCGCGGGCGGCCTGCCGCTCTCGGGCGTCGTCGGCACCGCGCGCATCATGGACGCGCCCGGCCCGGGAGGGCTCGGCGGCACCTACGGCGGCAACCCGGTCGCCTGCGCGGCGGGCCTCGCGGTGCTCGACGAGATCGAGCGCCTCGGGCTGTGCGCGCGCGCGACCGCCATCGGCCGGCGCATGACGACGCGCCTGGGCGCGCTGGCGGCGCAGCCGGGCTTCGCCTGCCTCGGCGACGTGCGCACGCTGGGCGCGATGACCGCGATCGAGCTGGTGCGCGACCGCACCACGCGCGAGCCCGACGCCGCGCTCACCAAGGCCGTCTGCCAGCGCGCGGCGCAGCTCGGCCTGATCGTGCTCTCCTGCGGGCTGTACAGCAACGTCATCCGCATGCTCGTGCCGCTCAGCGCGGACGACGCCCTCGTCGACGAAGGCCTCGGGCTGCTCGAGCGCGCGCTGCGCGAGGCGCAGGCCGCCGCATGAGGCCCTTCGCGATCGCCGGCGTGCAGATGGCCGTGCGCTACGGCCACGACAACGTGCCGATGATGCGGCACAAGCTCGACGTCGTCATGGCCCGCTTCCCGTGGGTCGAGATGGTCATGTTCTCCGAGCTGTGCGCCTTCGGGCCCAGCCTGGCCCACGCGCAGCCGCTGCCGGGCCCGGCCGAGAAGTCCTTCTGCGAGATGGCGGCCAAGCACGGCGTGTGGCTGCTGCCCGGCACGATCTTCGAGCAGGCGGGCGACCAGGTCTTCAACACGGCCTCGGTCATCAACCCGGCCGGCACGGTCGTCGGGCGCTACCGCAAGATGTTCCCCTTCCGCCCCTACGAGGCGGGCGTCGAGGCGGGCGAGGAGTTCCTCGCCTTCGACGTCCCCAAGGTCGGGCGCTTCGGCGTGTCCATCTGCTACGACATGTGGTTCCCGGAGACCACCCGCACGCTGGCGGCGATGGGCTGCGAAGTCATCCTGCACCCCACGATGACGAACACCATCGACCGCGACATCGAGCTGGCCATCGCGCGCGCCTCGGCCGCGCAGAACCAGTGCTTCTTCTTCGACGTCAACGGCGTGGGCGACGGCGGCTACGGCCGCTCGATCATCGTGCGCCCCACCGGCACGGTGGTGCACGAGGCCGGTGCCGGCGAGGAGATCATGCCCGTCGACGTGAACATCGACGCCTCGCGGCGCGGGCGCGACATGGGCCTGTTCGGCCTCGGGCAGCCGCTCAAGAGCTTCCGCGACCGCAAGGTCGACTTCAGCGTGTATCGCGAGGGCGGGCCCGGCGACGCCTACCTGCGGAGCCTCGGGCCGCTCGTCACGCCGACACGGCGCTCGATCCGCGAGGCGCGCGCCCTCGAGGAGGGCCAGGCGTGACGCGGGGCCCCGCCGCCGTCGGCGCGCCGCGCGTCGCCCCCGCCCCCAGCCTGTCGGCGCACTACCGCGCCGCGCGCCTGCGCACCGACACCTGGAACGAGTTCAAGAACTGCGTCGACCGCCTGGCCGAGAAGCGCATCGGCGAGGAAGAGGCGCGCGAGCAGCGCCGCCGCGCGCTCGAGATCCGCGAGCTGCTCGAACCCATCGAGAGCTACTGGGCCTTCCCCGGCATGCCGGCCTTCCGGCACATGTGCCTGCTGTTCGAGCAGGGCGAGTTCGGCGAGCTGGCGGCGATCACCTCGCGCACCGTGCGCGCGATCTCCAACCACAGCTACCGGCGGCGGCACATCCCGCTGCTGCCCGGCGACGACTGGGCCGAGGGCGAGGAGGAGGACGAGATCGCCGAGACGGCCGGGCGGCGCGGCGCCTTCGCGCGGCCCTACTTCGAGGTGCTCGTGGTCGACGCGCTCAGTCCGCCCGAGGAGGCGGCGCTGCGCGAGGGCATCCGCGAGACGCGCCGCACGCAGGACAAGTTCGTCTACGACCTCGTCGTCGTGCCGAGCTTCGAGGACGCCGTCATCGCGGCGCTGTTCAACTTCAACATCCAGTCGGTCGTCGTGCGCCACGGCTTCCCCTTCCGCAGCCGGCACCGCCTCGAGGTGCTGCAGCAGTACCTCTCGGGCATCGACGACGCCTCCATCTCGCGCATGACCCCGGCCGAACGCGGCACCGCGCTGGGCAGCGTGCTCGCGCAGCTGCGCCCCGAACTCGACCTGTTCCTCGCGACCGACGTCTCGGTCGAGGAGCTGGCCAGCACGGCGGGCCAGATCTTCCGGCGCATCTTCTACCGCCAGGAGGACTACCTCGAGCTGCACCTGTCGATCCTGCGGGGCATCGAGGAGCGCTTCCGGACGCCCTTCTTCACGGCCCTGCGCGAGTACGCCGACAAGCCCACCGGCGTGTTCCACGCCATGCCCATCTCGCGCGGCAAGTCGCTGGTCAACAGCCACTGGATCCGCGACATGGCCGATTTCTACGGCCTGAACATCTTCCTGGCCGAGACCAGCTCGACGAGCGGCGGGCTCGACTCGCTGCTCGACCCCAAGGGTTCGATCAAGGAGGCGCAGGAGGCCGCCGCGCGGGCCTTCGGCGCGCGCCGCACCTTCTTCGTCACCAACGGCACGAGCACCGCGAACAAGATCGTCGTGCAGGCCCTCGCGCGTCCCGGCGACATCGCGCTCGTCGACCGCGACTGCCACAAGAGCCACCACTACACGCTCGTGCTGGCCGGCGCGCAGGTCGTGTACCTCGACAGCTACCCGCTGCACGACTGGTCGTTCTACGGCGCCGTGCCGCTCGCGTCGATCAAGCGCCACCTGCTCGAGCTGAAGGCCGCCGGCAAGCTCGACCGCGTGCGCATGCTGCTGCTCACGAACTGCACCTTCGACGGGATCGTGTACGACCCCGAGCGCGTGATGCACGAGTGCCTGGCGATCAAGCCCGACCTGGTCTTCGTCTGGGACGAGGCCTGGTTCGCCTTCGCGCGCTTCTCGCCGCTGTACCGGCGGCGCACGGCGATGGCGGCGGCGCGCGTGCTGCGCGACCGCTACCGGAGCCCCGAGTACGCCGCGGCCTGGGCCGCGAGCGACGAGGCCGCCCGCGCCGCGATGCCCGACCCCGACCAGGTGCGCGTGCGCGTCTACGCCACGCAGTCCACGCACAAGACGCTCACCTCGCTGCGCCAGGGCTCGATGATCCACGTGTTCGACCAGGACTGGGGCGCGGCCGAGCACGCCTTCCACGACGCCTACATGACGCACACCTCGACCTCGCCCAACTACCAGATCCTGGCGAGCCTCGACGTGGGCCGCCGGCAGTGCGAGCTCGAGGGCTTCGAGATGGTCGCCAAGCAGATCGAGCTGGCGATGGTGCTGCGCGAGAAGGTCGCGGGCAACCCGCTGCTCTCGCGCTGGTTCCGCTTCCTGCCGCCCAAGGACATGATCCCGGCCGCGTACCGGCCTTCGGGAATGGAGGCCTACTACGACGCCAAGCACGGCTGGGCTCCGATGGAGCAGGCCTGGGTGCAGGACGAGTTCGTGCTCGACCCCACGCGCCTGACCCTGTTCATCGGCCGCACCGGCATCGACGGCGACACCTTCCGGCGCAACGAGCTGGCGGCGCGCTACGGCATCCAGATCAACAAGACCTCGCGCAACACCGTGCTGTTCATGACCAACATCGGCACGACGCGCAGCTCGGTCGCGCACCTGATCGAGGTGCTCGTGCGCATGGCGCACCGCCTCGACGAGGAGCACGAGGACGACGGCCCGGCCGAGCGCCGCGCCTGGGAGGAGGCCGTCGCGGGCCTGACGACGCGGCTGCCGCCGCTGCCCGACTTCTCGCGCTTCCACGACGTGTTCCGCGGCGACCCGGGCGGCACGCCCGAGGGGCACCTGCGCCGCGCCTTCATGCTCACGGGCGACGAGGCGCTCGTCGAGTACGTGCCCATCGGCGGCCCGATCGAGGAGCTCATCGCGTCGGGGCGGGAGCCGGTCTCGGCCGGCTTCGTGACGCCCTACCCGCCGGGCTTCCCGATCCTCGTGCCGGGGCAGGTCGTCTCGGCCGACATCGTGGCCTACATGTGCGCGCTCGACACCAAGGAGATCCACGGCTACAGGCCGGAGTTCGGCCTGCGCATTTTCACGGAGGCGGCGCTCGAACGTGCCCGCAAGGAGAGCGCGCGATGAAGCAGCGGGCGAAGCAGACGACGAAGAAGAACACGAAGGCCAGGGCCCGCACGCGGGTGCGCGAGGTGCCGGCGCCCAAGCTGCGCGGCATCTCCGACATCCGCCGCTTCTTCCACCGCAACGAGGCGCCGATCTACTTCACCTCGGCGACCAACTTCAACCTGCTCGGCGTCGACGAGTGGGTCAGGAACTTCCGCTTCATCAACTACATCGACTGCTTCGACGGCCGTCACCCGAACACCTTCGTGCCGAGCGAGCAGCCCCACCGCGACTTCGACAGCATCGAGGACATCGTCAACTACCTGCTCGCGCACAAGGAGACCGTCGACTTCGTGCGCCGCCGCGCGCGCGACCGGCGCCGCACGCGCGACCTCGGCAAGGCCGTGTTCCTGATGTTCGACGAGGAGAGCGAGAAGCTGGCGCGCAAGGTCGGCCTCGACATCTGGTTCCCCTCGGCCAAGCTGCGCAGCCGCGTCGACAACAAGGTCGAGACGGTGCGCATCGGCAACGAGGCCGGCGTGCCCTCGGTGCCCAACGTGCTCGCGCGCGTCACGAGCTGGAAGGAGCTGCGCGCGGCCGCCGACAAGGCCAAGCTCGGCCCCAAGCTCGTCGTGCAGACCGCCTACGGCGACTCGGGCCACACGACCTTCTTCATCGAGAAGGAGTCGGAGTGGGACGCGCACGCCGAGGAGATCGCGGCCGAGCCCGAGGTCAAGATCATGCGGCGCATCCGCTGCCGCGGCAGCGCGATCGAGGCCTGCACCACCAAGCGGGGCACGATCGTCGGGCCGATCATGACCGAGCTGGTCGGCTTCAAGGAGCTCACGCCCTACAAGGGCGGCTGGTGCGGCAACGAGATCTTCCCCGGGGCCTTCACGCAGAAGCTGCGCGACCAGGCCATGCAGTACACCTTCGCCTTCGGCGAGCAGCTCCGCAAGGAGGGCTACCGCGGCTACTTCGAGCTCGACTTTTTGATCGATCTCGACGCCGAGACGCTGTATCTGGGCGAGCTCAACCCGCGCATCACCGGCGCGAGCAGCATGACCAACCACGCGGCCTTCGCGCACGCCGACGTGCCGCTGTTCCTGTTCCACCTGCTCGAGTTCTCGGGCGTCGACTTCGACTTCGACATCGACGACCTCAACGAGCGCTGGTCGCATCCCACCAACATCGACGACTGGGCGCAGCTCGTCGTGAAGCACCCGGGCAGGACGGTCGACCACATCACGCAGGCGCCCGAGTCGGGCATCTGGCGCCTGAAGAAGGGCGGCGGCATCGAGTACGCGCGCTTCGACTACCACCGCCGCGCGGTCGAGACCGAGAACGAGGCCTTCTGGCTGCGCATCAGCGGCCCGGGCGACTGGCGCTACGAGGGCGCCGACCTGGGGATCCTGATCACGCGCGGCCGGCTCATGACCGACCACTTCCGCCTCAACCGCCGCGCCAAGCAGTGGATCGACGGGCTGCGCGGCATGTACCGCGCCGAACCCTTCGCCGCCGCGGCGCCCGCCCACCCGCCGGTCGACCTGCAGGCCGGCGCCTTCAAGATCCTGTAGCCCTCGTGGATCCGGCCGCGCCCGCGCTCGTGCTCGACGCGTTCGCGGAGCGCGCGCCGGGCCCCGACTGGGCGGCGCGCTTCGCGCGCCTGTGGCCCGCCTACCACCGCTGGTTCCTGGCCGAGGGCGACGCCGCGCGCCCCGACTACCTCGCCTGCGAGGCCGCGCTGCGCGAGCACCTGCCCGAACTGCTGCCGCTCTGGCGACAGCTCGTCGATCTCGCCGGCGGCAGCGACAGCCAGGCGCGCTTCCTCTCGCTGTGGCGCCCGCCGCCCTACATCGTCGGCTGCAGCCAGGCCGTCTGGGCCGGCGACGAGCTGCTGCTCGTCCGCAACTACGACTACGCGCCGCGCCTCTTCGAGGGCCTGCTGCTGCGCAGCGAGTGGCAGGGCCGCGCCGTGCTCGCCATGACCGACTGCCTGATCGGCGCGCTCGACGGCCTCAACGACGCGGGCCTGTGCGTCTCGCTCTCCTTCGGCGGCCGCCAGCAGGTCGGCCCCGGCTTCGGCGCGCCGCTGCTCGTGCGCCACATCCTGCAGACCTGCGACGACACGCCGCAGGCCCTCGCCGTGCTGCGCCGCGTCCCCACCCACATGGCCTACAACATCGTCGTGCTCGATGCGCGCGGCGACTTCGCCACCGTCTTCACCGGCCCCGACGCGCCGGCCATCGTGCGCAAGGTGCCCGTTTCGACCAACCACCAGGGACGCATCGAGTGGCCGCGGCACGCGCGCGCCACCGACACCCTCGCCCGCGAGCAGCACCTCTACGCGCGCCTCGCCGACGCGAGCACCACGCCCGAGGCCCTCGTCGCCGACTTCCTGCGCCCGCCGCTCTACAGCCGCGACTACGCGCGCGGCTTCGGCACCCTCTACACCGCCGTCTACCGCCCCGAGTCGCGCAGCGCCGAATACCTCTGGCCCGATCTCGCGCTCCCGCAGTCGCTCGGCAAGTTCACCGCCGGACGCCGCCGCATCGCGCTGGGCTGAACGACGGCGCGACGATCGCCGCGTGATCGGCCGGCGACCGACGCGCTCAGGGCGCTCCCGAGGGAGGTGCGCGGCGACTCGGACAGACTCCCTCACCGTTTGGCCAAGTCGACGGCTTCGCCGTCGACAGCCCAAACGGCTACGAAGCTCGCCGCCGCGCACCTCCCTCGTGCCGCCCGACGTTGCGCGTGTCGTCCATGCCGCGCGCGCTCGTGCCGCCTCGCACACTCGGCGGCTGATGATCATGGGCTGCGGCGCCGCTACGGGCGGGCGGCTGCTGCCGACGCGGACAGGACCATCATGCTCGTCGAATAGACGCGGCCCCCGAACTCGCCCCACGGATCGACCTCCTGCGGCCACGATCCGAGTTCCTCCCCGGTGCGTTCGACATGCTCGACCAGCACCATTGCCAGGCTCTGCTTCCAGTCCCTCCACTCGCGGCCACCGAATCGCGCAAGGACCTCGGTCGCGTGGCGCCAGTAGTAGAAGTCACGGCGCCCAGGCCAATCGTCGTGCCAGAGAGGAGGCATCTTGCCAAGGACGACGCAGCCCATCTCGACCATCTCCCTGTTGCCGGGCCGGCTGAGCTGAGGATCCACATAGAGCCGGCAGAGCACGCCGGCTGCGGTCATCGCTTCGGACTGATCGTCTGGCCACAGCAACCGACCGGGCTCAGTGCGCGCCGGGCGACCGTTGCGTTCGAAGTAGCCGGTGCGGCCGTTGGTCGGATCGGTCATCTCCTCCACGAAGACCATGGGCTCGTCGAGAACGCTCGAATCGACCTCAAGACCACACGTCCGTGCCGCCGCCAAGCCCATGAGGGCCCACGTCGTGGCCGAGACGTCGTTCATCCGGCCGTTGACCATCTCCGGGCTCGATGCCGCATAGCGCCAGGCCGCGCCCGGGTTGCGGATCGACGACGTGTGGCGCAGAGCCTTGGCGGCGGACGCGCCGTACGACTCGTCGCGCGTCAGCGCGAACGCCTCGACCATCGCCAGCGTGGCGATGAAGTGCGAGTACGTGTAGTTGACCGTGTCCGCGACGTCGAAGTTCCCGTCGGGCGACTGGACGTCGGAAAGGTAGCGGAGCCCGGCCCGCACGACGGGCGCGTAGGGTCCGTCGATCGGGCCGTGGCCGCTGCGCAGGAAGCACAGCAGGGCCAGTCCGGTGACGCCGACATCGAACTGCGGCCGTCCGAGTCCGTCGCACACGCCTTCGTCGCCGTCGCACTCCACATCGAAGGCGCCGCAGGACCAGTACCCGCCCTCGGACTGATGACGCGCCAACCACAGCAGTCCGAGGTCGCGCACGATCGCGATCGCGTCCTTGCCGTAGGTTCTCGGGGCGGACATCTTCGCCGACGATGCCTTCGCCGGTCGGCGCGACTTGGGGAGCGCCTTCACGAGCCGCGCCCGTTCCTCGGGCAGCCAAGCCTCCAGCGCCGCTCTCGCAGCGGCCTCCGCATCGTCCTGGGCCTTGAGCGCGCGGACGAGCGCGGCGTGTTCGTCCTCGTCGCTCACGGGAGCCGGAGCCGCAGGCGGTTCCACGGCGGCAGCCGCGGAGGGATCCGCGGCGGCCTGCGCCAACAGTTCGTCGACTTCCCGGATGCGGTTGTCCAAGGCGATGCGATCCAGGTCGCCTGGCCGGATCAGCAGCCGCGCCTCGTCATACCAGTGCTTGGCGCGGCGCAGCGCACCCTGTCGAACGGTGCCCTCCTGCGACTCGGCGTAGGCGCGCCACTTGCCTCCCAGTTCGCTCTGCTGCGCGCCTGTCGACGGAGGAACCAGCTCGGCGAGCGCCAGCGCCCTGAGCGCCTCGTCCGACGAGCGGGAGAGGCACGCCGCACCTCGCTCGAAGTCCCCGAGCACGAACCAGTAGTACGAACCTGCGGCGAGATTCGCCTCCGGGTCTTCGGGATCCGCGCGCAATCGCTCCATGGCCGGCTCGACGCGCCGGTAGTCGGCCAGCGCCGCACGGGCCTCTCGCGGATCCGGGATCATCGCACCGTCCTCGGTGACGTGCGCGTGCTCCTCGGTCAGCTCGAGGAGCCGCGAGGCGGTCGGCGCGTCGCCGATGTGGATCGAGTCCAGGCAGAGCGACAGCGCCGCCGCCGCGATCTGCGACGAGATGGACGGCGGCGGGTCCGACGCGATGGCCAGCAGCGCCGCGACCTTCCGCTCCCGCACGTCGATCGCGAACCAGCGGTCCACCTGATCGATCGCAGTGAAGGCCGTGGCGAGATCGCTGGCCGAGATCGAAAGCGCACAGGCCTGATCCAGCAGGGCGTAACGATCCACGGAGGCGCTGGCGATCGAGCCGGTCGCGGCGAGCATGCGACGGGCGAGTAGCTGCCGCTTCTCGGGCGTGTCGAGATCGCCGTACTCGGTCGGATACACGTCCGACTTCAGCTTCTCGAGCTTGGCGGCGAGCGCCGCCGCGTCGGGGACGGGCGCCTTGTCCGCGCTGCAGAGGCTGGGCGCGCTCGCATGCGCCCAACCCAGCATCACGAACAGCGAGAGACTGACGGAACGAACAGCGCAGCCACGCATGAGCGGTCCCTCCATGGCCCCCGGAGATGGCCGGCAGTATCGCGCCGGCAGCGCAGCGGTCAAGGCCGCTCGACGCGCGACCGTGCTCCGCTCCCCGGCGCCCGAACTGACATGATCGCCCATCGCCCCCCGCCTCGTCGGGCGGCCCGCAGGGAGTGCGCGGCGGCGAGCTTCGTAGCGCGGCGGAGAGGCGCCGGCAGTGCCGGCGCCGAGGCCGCCGCGCGAGGGAGTCTGTCCGAGTCGCCGCGCACTCCCTGCGGGAGCGCCCTGAGCGCGTTCCCCCGCGCCCCGAGCGCGTCCCTACGCCGCCCCCGAGTGCCGCACGGTCTCGCCGGTCGCGAGCCAGATGATGTCCTCGGCCATGTTGCCGAGCAGGTCGCCGGCGCGCTCGAGTTCGCGGCTGATGCGGTGGACGGCGAGGGCCGACTCGACGTCCTGCTGGTTCTCGAGCAGTTCGTGCACGGCGCGGCGCACCGAGCGGTCGAGGCGGTCGACGGCGGCGTCGCCGGCGAGGACGGCGCGGGCGCGCGGCAGGTCCTCGTGCGAGAGGGCCAGGAAGACCTCGCGGCTGGCGCGCACGACGCGCTCGGCGAGGTCCTGCAGGGCGGGCGGCAGCTCGCCGCCGCGCTCGACGACGGTCGCGGCCAGCCTGCAGATGTTGCCGGCGTGGTCGGCGATGCGCTCGAGTTCGCCGTTGAGCTTGATGAGCGAGACGATCAGGCGCAGATCGCGGGCGACGGGGTGGCGCAGCGAGAGCAGGCGCACGCATTCGGCCTCGATCGCGAGTTCCTGGCGGTCGACGGCGCGGTCGGAGGCCACGACGCGGGCGGCGAGGGCCGTGTCGCGCGTCGCGAGCACCTCGCGGGCGCGCTCGAGCGCCTCGAAGCAGGAACTCATCTGCGCGGTGAAGCTGCCGCGCAGGGCCAGCAGCTCGGCGTCGAAGCGCTCGCTCATCGACCGTTCCTCCGCCTCACGCCCGCCCCCCGCTCAGCCGAAGCGGCCGGAGATGTAGTCCTCGGTCTCGGGGCGGTGCGGCGCGGTGAAGATCGCCTCGGTGGGCCCGTGCTCGATGAGCCGGCCGCGGTACATGAAGGCGGTCGTGTCGCTGGTGCGGGAGGCCTGCTGCATGTTGTGCGTGACGATCAGGACGGTGTAGTTGCCCTTGAGTTCGGCGATCAGGTCCTCGATGCGGCCCGTCGCGATCGGGTCGAGCGCCGAGCAGGGCTCGTCCATGAGCAGCACCTCGGGCTCGGCGGCGATGGCGCGCGCGATGCACAGGCGCTGCTGCTGGCCGCCCGAGAGCCCCAGGCCGCTCTCCGAGAGGCGGTCCTTCACTTCGTCCCAGAGCGCCGCGCCGCGCAGGCTGCGCTCGGCGACCTCGTCGAGCAGGCGCCGGTCGCGCACGCCGTCGATGCGCAGCGGGTAGACGACGTTCTCGAAGATGCTCATCGGGAAGGGGTTGGACTTCTGGAAGACCATGCCCATGCGCTTGCGCAGCTCGATGACGTCGACGCCGCGCGCGTAGATCGAGTCGCCGTTGAGGCGCATGTCGCCCTCGATGCGCACCGACTCGATCAGGTCGTTGAGGCGGTTGACCGAGCGCAGCAGCGTCGACTTGCCGCAGCCCGAGGGCCCGATGAGCGCCGTGACCTTGCCGCGCGGAACGCTCATCGAGACGTCGAAGAGCGCCTGCGCCTCGCCGTACCAGAGGCTGAAGTCCTGCACGCGCAGCACGACGTCCTGCCGGGCCAGCTCGGCGTGGATCTCGGAGGTGACGGCCTGCCCCCGCTCGATGGCGGCGAGCACGTCGGAGGCGCGCGCGGGGCGCACCGCGCCGGCCGGCGGGGGCGCGGCGCCCGCCGCGACCGACGGTCCCTCGCCTTCGGGCGGGTAGGTGCGCGGCACGGAAGGCGGCGTCGTCGGGCTGCTCATCTTCGGCGTCTCTCCCATCTCAGAACCGTCCCATCACGTAGCGCGAGCGCAGCCGCGTGCGGACGCGCACGGCGATCACGTTGAGGATCACGACGATGCCGATCAGCAGCAGCGTCGTGGTGAAGACCATCGGCTTGGCGGCCTCGCTGTTCTGGCTCTGGAAGCCGGTGTCGTAGATGTGGAAGCCGAGGTGCATGAAGGTGCGTTCGGCGTGCACGAACGGGAACACCGAGTCGATCGCCAGCGGCAGTTCGGCCGCCAGCTTGACCGCGCCCACGAGCATCAGCGGCGCGACCTCGCCCGCGCCGCGCGCGACCGCGAGGATCATGCCCGTCATGATGCCGGGCAGCGCGCGCGGCAGCACGATGCGCTGGATCGTCTGCCACTTGCTCGCGCCGCAGGCGTAGCTGCCCTCGCGCAGGCTGCCGGGCACGGCGGCGAGCGCCTCCTCGGTGGCGACGATCACGACCGGCAGCGTGAGCAGCGCCAGCGTGAGGCTGGCCCACAGGATGCCGCTCGTGCCGAAGGTCGGGCTGGGCAGGCGCGCCTGCGCCAGCGGCAGCGTCGCGTCGATCCAGCCGCCCAGGCCGTAGCAGAAGAAGCCGAGGCCGAACACGCCGTAGACGATGCTCGGCACGCCGGCCAGGTTGTTCACCGCCACGCGCACGATCGAGATGACCAGCCCCTGCCGCGCGTACTCCTTGAGATACAGCGCCGCGAGCACGCCGAAGGGCACGACGAGCAGCGACATGATCAGCGTCATCACGACCGTGCCGTAGATGGCGGGGAACACGCCGCCCTCGGTGTTGGCCTCGCGCGGGTCGCCGGACACGAACTCCCAGGCCCGCGAGGCGTAGACGCCCAGGCGATCGAGCGGCCCGAGCCGGTTGGCCGGCACCGCGCGCACGACCTCGTCGAGCGGCACGAACAGCGTGCGCCCGTCGGCGATCTGCAGCTGCAGGCCGTCGTCGGCCCCGGCGCGGCCGTGCTCGAGGAGCCGCGCGGCGACGGCCTCGTACGCGGCGCCCAGCTCGGCGCCGCGCCGCTCCAGGTGCGCCTGCGCGTCGCGGGCCGGGCCGCTGTCCTCGCCCTGCGCGAGCACGGCCGCGCGCGCGGCCAGGCGCAGCGCCTCGAGTTCGTCGTTGATCTCGCCCAGCTCCTCCTCGAGGTCGGCGCGCGCCTCCAGCCGCCCCGCCACCGCGCCGCGGCGCGCGCGCCAGGCCTCGAAGGCCGGCTCGCCGCCCGTCGCGACCGGCTGGCCGTCGACGACCAGCGCCGCGAGTTCGCCGTAGGCGCGCCCCTGCGAGCGGCGCTCGACGAGCAGCGCCCACTCGGGCCGGGACTCGGCGAGCACGGCCGCGTCGTCGACCCAGCGGAAGTGCTCGCCCGTCAGCTCGAAGTTCTCGGTGCGCAGCAGGCGCCGCCGGCCGGGCGCGTCGCCGGTCGGCAGCGGCTCCTCGCGCGTGACCTCGCCCTGCACGATCGCGCCGTCCGCGAGCTGCAGGCGCACGATCGGCGCGGGCCAGAAGGTCACCAGGCCGCGCGCCGCCACCAGCCCCAGCAGGCCGACGATCATGAGCAGCGCGAGGGCCAGCGCGCCGCCCGTCATCCAGATGGCCGGCTCGCCGTGGGCCGAGAGCGCCGCGCCGCGCAGACGCCGCGGGGCGCGCGTGTCGAGCGGCGGGCGAGGGGCGGTCTTCACAGCTCCATGGCCCGCTTGCGGAAGCGCAGCCGCACGACCTCGGCCAGCGTGTTGATCACGAAGGTCATCGCGAACAGCGTCAGCGCGGCCAGGAACAGCACGCGGTAGAGCGTGCTGCCGGGCGGCGCCTCGGGCAGCTCGACCGCGATCGTGGCCGAGAGCGTGCGGAAACCGTTGAAGACGTTCCAGTCCATGATCGGCGTGTTGCCGGCGGCCATCAGGACGATCATGGTCTCGCCCACGGCGCGCCCCAGGCCGATCATCACGGCCGAGAACAGGCCGCTCATCGCCGTGGGCACCACGACGCGCAGCGCCGTCTGCCAGCGCGTGGCGCCCGAGGCCAGCGAGGCGGCCCGCAGGTGCTCAGGCACCGAGGCCAGCGCGTCCTCGGCCAGCGTGTAGATGATCGGCACGACGGCGAAGCCCATGACCACGCTCACGATGAGCGCGTTGCGCTGCACGTAGGTGCCGAGCAGTTCGCCGCGCAGGTCGAGGCCGGCGGCGGCCGCCGCCTGCGCCGCGATGATCGCGAGCGTGCCGACCAGGCCACCCGTGACGAGGAAGGCCGCCAGGCTGCACAGCGCGGCGTGGCGGTGGCTGCGGCCCGCCGAGAGCCGCCGCAGCGCGGGCTGCACGACGCGCGCGTTGAAGAACACGGCGAGCAGCGCCGCCGCCGGCACGCTGAGCACCAGCCAGCCGCCCGTGGCCGAACCGGCGCGCCCCGCCAGCCAGCCGCGGACGTCGCCCGCGAACAGCGCCCGCTCGAGCGCCGGGCCGGCGGCGATGCCCGCCAGCACCGCGCCGACCAGCACTGCGCTCATCAGCGCCAGGCGCGGCCCGCCCTCCCAGCGGATGGCGCGCGAGCGCGGCAGGAGCTGCCACAGGTGCGCGCCCAGCAGCAGCGCGCAGGGCACGGCCACGAGCACCGCGAACAGCGCCGGCACGACCGTCTCGAGGAAGGGCGCCAGCACCAGCGCCGCGACGAAACCCAGCACGACGCTCGGCAGGCTGGCCATCAGCTCGATGAGCGGCTTGACCTTCATGCGCGCGCGCCGCGGCAGAAACTCGCTGGTGTAGATCGCCGCCAGCAGCGCGACGGGAACCGCGAAGAGCAGCGAGTAGAGCGTGGCCTTGAGCGTGCCGAAGACCAGCGGCACGAGGCCGAGCTTGGGCTCGAAGTCGTCGGTGCCGCCGGTCGACTGCCAGACGTGCTCGGGCCCGGCCGCGCCCTCGAACCACACCGGCAGGAACAGCGTCGAGGCCGTCACGCCGGCGTGCTCGGCGTGCATCGTCCAGCGCAGCAGGCGGTCGCCGGCGACGGCCAGCACGGCGTCGTCGCGCGGCGCGAAGGCCAGCGCCTGCACGGGCGCGCCGGTGCCCGTGTCGAGCCGCAGCAGCTCGTCGTTGGCGGTCACGTGGTACACGCCCACGGTGCCGTCGGCGTAACCCGCCGCGAGCCGCCGACCGCGCGCCGAGCTGGCGAGCGAGACCACGGGCGCGTCGTGCGCGGGCAGCGCGCGGCCCTTCACCAGGCGCCGGCCGTCGCGCGTCGTCCCCTCGGCGTCGAGCGCGCGGAACCAGCCGCCCAGGGCCCCCGTCTCGTCGCCCGCGACGAGCGTCTCGCCGCCCAGCAGCGCGCCCGCGGCGGCGAGCCGGCGCGCCTCGCCGTGCAGCACGTTGAGCGTCTCGGCCACGCTCGGCTCGGTCGGATCGCGCGTGTCGAGCCGCACGAGGAAGCCGTCCTCGCGCAGCACGCACACGCTGGAGGCCTGCTCGTCGAGCGCCAGCGCCACCTGGCGCGCCTCGCCCGCGTGCGGCGGCAGCGGCAGCGCGAAGGACGTGCGCACCAGGCTCGTCTCGCCCGTGAGGAAGGAGGTCTTCTCGCGCGCCGTACCCAGCACGAGCGATCCGTCGGCTCCGAGCGCCGCGAAGTGGCTGGCCGTGCTGCCGACGGCGTGCGCGACGAGCGCCACCGGCGCCCCCGGCAGCAGCGGCACCTTCTCGCCCACGTGCGCGAAGAGCGTCTCGTGGCGCAACTGCCCCTCGGGCGTGCGCACGAGCAGGCCTTCGCTCCAGGCCAACGCGCCGCCGATGGCGAGATCGGCCGCCTGCGGCGGGACCTCGTCGGGCGACAGAAAGCGGCTGCCGACGCCGAGCTGCAGCAGGCGCACGCTGCCGTCGGCGTGGCCCGCCGCCAGCCGCCCGTGCGGGTCGGCGGCGCCGAGCGCGGTCGGCCGCTCGTCGAGCAGCGCGCGGCTCGCGAGCGTCGCGCCGTCGTCGAGGCGCAGCAGGCGCGCCGTGCCGTCCGGCGACAGCAGCCAGGCGGTGCGCCCCTCCTCGTCGCTGCCGAGCGCGTGCACGCCCGGCGCGTCGAGGGCCACCGCGCCCGGCGGGCCCGACCGCACCTCGCCGAAGAGCGGCGCGGCGACGCTGAGCAGGTAGCCGAGGATCGTGACGACGGCGACGATCGTGAGCATCCCGCCGGTCGTGATCACGACCCGCGAGATGCGGTCCATCCAGCGGACGCGGGCGCCCGTCGTGCGCCGCCGCGCCCGGCCGCTGAAGCTGCGCTGCCCCCCGTCGCTCATGACGGGTCGTGCGACGGGGGGCGGCGCCGGCCGTCAGGCATCGATCCACTTGCCGAGGTCGACCTTGCGGCAGGCCTGCGCGGCGACGCTCGCCGGCAGAGGCAGATAGCCGTCCTTGACCACGGCGGCCTGGCCGTCGCGGCTCAGCACGTACTTCACGAACTCCTGGCGCAGCGGATCGAGCTGCGTGCCGGGCTTGTGGTTCACGTACAGCAGCAGGAAGCGGCTCAGCGGGTAGTCGCCGCTGTAGGCGTTCTCGGCGCGCGCCTCGACGAAGGGCTCGCCGGCCCGGGCCGCGAGCGGCACGGTGCGCACGTCGGCGGTCTTGTAGCCGATGCCGCTGTAGCCGATGCCGTACTTGTCGGAGGCCACGCCCTGCACCACGGTGCTGCTGCCCGGCATCTCCTTGACCGAGTCCTTGTAGTCGCCCTTGAAGAGCGCGTGCTCCTTGAAGTAGCCGTAGGTGCCGGAGGCCGAGTTGCGGCCGTAGAGCGAGATCGGCTTGTCGGCCCACTCGCCCGACAGGCCCAAATCGCCCCAGGTGAGCAGGTCGCGGTCATGGCCGCCCTTGCGCGACTTGCTGAAGATCGCGTCGACCTGGGCCAGCGTCAGGCCCGTGATCGGGTTGTCCTTGTGGACGAACACGGCGAGCATGTCGATGCCCGTCGGGAGCCCGACCGGCTCGTAGCCGAAGGCCTTCTTGAACTCGTCGACCTCTTCGCTCTTCATCGGGCGGCTCATCGGCCCGAACTGCGCCGTGCCGCCGACGAGCGCCGGCGGGGCGGTCGAGCTGCCCTTGCCGTCCATCTCGACGTTGACGTTGGGGTAGTGGCGCTTGAAGCCCTCGCCCCACAGGGTCATGAGGTTGATCATCGTGTCGGAGCCGGCGCTCTTGATGGCGCCCGAGATGCCCGCGCCGGCGGCGTACTCCGGCAGCTTGGCATCGACGTCGACGGACTGCGCACCGGCGCCGAGGGCCAGCGCGAGCAGCGAGGTGGTGCAGAGGAGCAGGGACTTCACGTGCAGGTCTCCAGCGGGTGGGGTCGGTGCGTCCGGCGCGCGAAGTGCGCTGCCGCGGCGCCCGGCCTGTGCGTGCCCGCCGTTCTCCGTGAACCGCGTGCGGGTTGTCGCAACCCCGAGTGAAGATTCGATGAAGAACGGCCGGGGGCCGGCGCCCGCCCCGCCGGCCGGGTGCGCCGACTCAGGGCGCGCCGTGGCCCCCGTGCAGGCGCGCCGTCCGGGGCAGCGTGCGGCACAGATCCCCCTCTTTGCCCGCGAGATCGGCCCAACATCGACGCACGTCCACGGGTGTCGCCAGCTCGTGCGCCCACCCGAGGAACAGCGCGGCGTGGCGCTCCTCGGCCTCGGAAAGTCCGCGGTAGAACGCGTGCAGATCGGCCAGTTCGGGACAGCTCGCCAGCGCGACGAAGCGCTCGTGGCTGCGCAGCTCGATGAGCGCCGCGACGAGCAGCGTGGAAAGGCGCGCGTCGTCCCGGCGGCGCGGGCGCCCGGCCGCCGCGAGCAGGCCCGCCATGTAGGGGTTGGGGCGGTCGGGCAGCAGTTCCAGCCCGCGCGCGGCCAGCTCGCCGAGCACGCGCTGGCCGTGCTCGAGTTCCTCGCGCACGAGCGCCGCGAGCTGCTGGGCGCGACGCGGCTCGCCGCCCCACCGACGCAGCAGCGAGAGCGCCGAGGCCGCCGCCTTGAACTCCAGATGCGCGTGATCGGAGAGCAGGGCCTGCAGCTCGCGCGCGACGCCGCCGGCCCAGCTCCGCGGCGTCGTGCCGACGAGCCGGAACTCGGCCAGTTCCCGCGCGCCGCCCGCCGGCGCGCGCTCGACCCCCTGGCCGCTCATCGCGGCACGACCTGCACCTCGATGCGCTCGCCGACGCGCCGCACCTCGTAGCGCGGCAGCCGCGCGCCGGGAATCGAGGTGCAGCGCCCCGAGGGCAGCTCGAAGTGCCACAGATGGTCGGGGCAGGTGATGCCGTCGTCCTCGAGGATGCCGCCCGACAGGTCGGCGTGCTGGTGCGGGCACAGCGCGCCGAAGGCGCACAGCGAGCCGTCGGCCAGGCGCGCGACGGCCACCGCGCGCCCGCCGATCGTGCGCGAGAGCACGGCCCGCTCGCCGAACTCGGCCAGCGTGCCGAAGGGCATCCACGTCGCGGCCTCGCTCACTTGCCCACGTAACCCACGCGCCGCAGCGCTTCGAGGATCTCGGGGTTGTCGGGCTGCGGCTCGGGCGGGCGGCGCGCGGCCGTCTGCTCGTGCCAGGCCAGCGCGGCCCGCGCCAGCGCCTCGAAGGCGGCGCGCTCGTCGGGCGGCAGGCTCTGCGCGTCGAGCGGGGCCTGCTCGTGCGGGTCGCTGCGCAGGTCGCGCAGCGAGCGCGCCGACTCGGCCCCCTGCTCGTCGAGCGTGAGCACGACCTTGCGGCCTTCGCCGTCGCGCGCCGAGACGAGCAGCCGGCGCGGCCCGAACAGTTCGGTGCGCACCGCGCTGAAGACCGGCTCGCGCGGCGCGTTGGCGATCGGGAACAGCGGCGCGGGCAGGCCCTCGATCGCCGAGCTGCCGCCGAGCGCGAGCAGCGTGCTCGCCAGCGCCGCCGTCGAGACGGGCCGCTCGTCGACCACGCCGGCCGGGATGCCCGGCCCGAACAGCAGCAGCGGCACGCTGAGCAGCTCCTCGTCGAGCGAGTAGCCGTGCCCCAGCGCGCCGTGCTCGAACAGCTCCTCGCCGTGGTCGGAGGTCAGCGCGATGACGGTGCTCTCCAGCAGGCCGCGCGCTTCGAGCGCCGCGACCAGCTCGCCCACGCAGCGGTCGAGATACGCGACCTCGGCGTCGTACAGGTCGACGACGTGCTGGCGCGCGCGCGCGTCGAAGGGCGCGATCTCGCCGCGCTGCAGCTGGTTGGGCAAAAAGCCGCCGAAGTCGCGCGACTCGACGTAGCCGGCCGGCGCGTAGCGGTCGCGCTCGGCGCCCGGCGCGCCGTAGGGCGCGTGCGGGTCCATCGCGTGCAGCCACGCGAACCAGCGCTCGCCGCGCGGCCGGCCGTCGAGCCAGGCCAGCAGGCGCGCGTTCAGCGCGGCGGCGGGCGCGTCGTTGAGCTGCTCCCAGTGCTCGAAACCCTGGTCGAAGTTGTTGGCGCGCGCCAGCAGCGCGTTGGCGACGAAGGCGGCGCCGACGAGCCCCTGCTCGCGCAGCCGCTCGGGCCAGGTCGTCAGGCCGTCCATGAGCCAGGAGCGCGAGTCGCCGAGCACGCCGTGCGTGTTGGGCGGCAGGCCGGTGAGCAGGCTGGCGACGGCGGGCAGGGTCCACGAACTGCTCGAGACGGCGCCCGTGAACAGCGTGCCGCCGCGCGCCAGGCGCGTCAGGTGCGGCGTCGTGTCGCGCGCGTAGCCGTGCAGCGACATGCGGCGCGCGGCGAGCGTGTCGACCACCAGCACGAGCAGGTTGGGCCGCGCGGGGCTGGCCTGCTGGCGCGCGATCTGCACCGGCTGCACGACGAGCAGCTCCCACCAGACCGGGTCGGCCGGGACGACGCCCTCGGGCACGCGCGCGCCGCCGCGCGTGACCTCGAAGCGCAGCGTGATCGGCCGGCCGGCGAAGGCGTCGAGCGGCACGTCCAGCGCGCGCATGAAGCGATCGAAGGGGTGCTCGCGGCCGGTCTGCTCGTGCACGTAGCGGCTCGAGAGCGCCACCTGCTCGACCCCGTCGACCAGGATGCGGAAGGTGACCGGCACCGGATCGACGCGCTCGGGGTCGGTGCGGAACTGGCTGAAGATCATGGTGCGCGCGCGCAGCACGGCGCCCGGCGCGAACGGCCCGGCGCGCACCTCGAAGGCGCTCTCGGCGCGCGCGTGCAGCACCAGGTCGGTGGCGTCCGACGCCAGGCGCAGGTCCTTGTCGAGCCCGGCGGCCGGCACGGCCGCGAGCGGCATGGCCTCGTCCTGCGCGAGGACCGTGACCGACGGGTCGCCGGCCGCCACCGCCGCCACGATGTCGAGCACCGGCTGCTCGATGAGCAGGCCGGCGGCGCCCGCACCGGCGCCCTCGCCGCACGCGGCGGCGCCCAGCAGCGCGGCGAGCAGGACCAGCGATCGGTGGCGCACGATTCTCCAAGTCCGAAGCGGGACGCCCCATCCTCGCCGGAATCGCTCGGCCGGACCAGCAACTCCGGCCCCGCGCGCCGCGCCCCGTCCCGCTGGTAGACTCCGCCCATGACGGAACGGCGTCCCTCCCCTCCCCAGCCCGATCCCCCTCCGAAGACCCGCGTGCCACGACGCCAGAGCTTTGCCGGCAAGCGCCGGGTCTTCCTGTTCGGCGACATCAACGCCGCCTCCGCCGAGAAGGTCTGCGGGCAGCTGCTCGACTACGCCGAAGCCGACCCGACCGAGTCCATCGACCTGCTGATCAACTCGACCGGCGGCGACGTCGAGGCGGCCTGCGCGGTGATCAACGCTATGCACGGCATCCCCTGCCGGGTGAACACCGTCTGCATGGGTTTCGCGCAGAGCGCCGCCTGCATCGTGCTCATGGCGGGCACGGGGGTGCGCACCGCCTTCGAGAACTCGGTGCTGCTCATCCACCGCATGGTCTGGGACGACCCCGGCGAGGACGACGAGGACGGCCACCGCGGCGACGAGCGCGAGTATCTGCCGCCGCCCGACGAGAAGTACGTCGAGCTGTGCCGGCGCCTCGAGAACGCCTACCTCGGGCGCTTCTTGAACCACGACGCGCTGTGGGCCGAGAAGAGCATCCCGACCGCGCTCGACATGTCGACCGACGACGCGCTGCGCCTCGGCGTCATCGACGGCGTGATCTTCCTCGACCGCGACGACTGAGCGTGCCGTCCGGCGCCTTCGGGTCGCCCGAACTGGCGTCCGTCCGCTTCACCGGTACGGGCCGCGAGTACTTCCGCATCTGGGTGGTG
>CAZBBB010000033.1:0-6084 GCA_964490005.1 uncultured Phycisphaerales bacterium | reverse complement strand
CTACTCGGCCTGGGCCAAGGTGCGCAAGGCGAAGTACTTCCGGCAGAACACGCAGCTCGGCGGGCACGTCTTCGACTACCACGGCGACCCGCGAGCCATCCTGCGCGGGCGCATCCTCGCGCTCGTGCTCTTCGCGGCCTACTCGTGGGCCTTTCAGTTCTCGTCCACGGCCGGCCTCGTCACGGTCATTGTGCTGTGCGCCGCCGCGCCGTGGCTGTTCCTGCGCGCGCAGCAGTTCGCGTTGTCCAACACCAGCCACCGCGGCCTGCGCTTCGGCTTCGACGCCAAGCCCGGCCACGCCTTCCGCACGATCCTGCCCACGGTCGTGATCTGGCTCACGCCGACCGTCGTCTTCGCGCTGCTCACGGACCTCGAGGACCTGAGGTTGACGCTCGGGCTGCCGTTGCTGACCGGGCTCTGCGTCCCGTGGATGCACCACCGCCTCAAGGCCTACCAGCGCCGTCACGCCACGTACGGTGACCAGGCCTTCACGTTTCGCCCGTGCCTCGGCAGCTTTTTTTCGGTGTACCTCGTGGGCGCGGGAGTGCTGATGCTGGCCGGTTTCGCCGGCGGCCTGGCGGCGGTCGGCCTGGGCAGCCTGCTGCCGTCGAAGGACATGGTGCGGGAGGTGCCGCTCCTGTACCGGGTGCTCGTGGGCGGGACGACCGCGCTGATGGTCTTCCTGCTGTCCTGGCCGTACTTCGCGACGCGCCTCCAGAAACTGGTCTGGGACCGCACGCAACTCGGCGACATCCGCTTCCGCACCGACCTCAGCGCATGGCCGCTGCTGCGCATCGTCTGGAAGAACGCGATTCTGACGATCGCGACCTGCGGCCTGTACTGGCCCTTCGGCGCCGTGGCGCTCGCGCGCTACCGCGTCGAGTGCCTGAGCGTGCGGTCGCTGGTTCCGCTGGCGAGCATCGCCGTCGGAAACTCGCCGCGCGCGGTCGGCGCCGCCGGCGACGGCGCGGCCGATGCCTTCGGCTTCGACATCGGCCTGTGAACGGCACCCGCCACGTTGCCGTGCGCTTCGACGGCCGCACCGCGACCGCCACGCCCGTCACCGTGCAGCTCGAGAGCGGGCGACTCGTCGTGCGAGCCGAGCACGGCGCGGCGCTCGACAGCCTGCCGATCGAGGACGCGCTCATCTCGGAGGGCTTCGTGAACGCGCCGCGTCTCCTCGAGCTGCCCGACGGGGCGACGCTGCAGGTCCCCGATCCCGAGCGCGCCTTCGACGCGGCGCTGCGGGCCGCCGGCCTGCGTGACGCGCCGGTCGTGCGCCTGCAGCGGCACGGCCCGGCCGTCGCGCTGGCGCTGCTCCTGCTGCTCGCGACCCTGCTCGCCGGCTACTTCCGGGGCGTACCCGCCGCCGCGCGCGCCATCGCCTTCGCGCTGCCCCCCGCCCTCGAGGAGCGCATGGGCGAGCAACTGCTGTCGGTGCTCGATCGGGCCTGGCTGCAGCCGAGCCTCCTGCCCGAAAGCGAGCGCGCGGCGATCGCGGCGCGCTTCGAGCAGGCCGCGATCACCTCGGGTGTCGCGCAAAGCTCGCGCCTCGTGTTCCGCGCCAGCAAGGACCCCCGCAGCGGCGTCAATGCTTTCACGCTGCCGGGCGGCGTGATCATCCTGCTCGACGGCCTCGTGCGCCTCGCCGACGATCACGACGTCGTGCTGGCGGTGCTCGGCCATGAACTCGGCCACGTGGCGCACAAGCACGTCACGCGACGCATCCTGCAGTCGACCGGCACGGGCGCCATCGCCAGTCTGATGTGGGGCGACTTCTCCGGCGTGGCCAGCGGCGTTCCGGTCGTGTTGGGCATGCTGCAGTACTCGCGCGACTTCGAGCGGGAGGCCGACGATCACGCGCTGTCCGTGCTGCACGCCTCGGGCCTCTCGGCCGAACCGCTCGACCGCCTGTTCCGTCGCCTCGCGGAGCAGAGCCAGGAGCACCTCCTCAGGCCTCCCGCCTTTCTTTCCACGCACCCGAGCACCGCCGAGCGCCGCGAGCGGCTGGCCGGCATGCAGCACTGAGGCTCCGCCCCTCGCGGAGCCCCGTCAGGCCGGCTTCGGTCCGGGCCGGTCCCCGGCCGATGATCGGTTAGACTGCCCGGTTCCCTCCGAACGCGACCTCGAGACTCCCGACAGCATGCTCCGCAAAGCCATCAAGCAGTTCGCGCTCGGCGTGAAGAACCCCGCCCAGGGCGCGCGCATCCTGGCCTCCGAGGCCAAGATGCGGGCCGGCGTGCGCACGCTGCGCAGCCTCGAGCTGGCCGTCACCTGGATCTGCAATCTCGACTGCGTCTTCTGCTACGCCGAAGACCTGATGAAGGCGCAGAAGCGCCCGCCGGACATGCCGGTCGACACGGTCGCCAAGCTCACCCGCGACGCGCGCGAACTCGGGCTGATCCACGTCAACGTCACCGGCGGCGAGCCGATGGTGCGCAAGGACATCTACGACGTCGTCGACGCCATCCCCAAGGACGTCGTCGTGAGCCTGGTGAGCAACAGCACGCTGCTCACCAAGGAGAAGATCGACCGCCTCAAGAAGGCCGGCCTCTCGACCATCCAGCTCAGCTACGGCAGCTTCTACCTCAAGAGCTTCAAGCGCGAGCTGGCCCGCTACTGCGTCGAGCAGGGCGTCTCGGTCACGCTCTCGGTCGTGAACATCCCCTCCGAGCGCGAAAACATCGAGTTCGCGTTCAAGATGGCCGAGGAGGACGACTACTCGGTGCTGTTCAACTACCCGATGATCTACAAGAACGTCGGGCTCGACAGCGAGTACTACTGGAAGATGCGCTACCACCCCCGGGTGCGCGAGGACAACCTCTTCTGGAGCGGCAAGAACCGCTGCCCGGCCGGCACGACCAAGGTCTACGTCACCAACGACGGCGACGTCATGACCTGCGACCGCATCCACGCGATCTACGGCAACATCGCCGACGAGCCGCTGGCCGACATCCACAAGCGCATGTGGGACAAGTTCAGCAAGGTCAAGGCCTTCTGCCTGCTCGAGACCTGCCCCGACCAGCTCCGCAAGAACAACGAGATGGCCGGCACGAAGTACCCCGACAAGTGGCTCGGCACGACGACCGACCCCTTCAACGCCTTCGAAGGCACCGAGCTGATGGAAGGCACCGTCGAGGGCTCGACGACCGCCAAGCAGATGCACGCCTCGCGCATCAAGGCGAAGGGCTGACGCGGAGCTGAACGCGCGCCGCGCCGGCGCGACGTCGGTGGCGGGCGGCTGGCTCGAGGGGCTGCTCGCCTCCGGCCACGTGACGCCTCCGGCTCGCAGCCCCTCGGCCGCGCCGCCCGGGAACCCGCTCCTCCCCCCCCGCACGGCGCGTGGCGTCGGGCGGCCCGCTCCGCCCCGCCTACTCCACGATCCTCTCGTACAGCGTCATCGGCGGCCCGGGACGCGTCATCGCCCAGGGGTTGGCGTAGGGCAGCAGGAAGGACGGCGTGCCGGCGATCTTGTCGGGCAGTTCGCAGGCCCCGGGCGCGACGCGGCCGTCGACGTCGAGCACGACGCGATACTCGGTCGCGGCGACCTGCGCGAAGTCGTCCCAGCCGAAGGCGTCGAGGAAGCCGAACATGCCGTCGCGCAGCAGGAAGCGCGGGCGCAGCTGGCGCCCCTCGGCGCGCGAGAGCCAGCGGGTCATGGTGGTGGCGCGCATGTAGTCGAGGTAGGGCGTGCCCCCCATGGCCTGCGTGCCGCCCAGCATGCTCGGGCGCGGCAGGCCGTACAGGCCGACGGCGATCGTGTCGTTCGGCCCCGCGCCGGCGGCGGCCAGGTGTTCGAGCACGTCGAGGCGCGTGTCGCGCCCGCCGAGCGCGCGGTCGAAGGCCACGGCGCGCGCCAGCGAGGGGAGCAGCGCGAGCGCCAGCAGCGCCGCGAGCGCAAGCCGCGGGCGCGAGGCGGCGGCGGCGATCCGGTCGATGGCGCAGGCGGCCAGCACCGAGAGCAGCGCGACGTGCGCGATGCCGTAGCGCACGGCCCGGCTGCGCGCCACGAAGAACATCGCGAAGAGCAGCAGCAGGCAGACGACGAGCAGGCGCGGCCGGCCGCCGGCGCGCCAGGCCCAGGCGACGCCGAGCAGGGCCAGCAGCGCGGCGCCTTCGCCCAGTCCCGTGCCGAGCGACCAGAGCAGGTGGTGGCCGAGGACGGCGAACACCGAGCCGGCGTCGGCCTTGGCCGCGATCGTCTGCTGCTGGAAGACCAGCTTGTCGAGCAGCTCGCCCGGCGCGTAGAGCACGTGCGGCGAGACGGCGAGGAAGGCCGCGAGGGCCACGAGGCCCGCCAGAGCCAGGCGCGCGAAGGGCGGGCGCCGGCCGCCCGGATCGCCGGGCGGCGGCACGCGCGCCGAGAGGTGCGCCGCGACGACGCACAGCGCCACCGCGCCGCCGAAGTACTTGCTCGCCGCCGCGAGACCGGTCCACAGGCCGGCGAGCGCGTAGCGGCGCGCGCTGGGCGTCTCGGCCAGCGCCAGGCTGGCGCTCACGGCGGCCGTGACGCACAGCGCCGTGAGCATGTCGAGCACGCCGAAGTGCGCCTCGCGCACGTGCAGGTAGCACAGCGAGAGCAGCACGAGCGTCAGGTCCGCCGCGCGCTCGCCGCCCGTCCGCCGCGCGATGCGCACGGCGAAGACGAGCAGGCCGAGGCTGCAGAGCAGCGACGCGAGGCGGTGGCTCAGGTGCAGCCACGAGGGGTTGAGCAGCAGCGCGTCGAGCAGGCCCGTCCAGCCGCCCTCGTGCGACCACGAGAGCGGCCAGAGCACGACCGCGTCGACGGCGCCGAACAGCCAGTACCCGGCCGTGCCCCACAGCATGAACAGGCCCGGGTGCAACTCGCCGCGCAGCAGGCCCTCGTTGAGGGCGCGCACCATGCCCTCCTCGTCCTGCTGGTGATGGAAGATCGCGCGCGCGGGGTCGTGGAAGTCGAGGCCGAAGTCGAGGTTCCACGCGCGCAACAGCAGGCCCAGGGCCACGGCGAGCACGAGCAGCGGGCGCCTCATCGCGCGACACGATACAACGCACGGCGCGCGCCGCTTAGCATGGAGTGGCGCGCCGGCCGCCGCGTCGCGCCGCATCCCGTGCCGCCTGCCGAGGAGGGCCGCCCATCCGCCGCGCGCTGCCCGTGTGCCTGGCGCTGTGGGCCGCGCCCGTGGCTGTCTCGCTGCTCGCGCGTCCGCCCTGGCCCGTCGACGAGACGCGCGTGCTGGCTCTCGCCTGGGAGATGTGGCGCGGCGGCGCGGCGCTCGTCCCGCATCTCGCCGGCGAACCCTACCCCGACAAGTCGCCGCTGCTCGCCTGGCTGATCGTCGGCGGCTGGAAGCTCTTCGGCCCGAGCGCGCTCTGGGCGCGGCTGCTGCCGGCGCTCGCGGCGCTCGGCGGCGCGCTGCTGCTGCCGGCCCTCGCACGACGGCTGTGGCCGGGTCGGCCGGGCCTCGGCGCCGACGCGCGGCTGATCCTGACGGGCACGGCGTACTGGGTGCTGTGGTCGACGCTGCTGCTCTACGACGCGCTGCTGGCGCTGGGCGTGGTGCTCAGCCTGCTCGCGGCGCTGCAGCTGCTCGAGCGGCCGGGCGCACGCGGCGTGCTGCTCCTGGGACTGGCGAGCGGCTTCGGGCTGCTCGTGAAGGGGCCGGTGCTCTACGTGCACGTCCTGCCGGTGCTGTGCACGCTGCGCTGGTGGCGGCGGCAGGCCGCCGCGCCGCCCGGCAGCGGCGCGCGCCTCGCGGCGGGACTGGCGCTCGGCCTCGGGCTGGCGCTGCTCTGGGCGCTGCCCGCGGGCGCGGCGGGCGGCCCGGCCTATCGCGACGAGATCGTCTTCGGACAACTGCTGCGCCGCGCCGCGGGCGCGGGCGACCACGCGCGCCCCTGGTGGTACTACGCGCCGTGGCTGGCGGCGCTGGCGCTGCCCTGGGCGCTGTGGCCCGCGCTGTGGCGCGCGCTGGCGCGGCTGCGGCTCGACGACGGCTGCCGCTTCGTGCTGGCCTGGGGCCTGGGCAGTCTGCTGCTGCTCTCGCTCTCGGGCGCCAAGCAGGAGCACTACCTGCTGCCCGCGCTGCCGGCCGGCGCGCTGCT
>CAZBBB010000032.1:0-29603 GCA_964490005.1 uncultured Phycisphaerales bacterium | reverse complement strand
CCTGCTCGACCGTGTCGGGCTGGCTGAGGATCAGGTTGTCGGTGTCGACGCCCAGCCGGAGCGCGTAGACCGGGTCGAGCGCGTGCTCGTAGTCGATGAAGGCGCAGGCGCCGCCGGCCCGCTGCGCGTTGGCGAGGACGTGCAGCGTGAGCGTCGTCTTGCCGGAGGACTCGGGGCCGAAGATCTCGACGACGCGACCGCGCGGCAGACCGGGGCCCCCGAGCGCGAGGTCGAGCGAGAGCGCGCCCGTCGACACACCCTCGATGGCGACCTGCGGCCGGTCGCCGAGGCGCATGATGCTGCCCTTGCCGAACTGCTTCTCGATCTGGCTCAGCGTCAGGCCCACCTCGGCGGGCAGGGTGTTGGTCGAGGGGGCGGACTTGTTCGCGGACGGCGCCATCGCTGCGATCTCCTGGGATTTCTGGGTGGGTTGCCGGGCCCGATCGGCCGGTGCTCGGCCGGCCGGGCCGGGTGGGCGTGGATCGGCGGGTCGGGCGCGCGTCGGGGCCCCGCCCCGTCGCGCGACGACACCTAACACACACTTAACATCCGGTTGCCCGGATTCCAGCGGAGAAATCCGGGCGACCGCCTGCCCCCCACGGACGGCGCCCGCCCCGCCCCGTTACGTCCGGTGCGACCGCGGTTCAGAAGCGGATGGCCTTCAGGAAGGCGTCGTGTCGGTCGTTGAGCTGCTCGCGCGTGAGCTTGCGGAAGGGCTCGACCGAGAAGTCCTGCACGATGGCGGAGGCCGCGACCGTGCCGTAGGTCAGACCGCGCCGCACCGCCTCGAGCGAGCGCTTGCCGGAGGAGGCCAGATAGCCCATCAGGCCGCCCGCGAAGGAGTCGCCGGCACCGGTCGGGTCGCGCACCTCGGTGAGCGGATAGGCCGGCAGCGCGAAGATGCCCTCGCTGCAGAACAGCAGCGCTCCGTGCTCGCCCTTCTTCACGACGACGAAGCCGGGGCCGCGCGCCTGGATGTCGGCGCCGGCCCGCACGAGGTTGTGCTCGCCCGTGAGCAGGCGCGCCTCGTGCTCGTTGAGGACCAGCCCGTCGACGCGCCGGAGCAGCTCGGCGAGCAGCTTGGGCTCCTCGGTGATCCAGAAGTCGCGCGTGTCGGCGACGGCGAAGGGCTTGCCCTTCACCGAGGCCAGCACGTCGAGCTGCGTGCGCGGATGGTCGTTGGCGAGGAACACGTACTCGCTGTCGCGGTACGACTCGGGCACGGCGGCCTTGTAGCTGCCGAGGACGTTGAGCGAGACGCCCAGCGTCTGCGCGGCGTTCATGTCGCCCTCGTAGCGCCCCGTCCAGTGGAAGGTCTTGCCGTCCTTGGCGATCGTGAGCCCCGCGAGGTCGACCTTCCGCGCGGCGAGTTCGTCGAGGTGCTTGCGGGGGAAGTCGGCGCCCACGATCCCCACCAGCCGGATCGGCGTGAAGTAGCTCGCGGCCCAGGCGAAATAGGTGGCCGAGCCGCCCAGGGCCTGGTCGACCCGGCCGTGGGGGGTCTCGATGGTGTCGAAGGCGACGGACCCGACGACGAGCAGACTCATGGTGCTTCTCCGGAGGTTTCCTGTTCGGCCGCGGGCAACTCCTCGATCACGCGACGGCGGTCGAGAGCGAGGAACACGCCGCCCAGCAGCGACAACAGCGTGTTCGTGAGACGGAAGACGAGCGAGAGCGCGGTGGCCGCGGCCTTGCCGACGCCGACCTGCCCGAAGAAGTGGGTGAAGGCGTACTCGCCCACGCCCCAGCCGGCCGGAGCGATGGGCAGCGACGAGATGATCATGATGATCGGGATGAGCGAGGCGTGCACGTCGAGCCCGAGGTCGCCGAGCGTCGCGAGCTGCAGCAGCAGGTCGGGATCGAGGCTCGTGCCGCTCGCCCGGCCGCCGGTCAGCAGCGCCTCGGCGAAGTACCACATCGCGACGATGAGCAGCAGGTGGACGACGATCGACATCGCGAGCGCGACGGCGAGGACGCCGAGCCGGTCGCGGTACATGTTCACGGCCCGGTCGATCTTGCCGACCAGACCGGGGCCGCCCTCCCGCCGTTCGCGTCCGCGCTGCTCGAGGAAGGCGCGCACGCGGGCCTTGAAGCGCCGGCTGAGCGCCAACGCGGTGCCGACGGCCGCCGCCGCGAGGAAGCCGTAGATGCCGATGGCGACCTGCGCGTAGCGCGTGAGGTCGAAGGGGATCACGACCGCCGCGATGAGCGCCAGCGCGACGATGCCGACGAGCCGGTCGACGACGACCGAGATGACGGCGTCGGCGCGCTGCCGGGGGTGTTCGCGCGTGACGTAGAAGGCCTTGATCAGGTCGCCGCCGGTCAGGCCGGGCACGACGTTGTTGAAGAACACGCCGATCCAGCCGAGCCGGAACACGGCCCAGAACGTCGTGTCGAGGCCCACCGAGCGCATGAGCAGGAACCAGCGCGCGATCGAGATGCACGAACCGAGGAACAGCGCGCCCGTGGCGATCAGCCACACGCCCAGGTCGATGTCCTTGAGCGAGTCGCGCACGCGTTCCCAGCCGCCGGCCTCGCGCAGCACCCACCACACGAGCAGCGCCGCGAAGGCGATCTTGATCAGGTTGACGAGGACCGAGCGCTTCACGGGACGGGCCGCACCTTCTGCGTGGCGCGTTCCACCGAGGCCAGCTCGTCGGCGTAACGCCGACCGAGGGCGGCCAGGTACTCGCGCGGCGGGATGCGCAGGTCGCGCAGCCCCGCGGCGCGCACGGGCACGCCCTCGATCTCGATGTTCACCGCGAAGTGCAGCAGGGCGCCCCGCGGCGAGCGCGTCGCCACCGAGACGCTCAGCTTGCCGTCGGCGACGAACAGGTCGTTGCCGCGCACGTCGACGTGCTGCCCCGAACGGTCGGCGATCCAGGACGCCGCGAGGCGCGCCAGCAAGCGCTGCCGCCAGACGGCCTCCCGCAGTTCGACGCCGCGGTGCTCGACGATGGCGTGCGCCATGAGCGGGCTGGCTATGAACGCGCCGGCTTCGGCGTCCTCGAGATCGACGAGGTGCTCGACCGGCACGTCGGCCGGGCCGGTGAACAGCACGGCGGCGTCGCCGGCGCCGGCGGCGTGGCGGTCGATGAAGGCCGTCGCGAGCTGCAGGCCGTCGTACGCGAGCGGCTCGGTCAGCGTGACGATCTTCATCACGGCAGATCCGCCAGCAGGCGCGCGGCCTGCCGCCGCACGGCGACGTCGGTCGAGGCGGTGAGCGGTCCGACGACCTCGCGCAGCCGCTCGGCGGGCAGTTGCGCGGCGACGGCGGCCAGGCTGTCGAGTCCGGCCAGCATCACCGTCGAGTCCGACTCGCGCTCGATCGTGCCCTCGATCAACTCGGCCGTCACGAGCGGATGCAGGTGCCGCGCCGAACGCAGGGCCTGCTCGCGCACGACCGGCCAGGGATCGGTGGCCGCGTACAACGTGGCGACCGAGAGCGCGTGGTGCAGCGAGCCGTCGAGCCCCTCGCGGAAGGCGTCGCCGACGGCGTCGCGGCGCGCGGCGGCCTGGCTCAGGACGACCTCGGCGACGCCGATCGCGTTGCGCAGCTCCTCGGGGGTCTCGACGGGGATGCGCACCTGCGCCAGCCAGCGCGCCAGCTCGACGGTCTCGGGATTCCCGGCATCGTCGATGAGCTGCTCGAGGCGCGCCGTGCGCGCGTTGAAGTCGGCGCGTTCGAGCGGCGGAGCGTTCCAGGGCTCGGGCGGCAGGTCGGCGCCCAGTTCCCAGGCGGCGCGCAGCGCCTCGGCCCGCACGAAGGCGGAGGGATTGGTGAGCGACAGTCGCAGCAGGTCGGGCAGCGCGGCGCGTGGCGATCCGGCCGGGTCGCCGGGATGCCCGAGGCCGCGCACCGCGTCGACCATGCGGCCGAAACTGGCCTCCTCCATCGAGCCCGAGCGCCACTGCGCGTCGAGCTCGATGACCTCGCGCCGCAGATCGGTCGGGCCCGCGCAGGAGGCCGCGACGAGCACGGCGAGGCACGCGGCGGCAGGGCGCGGTCTGGCGCCGGGCATGGCACTCCCCGATGCGGAAGGACGAAGCGCGCGGCATCATCCGGGCTGAACGCCGGGGCATCAAGCCGCGCCGGCTGCGGCGAGCCCGCGAGTGTGGTGGAGGCGGCGGGAATCGAACCCGCGTCCCAAGGCACCCTCGAACGAACCTCTACGTGCGTATCCGGCCGACTTGATGTCGCCGCACGACCCTCCGACCGGCGGGATCGTTCGTGCAGCCAGCCCGATTGGTCTCGCCGGCGCCCTCCGAGCAGAAGAGCGTTCAGCCAGCCTGCAAGTGGCGTCTCCCCGCCCCCGCAGGCTAGGAACGGGGAGACGTGACGGCCTGTTTTTTCAGGCCGCCAGGGCGTAACTGTTGTTGGCAGTTATCAATGTCCGGGCTTTTTAGCGAGTTGCGCCCAGCACCTCGGCACGCCATCCGATCGAGACGGCAACCCGGTCGAAGCCTGGTCGCCCCCCACGCTCGTGAAGCGGCCGCCAGTCTAGCACGCGGGCGGCTCTCGGCCCCCGGGGCGCGCCGCTCAGCGCCGCTTGTAGGCGCGGTCCATGTCGCGCTCGGCCTCGCGGCGGCGCAGGGCCTGCCGCTTGTCGGCCTTCTTGCGCCCGCGCGCCAGACCCAGCTCGATCTTGGCCCACGGCCCCTTGAAGTAGATCGAGAGCGGCACGAGGGCCAGGCCCGACTCGTGCAGTTCCGCCTTCAGCTTGCGGATCTCGGCCGCGTGCAGCAGCAGCTTGCGCTGCCGACGCGGCGCGAGTTGTGCGCTGCGGTCGTGGCTGTAGGGGGAGATTTCGAGGCCATTGAGCAGCGGGATCGAGCCGCGGATCTCGGCCCAGGCATCGGTCAGGTTGCCCTTGCCCTCGCGCAGCGCCTTGACCTCCGAGCCGGTGAGCGCGAGCCCGGCCTCGAAGCGGCTCAGGATGTCGTAATCGTGCCGCGCCCGCCGATTGAGGCAGACCAGGCGCGGACCGGCGGGTTTCTGCTTCGCCATGCAGCGACATTGTCGGCCTGCGACGCAGCGCGGCAAGCCGCGCACTTGCGCGGCGAGGGGCCGGACCTACAATCCCCCCTCCCCGTCCGTGCCGAAGTGGCGGAATGGCAGACGCGCTAGATTCAGGGTCTAGTTGGGGTCAACCCAGTGGGGGTTCAAGTCCCCCCTTCGGCACCAACGTGTTGCGGGGAAGGTCGACGCCGCGCGTTCTTCAGCGCGCGCGTCGCAGCGAGACGGCGGCCAGCCGCTCGTGCGCCCCCGGCAGCGGTCGGCCGGTTGCCAGTTCGCGCTCGTAGAGACGGGCCGCGTCATCCCAGCGTTCGGCCAGCGCGTGCCAGGCGGCGACGTTGTCCAGCACGCCCGGATCCTCGCCGTGGTGTTCGAGCAGATGGGCCGCGGCGAAAGCCGCCTCCTCGTCGCGCCCGAGCAGCGCCAGCGCGAGAAAGCGGTTGAGCCGCGGGTGGAGCGCACCGGGTGCCAGCGCGGCGGCGCGATCGAAGGCCGACAGGGCCCGCTGGCCCGCCTCGACGTCGCGGCCGTCGTCGCGCAGCGCCTGCAGGTGGGCCACGCCCCACTGGTTCCACAAGTTGGCCGACTCCGGATGGGCCGCGACGCTGGCCCCCCACAGCGCGACCTCGCTGGTCCAGATGCGCGCGCGTTCGTGGGTGCGCCAGGCCAGCGGCGGAACGAGCAGCGCCGCCGCGAGCAGCGCCCAGCCGGCGTGGCGCTCGATGCGCGTCCGGAGCAGCCAGGCCAGCACCAGCGGCCCGGCGAGACTCGGCAGGTACAGGTAGCGCTCGTAGAGCGGGGCGGCGGCGTCGTCGAAGCCGGTCGGGTAGCGCGCCCACGGCGCGAGCATCAGCGCAAGGCCCGCGAGCAGCGCCGCCGCGGCGAAGGGCGCGGGCAGTCGGCGTCGCCACGCCAGCAGCACCGCGAGCAGCAGGCCGAGCAGGCCGAGCAGGCCGGGCAGGACGCCGGGGTCGCTCAGGCCGTCGGCGACGGGCACGACGCGCACGGCGGTCGCGGCGCCCGGCCACGCGGCGAGGCGCAGCAGATCGGGCACGATGGAGAGCCAGGTAAACCAGCGCTCGGCCGGGACGGTCGGGCCCGTCCAGGCGCCCGAATCGATGCCGCGCTCGAACAGCACGGCGCGCAGCCCGGCCCAGGCGACGAGCGCGACCGCGGGCGGACCGATCGCGCGCACGGCCGTCCTGCCGCCGAGTCGACCGAGCGGCACGGCCAGAGCCAGGTACAGGGCGGCCGACTCCTTGAACAGCAGCGCGGCGAGCAGCAGCAGCGCGGCCGTTCCCTCGCCCCCTCGCGGCCGCTCGAGCAGTCGACAGATGGCCGTCAGGGCCAGCGCGGCGGCCGCCAGATCGCCGAGGCTGGAGATCCAGGCCACCGACTCGGGATGCACCGGGTGCACCGCGAACAGCGCCGCGGCCAGGGCGGCCGCCATGGTCGGCAGCCCCAGCCGGCGGCCGAGCCGCCAGACGAGCAGCGTCACGAGGGCGTGCAGCGCCAGGTTCACGACGTGCCCGAGCCAGGCGTAAGGCGTCGGCGCGCCGCCGGTGAGCACGTGCTGCAGCCGGAAGCTCAGCAGCAGCAGCGGTCGCCAGAAGCCCGAGACGCCGACGGGTTGCTCGTGGGTGCCGAAGAGGTCGGCAGTCAGCAGCCGCGGCAGGTCGACGCGCGCGTCGGCGACCAGGCTGCCCGGCCCGCGCAGCGCGAGGTCGTCGTGGACCTCGGCGCCGTGGCGCGCCTCGAGAAAGGGCAGCACCGCGCACACGACCAGCACGATGGCGATCGTGCGTCTCAACGCTGACCTCCGCCCGCACCCGTTGCCTCTGTCCGGTCGCGCATTCTACCGTGGCGCCATGCCCGCAACCCTGATCCCGTGGTCGCTGCTCTGCGTCCTGATCTGTCCCGCCGCCGTGTCGGCGCAGGTTCCGCCCGAGCCCGCCGCGACGGCGCCGCAGCCGCGGGACGCCGAGCCGCAGACACCGCCGGAGTCCGCGGCCGAGCGCGCCGCGGCGCTGCTGCAGAAGGCGGCGCGGCGGCAGCGGGGCGAGCAGCCCCGTCCTGCGCCGAACTCGCTGCACGGCCGCTTCTACGTCGGCGTCCGGGACGGCGAGGGAGCGCTGGTCAAGGCCGAGGTCGAGCGCTGGTACACGCGCTCGCCCGAGCGGATGCTCACCAGGCGGCGCGAGGTGCTCACCGGCAACGCCTCGGTCGAGGGTTGGGACGGCGGCACGGCCTGGTTCGTGCCGGCCGAGGGCCAGCCGCCGGTCGTCTACTCGGCGGCGCCCGAGATCCATCAGGTCGATCTCGAGCTGATGGCCGAGCAGCGCCAGCTCTCGCGGCTGCTGCTCGACGTCACCGTGCTCGACACGCTGCTGCCGAAGCTCGTCGAGCTCGACCTCGCCGGACGGAGCCGGCACGTCGACCTCGACGGCGGGGTGCACGACGTCACGATCGTCTCGGCGCGCGCCGTCGACGAACTCTACGGTGCGGCGCCCGGCGCCCCGCCCCCCGCGCCCGACGATCCTCCGCCGCAGTTGCAGCTCGAGCTGGCGCTCGGAGCCGACGGCGCGCTCTGGTGGCTGCGCGTCACCGCCCCCCATCGTCCCGACATCGCGCCGCTGGAGCTGCGCTTCGACTTCTTCGGCAAGGCTCGCGACGGGCTGCTCGTGCCCGGCAACGTGAAGGTCTTCCGGGGCGGCGAGGCGCTGGAGTCGGCCAATCTCGGCATCGCCGTCGACGAGGACGGCCTGCTGGCGCTGGACATCGACGTTCCCGTCGACGCGGCGCTGTTCGAGCTGCCGCGCGGCTAGAAGCCGCTGCGCTTGAACAGCCGCTCGAGTTCGGCGCGTCCGATGCGCAGACGCGTCGGGCGGCCGTGCGGACAGGTCGCGTCGTGTTCGAGCTCGGCGCCCTGGCGCAGCAGGTCGGCGATCTCCGAGGCGTCGAGGTCGTCGCCGGCCTTGACCGCGGCGTGGCAGGCCATCGTGAAGAGCCGGCGGTCGAGGCCGTGCGGGATGCCGCCGTGGGCGTCGACCGGGTCGAGCAGCGCGCGCAGGAGTTCCTGCGGCGACTCCTCGCGCAGCACCGCAGGCACCGCGCGGATCGCGATCGACTCGGGGCCGAAGGCTTCGATGAGCAGTCCGAGCTGCGCGAGCGATTCGGCCTGCTCGAGCGCGCGCGCGTGCAGCAGCGGCGAGAGTCGCGCCACCTCGGGAACGAGCAGCTGCTGGCGCCCGAGGCGCCCTTCGTCGCGGGCGCGCACGAGCCGCGCGTAGAGGATGCGCTCGTGGAGCGCGTGCTGATCGACGAGCACCAGCCCGTCGGGACTGTCGTGCACGATGTAGGTCCGCAGGATCTGCAGGAAGCGCGCCGCGGTGCGCGCGACGGGCAGGGGCGCGACGGGCGGCGACGGCGCGTCGGTCGCGCGCGTTCCGGTCGGGACGAACAGCCCGGCGGAGGCGGGCTCGCCGGGCGGCGTGCGCACGTCCTCGGCCACGCGTTCGCCGTCGGACCGCACCGCTCCGAGCGCGGCGGGAAAGCTCTCCGCGCGCAGCTCGGGCACGAGGTTGCTTCCGAGCAGCGCCGTGCGGCACGCCGAGCGGATCGTGCGGAACACCGCGTCGCCGTCCCGGAAACGCACTTCGGCCTTCGTGGGGTGCACGTTCACGTCCACGCGCGCCGGGTCGATCGAGAGCAGCAGTACCCACGAGGGTTGCAGCGCGCGGGGGAGGAAGTCGAAGCAGGCCGAGCGCACGGCCGCCGCGACGGCGCGGTCGCGCACGAGCCGCTGATTGACGAACAGCTGCTGCGCGCGCGGCCGGGCCCGCGCAGCCGACGGCAGCGAGAGCCAGCCCTCCACGGCGAGTTCGTCGGCACGGGCGCGCACGGGGACCATCTCGGCCAGCAACTCCGCGCCGTAGACGTCGACCAGCCGTGACCTCGACGACGCGTCGCCGCCGCCCGTGAAGCGGGCCTGACCGTCGATCTGCAGACGGATCCGCACGCCGGGCAGCACCAGGGACATGCTCGCGCAGACCTCGCGGCAACGCGCGGCCTCGGTGTTGGCCGCGCCGAGGAACTGCCTGCGCGCCGGCGTGTTGAAGAACAGGTCGCGCACTTCGACGATCGTCCCGGGGCCGGCGGCGACCTGCTCGGGGGCGCCGATGTGTCCGGCGGCGGCGTCGACCCGCAATCCCGCCTCGGCTCCGGCCGGGCGCGAGGTGAGTCGACAGCGCGCGACGGCGGCGATGCTGGCCAGCGCCTCGCCCCGGAAGCCGTAGCTGGCGATGTGCGCCAGGTCGTCGACGTCGTGCAGCTTGCTCGTGGCGTGCGAGGCGAAGGCGAGCGGCAGCTCGGCGGGCTGCAGGCCGCGGCCGTCGTCCGCGACGCGGATGAGGCCCAGTCCGCCGTCCTCGATCGCGACGTCGATGCGCGTGGCGCCCGCGTCGAGCGCGTTCTCGATCAGCTCCTGGACGACGGAAGCCCGGCGCGCGACGACCTCGCCGGCGGCGATGCGGTCCACCACGTCGCGCGGGAGGACGCGGATCATGCGCGCACCCTCGCGCCGAGAGCGCAGGCGCGCGCCAGGCGCACCGTGAGCGCGTGCAGCGAGAGCCCCTCGCCGTCGCGCAGCGCGCGCAGACCACCGAGTGCCAGGCGCAGAGCCGCGCGGGCGCCGGCCGGCGGCCACTCGCGCAGGTCGCGTTCGAGGAACATGCGCCGGCCCCCGCCTCCGAGCACGTCGGCCAGCACGGCCTCGTCGGCGGCGGATCGCTCCCAGGGCGGGCGGTCGAGGGCCGCGAGCGGTCCGGGGCCCAGGCGCTCGTGCGCCTCGACGACGCGCGCCAGGCTCGTGACCAGGCCGCGCAGGACCGCGTCGGCGGCTTCGTTGCCGGAGACCAGCCGCTGCGCGTGGTCCTGCACGCCCTCGACGAGCATGCGGTCGAGGTGGTCGATGGCCGTGCGACCGTCGCCGGCGCGCAGCGCGTCCTCGTAGAGGGCCAGCAGGCGCGTGCTCGAGCGGCGCACGTGGCGCACGACGTCCTGCCGCGTGAGGCGCGTGCGACCCTGCATCAGGACGGCGAGCTGGTCGAGGGCGCCGGCCAGGCGCGCCGGTTCGTTGCCGATCCGGCGCGTCAGCTCGTCGGCGACGTCGAGCGCGGCCTGCAGACCCGCCGAACGGGCGCGGTCGACGACCCACAGGTTCAGGTCGGTCTCGAGATACGGTCCGCCGCGATGCCAGGGCGGTGCGCTGTCACGCAACGGCGGCAGCGTGAACAGCGCGTCGCGCTCGCGCAGGCGCTTGGCGAGGCGCGAGCGGCCGTCGAGCGCCGCCACGGTGAGCAACAGCGTGTTGGGAGGATGGCGATCTTCGGCGGCTTCGAGCAGCCGCTCGCCGCCCTTGCGCGCCAGCAGGCGGTCGGCGCCGCGCATGATGAGCAGCCGGCTCGGCTCGAACAGCGAGGCGGTGCCCCAGAGGTCGAGCAGGCGCTGCAGCGTCGCGCCCTCCTTCTCGCCGGCGAGGGCGCCGAACCACTCGACGGGGCGCCCCGCTCCCGCGACGGCATCCTCGATCCAGGGTTCGAGCAGGAAGGCCGGCTCGCCGACGAGCACGCCCAGCGGCGAGGGCGGCGCCGCTCGCAGCCTCCGGGAGCCCTCCGCGCGCTGGCTGAGGAAGTCGGCGGACTTGCGTCGCGTCACGGCCACAGGAGGTCCGCCGAGACGAGGACGCCGAAGGCCAGACTGAGCAGGCCGTTGGCGGTGAAGAAGGCCGGACCGACCCGGCCGGCGGCCGCCAGCCGGTGCTCGATGACGAGCGTTGCGGCCACGACGACGACGGCCGTCCACCCGAGGGCGCCGAATCGGGCCAGCACGGCCGCCGGGACGAGCGCCGCGAGCATGCCGACGTGCAGCAGGCGCGCGACGAGCAGCGAGCGCTCCGGGCCGAGCGCGGCGGGCACGCTGTGGAGTCCCGAGCGGCGATCGTGCTCGACGTCCTGGCAGGCGTAGATGATGTCGAAGCCGGCGACCCACAGCGCCACCGCGAGCGAGAGCCACAGCACCGGCAGCACGTCGGCCTCGATCCGGCCGCGCGCCGCGAGCCAGGCGGCGGGCGGGGCCAGCGCCAGGGCCGCGCCGAGCAGCAAGTGCGCGGCGCTCGTCCAGCGCTTGGCGAGCGAGTAGCCGAAGAGCACGGCGAGCACGAGCGGCGAAAGCGCCAGGCAGATCGGGCTGATCGAGCCGGCGACGGCGACGAAGGCGAGCGCGCAGAGCAGCGTGAAGCCCGCCATGGCCGGCGCCGAGACGCGCCCCGCGGGCAACGCCCGCGCCGCCGTGCGCGGATTGGTGGCGTCGAGGCGCCGATCGACGAGGCGGTTGAAGGCCATCGCGGCGCAGCGGGCGCAGACCATCGCGGCCAGGAACTGCCCCAGCAGGAGCGTCGTCGGCCACGCGCCCCGCGTGCCGAGCAGCAAGCCGATGAAGGCGAAGGGCAGCGCGAAGACCGAGTGCGCGAGCTTGATGTCGGCGAAAATCGCGCCGAGCGTGCCGGCGCCGCTCACCGTCCGCCTTCCGGCACGCCGCGCCAGGGATGACGCAGCGGCGCGTCGAGTCCGGAGGCCTGGATCGCGCGATCGACGACGAACTCGACCAGTTGCTCGATGGATTGCGGCCGGAAGTAGAAGCCCGGCATGGCCGGCACGATGCGGGCGCCCAGCTCCGACAACTGCGCCAGGTTGCGCAGGTGCAGCGTGGAGAGCGGCGTCTCGCGCGGCACGAGCACCAGGGGCCGCCGCTCCTTGAACATGACGTCGGCCGCGCGCTCGACCAGCGACGTCGAGACGCCCGCGAGGATGCGGGCCGCGGTGCCCATCGAGCAGGGTGCGACGAACATCAGGTCGGGGGCGGAACTGCCGCTCGCCGGCAACGCCGCGATGTCGTCCTCCGCGTGCAGGAGCGGGCGCACCCCCGGTCGCGTCGAGAGGAACGCGGCCGGGTCGCCGCGCAGGTCGTGCTCGATGGCGAGCACGCGACGGGCGGGTGCGGTCACGATGGCCTCGACGCGGACGTCGAGGTCGATCAGGCGCTGCGCGAGGCGCACGCCGTAAATGGCGCCCGATGCGCCGGTGATCGCGACGAGCGCCCGCATCGCCACTCAGGCCAGCAGGGCGCGGGTGTCGCAGAGCAGGTCGTAGAAGACGTGCATGTAGACCACCACCGCGAGCCCGCGCCAGGCGAAGAGGAGGCCGAGGATTGTACCGGCGATCATCCGGAAGGCGAACCGGTCGGCGACGAGCGGCTCGCCCGCGGCGCCCACGTGGTGATACAGCGCGAAACACAGCGACGAGGCCAGCAGCGCGACGGCGAACGCGGACGCCGGCGGCCAGCGTGCGACCCGCATCAGCAGCGCCATCAGACCGCCGAGGATCGCCAGGCGGAAGACGAGCTCCTCCCAGAGGCCGGCGCCGACGCTCAGCAGGAAGGGCAGCCAGGGAGGCGCGGGGCCCGTCAGCGGGGCGGACGGCGCGCTCAGGCCGACCTGCCCGAGGAGCCAGCCCACGAGCGGGCCGAGCAGCAGAGCAGCGACCCAAGCCTCGATCAGGGTGCGCGCGAGCGGCAGGTTCTCCGGCTGGCGCTCGCGCAGGCACGCGACGCAGGTCACGAGCAGCACGAGCAGCACGCCGAGACGCAGCGCGTCGAGCACGACGGGCGACAGTCCGCCGAGCAGCTCGCGCACGACGTGCTCGGCGCCGTTGCGGACGGGCGGCGCGAGCAGCTGCACGCTGATCTCGTAGGCCAGCAGCAGCGGCAGCACCATGAGCAGGGAGGAGCCGATGCGGCTCGGCTCGACGGCCGTCGTGCGCGACCCGGACGTGCTCGCGGAGCGGCGCGGGCTCATGCGCCGAGCGGACGCTCGGCCAGGTGGAGGCGCACGGCGCCGAACATCAGCGGACGCTGCTCGATCACCGTGAGTCCCGCCTGCCGCAGCGCCCCGGCCAGGACGGTGGCGTCCTGAAAGGCCCAGACGGACTCCGGAAGGTACCTGTAGGCCTCGTCATGTCCGGAGACGAGTTTGCCGACCTTGGGCACGATCCGGAAGAAGTACGTGCGGTACAGCGCCGCGAAGGCCTTCTGCTCGGGGCGACCGAATTCGAGGATCAGCAGGCGCCCTCCGGGAGCCAGCACGCGCGCCATCTCGTGCAGCGAGCGCTGCGGATCCTCCACGTTGCGCAGCCCGAAGGCCACGGTCAGCGCGCGGAAGCTCGCGGAATGGAAAGGCAGTGCCATCGCGTCGGCTGCGACGAAGGGCACGCCGGGCTCGCCGCGGCGCCGCTTGCCGGGTGCCAGCGCGAGCATCGGCTCGCAGAAGTCGGCCCCCACCACGCGCAACCCGGCGCCGCCGGCCCGCGCGAGCGCGTGCGCGACGTCGCCCGTTCCCGTGCACAGGTCGAGAACGCGGTCGCCGGGCCGCGTCGGCGGAAGGCTGCGGGCCAGGACACGCCGCCAGCGCGCGTCCTGGCCGAAGGAGAGCAGCTTGTTGAGCAGGTCGTAGCGCGGCGCGATGGCCGCGAACATGCCCCGTACGGCGCGCCCCTTGTCCGGGGCGCGCGGATCAGGTGCCGTGGACGGCACGCCTACTGGCTGAAGTAGGACGACAGCACGTTCACCGGCACGGGCGTGTTGATCGTCTTGAGCTTCGTGCCGTTGAGGTCGAAGACCTCGATCAGCCCGCCCGAGTTGCCGGGCACGCTGCCGACCGACAGGTAGAGCTTGTCGGGGTCGTAGCGCGGTCCGTCGAACTGGGCCGGCACGGTGATGTCCGCCAGCGGGTGCTTGCCGTTGCGCCCGATCGTCGGATTCACCTTGGTCGTGGCGCCGGCGTTCAGCAGGTTCCAGAAGCTGCCGAAGTCGTCCTGCTCGAAGCGGCGACGGTTGTAATCGGGCGTCGCGACATCGAGGGCGACTCCGTTGAACGACGACTCGTACTGCGCGACGACCTCGAAGATCGGACCGTTCGTGCCCCCGCCAAGGATGCCGCCGAAGCCGTCGTTGATGTAGCTGATGCGCGACACCATGGCCCGCCCCGACTCCGTCTGATGGGCGAGGAACGCGCCGATCGAGCGCGAACCGGACCCCGATGTCGGCGCATTGGGATCGAGCCGCAGACCGCGAGCGTTGAGCATCTTCTTGAGGGAAATGCCCGACTGCGAGGCCGCCGTCGTGACGCCGCCGATGATCGTGTCGAGGCCGGTGCCGTTCAGGCCGTCCGGGCCGGACTCGTAGACGACGACGGAGGGCGAAAGGGACGTGTCCTGCCCGCCGTTGTTGCTGATGAAGGCGTGGTAGTTGAGGCTGGAAAAGGCGAACTGGAGGCTGGTCTCACGCGGGCCGACCGCGACGTCCCAGGGCCGGTTCAGGCCGGCCTGCGAGATCGTCTTGCGCACGCTGCCCGTGGTGATGTCCACGATGCTGAGCGTGTTGGCGAGGTAGTTGAGCACCAGCGCGTCCTCGCCGTCGGGGTTGCAGGCCACGGCGCGCGGACCGAGCCCCACCGGCGTGCGCTTCAACTCGGTCATGAAGAAGCTGCTGGTCGGGTCGCAGTCCACGACCGACACCGTGTTGTTGCCCTCGTTGGTGACGAACAGCTTGCGCAGGTCCGCCGTCATGCCCAGCCCGTACGGGTCGGGCAGCGAGAGCGAATGCAGCACCTCCATCGTGTTCGAGTTGAGCGCGTGCAGCTTCTTGTTGACGCCGTCGGCGGCGAACAGGAAGTTGCCGATCTGCTGCCGGGACTGGTAGATCGGCGCGCGCAGGCCGCCGCTGGTGTACTGGCCGGCCGCTTGTGCGTTGAGGTTGGCCAGGATCACCGCGCCGGCCGTCGCCGTCTTGGGCATCGGGCCGGTCTGCAGGAACTTGGGCTGACCGCCCGCGCCCGTGGTCGCGGCGAAGGGGCTGGTGAAGCCGGCGTTCGGCAGGTGCGGCTTGTCGAACACGCCCGACGAGTTGGACGCGTTCTCGACCGGGTTGAGCTGGATGAAGCAGTTCGGCTGACGCTGCGCGAGGATGAAGCCGCTGCCGTCGTCGTAGATCATGAAGCCGTCGGCGGTGAAGACCTCGTTGCCGTCGATCGTCACCGGGGCCTTGCTCAGGTCGTTCTGGTCGAAGGTGACGGACGTGTGCGGCAAGCCGACCGGGAAGCGCAGCGGAGGCGGGTTGGGGAAGGGCGGGTCGGCGATGGTGTTGCTCGTGAGCGAGCCCTGCAGCGGAGCGTTGTAGGTGCGGTGCTGCTGCTTGGCGCCGAAGTTGTTCTCGGCGTCGAAGTAGACCGTATCGAGGAAATCGCCGACTTCGATGTCGCGAACGATGCCGACCTTGTTCGTCGGGGCGAGGATCTGCGTCGAGGTCGACGGGTCGCCGCCGATGATCCCCGAGCGCACGAGCGTCTCGTAGCCGGAGCTGCCTTCGTTGATGCCCGGCTGGGGCGTCGCGGTGCCCGTCCGGATCGGAGCTCCGATCGCCAGGTCGGACTCGACGTTGCCCGCCAGCGGTCCGGCGCCGGACGAGTAGCGACCGAGGATGCCGAAGGCGCGCGACTGGTCGCCGTTCTGGACCGAGCCGTTGCTGTTGTAGTTGAAGTTGCTGATCGAGCCCGACTGCGACAGCGAAGGCAGGTAGCGGGACACCTCGAGATAGCTCTCGAAGCCCGTGTTCGCGGCGGCCCCTCCCGGTGCGTTCGTCGTGTAGCCCGTGCCCGAGAGGTCGAGCACGCCCGCCCCGCCCGTCGAGAACCCGAGGTACAGGGCCTGCGGCGCGACCGGCGCGTTCACGTACAGCCGGGTGCTGTTGCTCCCCACCCGGAAGGTGCGGGAGACATTGAACCCGCCGGCGGTGAGGTCGTCGGTGGCAATGCCGTTCACGCGGCGCAGGACCGCGATGTTCGTACCACCGAACATCAGGCTGCCGGCAAGACCCATCGGGCCCGCGTTCACCTTGATGACCGCGTTGTTGGGCAGCACGGCCTGCTTCAGGCTGGCGTCGGTGCCCTGGCCGGTGGGCGTGAGTCCCTGGAACGCGGTGAACATCGTGCCCGAACGCGTCGGATTGCCCGCGTTGACCTTGGCGCCGACCGGGACGGTCGTCCCCGACGGACGGACGTGCACCCAGCCCGACTGCGCCACGCCGAGGCCGGGCACGCAGACGCTCAGCGTGACGATCGTGTTCGGTGGCAGCTCGACGAGCGGCTCGACGACGTAGGCCTGCAGGTTGTTCTGGTTGAGCGGGTAGATGTCGACCGGCACGATGCCGCGCGGCAGCGAGGCGAGCGTGTTCTGCGACTGCGGAGTCAGTCCGTTGTCGGTGGTCGCCGGCGCGCCGGGGCTGCCGAAGGCGGCTCCGCTGTCGATCGTCGCGGCGCCGCCCGACACGGCGAACGGGGACGCGACGCGCTGCACCACGCCGTTCAGGGAGCTGCCGGGGGTCTTGTTCGGACCGGCGGCCTGGTTGATGGCCAGGTAGATGCTCGGCGCGAGCGGGGCGGCGGGCGTCCCCGCCAGGTTCTGCGAAGGGCTGACGATCGGCCGCGTGTTGCCGTTGAACGGGAAGATCGTGGTGCTGCCCGAGCGATGGATCGTGTGCCGGCGCGAGAAGCCCACCGAGTTGGGCACGACCTGCTGGTCGAACTCGATCAGGAAGCGCGCGCGCGTCGAGATCGTGTTGATCGTGTCGTTGGTCGGGGTCGGCACGTAGGTGCCGATGGCGTCGACCGACGGATCGAGGATGTCGATGGACGGCAGCAGGCTCGTGCTCACCGGCACGGCCGGCCCGCGCAGGAAGGTCGTGTGCGTGACCGGCGCGCGCGTGTCTCCGGCGACGTTCGTCTGGTTGAAGGGGAAGCTGTGGAAGTACGGCCGCTGCACTGTCGCGCCGGCCGTGCGCAGGCGGCGCACGTTCACCGTCATGAAACCGATGCCGTTGGCGGTCGTCGCGCCGTAGTTGGCGAAGTCGTTGACCGAGCTCACGACGGCGCCCGTGGCGCCGAACACGCGGCCGCCCTTGCCGCCGCCGAGCGTCGGGCTCGGCAGGCGCAGGATGCCCGCGCCCGTGAGCGACCCGTCGACGTGACCGGGCGGATTGGTCGCGAGCGTCGTCGGGCTCTCGTGCGCGATGAGCGTGAGCACGTTCGGCGACATGATCTTCGCCTGCGCGCCGGTCGGGACGAAGCTGAAGGTCGGGCTGAGCGGATCGGGATCGATCGTCGACGTGCCGCCGAAGAAGGGCACGGCGCACTTGCCGCCGATGACCGCGACCACCGGCACGTGCCCGAGATCGACGTTCAGGATGTTGAGCTTGTCGGTGCTGCTCGGGTGCTGGATGGCGTTGCCCTGGACCAGGATGTTGTCCGGGACTCCGACGCTGTCGCCGAGGAAGGAATTGGCGGTCTGCAGCGGGTTGAACAGGCTGTCGATGTCGAGCGGGTACGGGAACTCGATCTGGATGAACTGGTGCTCATCCGTCGCGGACGGTCCGCGCCCGCCGCCTGACCCGTCGGGAGTGCCCATGGTGTTCGGCAGCGTCGGCAGCTTCGGCGGCACGGCCCGGCCGGGCGGGATGAGCGCCGTCGGCAGGTTGCTGAACAGGCCCGGGCCGCCATCCCCGGCGGCATTGCCGCCCGTCACGTAGGAGTCGATGTCGCCGCCGTTGAACCCCGTGAACCGGAACGCGCCGGGCGGGCTCGTGAGCAGGGTCAACTTGGGCTGACCCGTCGTCGTCTGGAACATGTCGTACAGGTTGTTCGCGCCGAGGATGAACCCCGCGAGCGCACCCGGCGACAGACCGGTCGTGTACGCATCGAAGCCCGCGGTCGGCAGCGTGGTCGATGCGCCGGTCCAGTTGTTGTTGATGTCCGTGCCGGAGGTCGTCTGCAGCGTCGCCAGCAGTGACGCCTGGCCGACGTTCGGCGCCGGCGTCGACCCCGTCGTCGACGGGCTGCCCTGCAGCACCGGAATCAGGTCGACCTGCGACCAGGCTCCGTCCGTGCCGGTCGTCGCGTAGGTCTTCACCTGCTGATCGGCCTTGGTCGCCGGGACCGCGCCGACCGACCCGGTGCCCGAACTGCCGGAGCCGACGCCCGACGAACCGCCTCCGCCGCCCCCGCCTCCGCCGCACGACACGCCGACGAGCGTGGTGCTCAGTGCCAACGTCCAGACTAGGAAACGTGCAATGCGCATCGGGTCGACCTCTGAGCTTCGGGACGGGGGACGATCTCGGGGCCCTTCCCGACGAGTATCCGGACCTGACTTGGCCCGCCGGAAGATGGTCCCTGCGATTCTCTGGCCACCCCGGGGTTGAGTCAAGCCGCGCCCCCCGAGGACGCCGCGGTTTAGGCGGCGTCGGCAGGCCGGTATCATCGCGCTCGCATGGACCGAAACGGTGTCTTCCGGGACCTGAACGCGGAGTCGGCGGACGCCGACGGCCCGCTGCGGCCGCGCAACTTCGCGGAATTCGTCGGTCAGGGGCGCATCGTCGCGAACCTGCAGACGTGGATCGACGCAGCGCGGCAGCGCGGCAAGGCGCTCGACCACGTGCTGCTCTCGGGCCCGCCGGGGCTCGGCAAGACGACGCTCGCGCACCTCGTGGCCGGAGCGCTCGAGCGCCCGCTGCGCCCCACCTCCGGCCCGGCGCTCGAGCGGCCCGGCGACCTCGTCGGCCTGCTGACCAGCCTCGAGGCCGGCGACGTGCTGTTCATCGACGAGATCCATCGCATGTCGCGCCCCGTCGAGGAATACCTCTACTCGGCGATGGAGGATCTCGCGGTCGACGTCGTGATCGACCAGGGTCCCGCCGCGCGCACCGTGCGCCTCACCGTGGCGCCGTTCACGCTCGTCGGGGCGACGACCCGCGAGGGGCTGCTGACGCACGCGTTCCGCTCGCGCTTCGGCATCTTCGAAAAGTTGCAGCCGTATCCGCCGACGGACATCGAGGAGATCCTTGCCCGCTCCGCGGCGCGTCTCGGGCTGCCGCTCGACGACGGCGCGGCCGCGCAACTCGCCGCGCGCAGCCGCGGCGTGCCCCGCGTGGCGAACCGCCTGCTGCGACGCCTGCGCGACGTGGCCGACCTGCACGCGGGCGGCCGGGTGACCCGTGCCGTCGTCGATCGCGGCCTGGCGATGCTCGGCATCGACGAGCGCGGGCTCGAGGACATGGACCGCCGCCTGCTGTCCGCCCTGGCGCGCATGGGCGGCGGCCCGACCGGCCTGCGCACGCTGGCGGCCGCGCTCGGCGAAGAAGAGGACACGCTCGAGCTGGTCTACGAACCGCACCTCGTGCGCCTCGGGTTCCTGCAGCGCACGCCGCGCGGCCGCGCGCTGACCGACGCGGCGCGCCGCCATCTCGACCTGCCGGCCGAGGGCGGCTCGCTGTTCGCGCCATGAACCGGCGCCGGGCGACGTTGGCGTTGATCGTGCTCGCGGCCGGATCGCTGCCCGCGGCGTGCGTCGACACGCAGCCGCACCGCGTCCCGACGCCCCCGCCGGCGCACGCGGCGCGCGACCGGCTGCCGGCGACGGTCGACGTGCAGCTCGCGGCAGGCGTCGGCGCGCTCGTCGGCGCCGACGGCGCGGTGGTCGTGCGCGACGCGGGCGGCGCGACGAGCTGGTCGGGCACGCTCGGCCGCGCCGGGACGCGCATCGAGTTCGTCGCGGGGCGCGTGCGACTCGCCGGCCACGATCTCGGCACCCCGCCCGTGCAGATCGTGCCGCAGGGCACGGCCACGGTCACCGTCGACGGCCGGCCGTATCGCGGCGACCTCGTCCTCGAGCCCGACCCGGCGAGCGGCGGCGCGCGCGTCCTCAATCGCCTGCGCATCGAGGACTACCTCTACGGCGTCGTGCCGTCGGAGATGCCCGCCTCCTTCGGACTCGAAGCGCTCAAGGCACAGGCCGTCGCGGCGCGCACCTACGCCCTGGCCGAGACGCTCGAACGCGGCTGGCTGTACGGCGACACGCGCAGCCAGGCCTACCGCGGACTGGCCGGCGAGTCGCCGCTGAGCCAGCGGGCCGTGCGCGAGACGCGCGGGCAGGTGCTCGCGGTGCAGGGCCGGGTGTTCTCCGCGTTCTACCACTCGACCTGCGGCGGTCGCACGCTGCCCGCCGCCCAGATGTTCCCGGGCGCGGCCCCGGGCGTCATGGACCGCGAGGTCGACTGCCCGGACTGCGGGCACTCGCCGCACTTCGCCTGGAGCCGGCGGTTCGCCGTCGCGCGGGTCGCGACGGCCACCGGACTGCCCGGCGCAGGACTCACGGCGGTGGGCGCGACGCCCGCGGTCTGGCCGGGGCGACCGCGGACCGTGCACCTCGACTTCGGCGCGCGGCGGGTCGAACTGACGCCCGCCAAGCTGCGCGAGCAGCTCGCGCAGGGCGTGCCGATCGCGCAGTCGCTGCCCTCGACGCGATTCGCGGCGGCCCCGCGCCTCGAAGGCGGCGAACTCGTGATCGAGGGCCGCGGCTGGGGGCACGGCGTGGGCCTGTGCCAGTACGGCGCGGCCGGATTCGCCGCGCGCGGCGCCGACTATCGCGCCATCCTGGCGCGCTACTACCCGGGCGCCGAACTGCTGGCCGGGCCTTGAGCGGCGCGGCCCGCTTCACCTGTGAGGCGCGCAGCGGGCCGGCGCGCGCGGGCCGGCTCGTGGTGCGCGGCAAGACGCTGCGCACGCCGGCCTTCCTCCCGGTGGGCACGTACGGCAGCGTCAAGGCCGCGAGCCCCGAACTGCTCGCGACGCTGGGCGCCGAGCTGCTGCTCGCCAACGCCTGCCACCTGCACGATCGGCCGGGCGAAGCGCTCATCGCCGAACTCGGCGGACTGCACCGCTTCATGAACTGGAACGGGTTGCTGCTTACCGACAGCGGCGGCTTCCAGGTCTTCTCGCTGCTCGACACGGCGCGCATCGACGAGCGGGGGGTGACGTTCCGCTCTCCCGTCGACGGTCGCGCGCTGCGCCTCGGGCCGGAGGAGGCCGTCGACATCCAGCTCGCGCTCGACAGCGACATCGCCATGGTCTTCGACGACTGTCCGCCGCTTCCCGCGCCGCGCGAGCGGCTGCAGGCCGCCGTCGCTCGCACGCAAGCCTGGGCCGAGACGGCCGTCGCGCGCCACGCCGCGCGCAGCGAGCGCGGCCAGGCGCTCTTCGGCATCGTGCAGGGGGGTCTCGACGACGAACTGCGCGCGAACTCGGCGCGCGGGCTGCGCAAGCTGACCCTCGACGGCTGGGCCGTCGGAGGCCTGAGCGTCGGCGAATCGCGCGCCGAGCTGCACCGCGCGATGCACGCCTACGCCCCGCTGCTGCCCGAGGCCTCGGCGCGCTACGTCATGGGCGTCGGCCGTCCGGCGGACGTGCTGGAGGCGATCGCCGCGGGCTTCGACATGTTCGACAGCGTGCTGCCCACGCGCAACGCGCGTCACGGCACGTTGTTCACGCGCCGCGGCCTGCTGAACCTGCGCCTCGCGGCGCACCGGCGCGCGCCCGGCCCGATCGAGGAGGAGTGCGACTGTCCGGCCTGCCGCGGCTGGTCGCTGGCCGCGCTGCGGCACATGCAGGAGCAGGGCGATCCGCTGGCGCACATGCTGTGCACGGCGCACAACCTGCGCCATCTGCATCGGCTCGTCGCCGAGGCGCGGACGGCGCTCCTCGAAGGCCGCTTCGAAGCGTGGCGCGCGCAGGCCGCGCCGGTCGAGGCGTGAGCCCGCTGCGCGGCTCAGCGCGCCGGGTGGACGACGACCTTCTCGACGACCAGCACCGGGCCGTCGACCGTGAACAGGAACAGCCGCCGACCGTCGAGCGTGACTTCGCGGCCCACGAGGGCCTCGAAGGTCGCGACGCCGGGCGGCGCCGTGAGCTTGAGCAGCTCGCCCTTGCGGCCGTGGACGGTGTAGTAGGGAGCGTCCTCCAACCCCTCGCGGTGCACCGAGCCGTGGACCTGCGCGGGCTCGCCACGTCCGGTGAAGCGCAGCCCCAACGCCAGGGTGCGCGCCTCGCGGCGCAAGACGGCCTCGTCGATCGCCTGCCGCTGCTTGACCTGCTCGGTGGCGGCCGCCGCCGTGGCGCGCAGCGCGACGGCCTCGTCCTGGCCGGCCAGCAGGCGCTGCGCCAGCTCGCGCGACTCGGGCCAGGCGGCGTCGGTGGCGATGCCCTGCAGTTCGGCGCGGCGCGCCAGCAGCGCCGCCGCGTCGAGCGCATCGACGGACTGCGCGCCGAGCGCCTCGAGCCGCTCGTGCGTCTTCGTCTCCTGCTGCCAGGTCGGGTCCTGATGGCGCCACGCCTCGCGCTCGCGCAGTCGGCGCTGCTCGCGCTGCGCGTACAGCGCGCTCCAGGCCTCGGCGTGCGCATCGCCCTCGGCCGCCTGCACGTCGGTGCCGAGCGCGTAGAGCGGCACCTCGATCGGCGCGATCAGGCGCACCCAGTCGCCGTTGCGCCCGGTGACGACGAGCGGGCCCGTCCCCGCACCCAGCTGGCCGATCGGCATCAGACCCTCCGCCGAAGGCAGCAGGCGCATGTTCACGCGGTCGCCCCGCACGACGGCCTGCGCCTCCGACGGCGTCAGGTCGAGGAAGTCGGAGTGCATGTAGACCTCGAAACCCTGCGCGAGGAAGACCTCGCGGAACGTTCCGCGCTCGGAGCCGAGGCGCACGACGGTGCGGCCGTCGAGCGAGAGCGGCGAGGGGAAGTCGCCGCCGGCGTCGGTGCGGAGGATCGTGCCGTTCGCCGGCAGCGCGAAGGCGGTGCCGGGCCGGGGCGCGACGACGTCCTGGAACAGGAACGATGGTTGAACGGACAGCGCGAGGAGCAGGATCATGGCGTTCATGCGGTCGATCCTACCGCAGCCGAAAGCGCATTCCAGCCGATGAGGGCGCGATCATGAATGTCCTGTTCTCCGCCCTCCTGCTGGCCTGCCTGCACGGCGGCCAGTATCTCCCGCCGGCGCCCGACCCGGGGGCGCCGGCCCCCACCGACGGCCTGGTCGCGCAGCCCGGGCTGGGGCCGACGCTGCCCTACGCCGCCAGCCGCTGGGAATGGTGGTTCGACTTCAATCACGAGCCGCTGCTGGCCCTGCGGCAGCGGGCCCCGCTGCGGGCCTTCACGGCGGGTGGCTCGCCCTGGCGCAGCGTGAGCGACGACGACCGCGGCAGCACGGTGCTCCCGGCGCTCGTCGAGGCGGTGCGGCGCGTGGGGCCGGTCGTCTCGGGCATCCGGCGCGAGTTCAACTCGCGCGACGTGCGCGCGGCGGCCGTGCTGGGGCTCGGACGGCTGCGGCGCTCGGACGCCGTCCCCTACATCGAACTGGTGGTCGAGGACGACCCCGACCTGTTCGTGCGCACGCAGGCGATCCTGGCCTTGGGCTTCAGCGAGAGTCCGCAGGCGACCGAGACGCTGACGCGCATCTTCCGCGACGAGGACGCCGGCGCGGAGCTGCGCAGTTACGCGATCGCCTCGCTGGGCCTGGTCGGCAGCCCCGAGGCCATCGACGTGATCGCCGCGGCGCTCGACGAGAAGTCGCTCAAGGCGGCCAACAACCAGGTGCGCGCGGCGATCGTCTACGCCGCCGGCCTGAGCGGTTCGAGCCTGCTGGGAGACCGCCTGCGCGCGCTGGAGCCGACCTGGCTGTACGAGAAGGAGCCGCAGTTGCGCGCGCTCGTCGCGGTCGCGCTCGGCCGCATCGGCGACCCCGCCTCGGTGCCCTTCCTGATCGCCGCGCTCGACGATCCCGACAACCAGGTGCGGCGCTCGGTCGCGACCGGCCTCGAGGGCACCTCGGCCCCGCTCGACCCGCCGAGCGTGCAGCGCCTGATCGCCCAGTACGAGCGGGATGCCGACGCGCCGACACGCGTGAACCTGGTGCGCGCGATCGGCAACGCGCGCACGCCCGAGTCGCGCGCCTGGCTGCGCGCCGCGCTGCCCGCTTCGACCTACGAGTACCGCCCGCACCTGGCGCTGGCCCTGGCGCTCGACGGCGATCCCGACTCGGGGCCGCTGCTGCTCGAGGGGCTGGCGCGCTCCAACGAGGAGTCGCTGCGCGGCGCCTTCGCGCTGGCGCTGGGGCTGCTCGGGACGCAGGAGGCCGTCGAGCCGCTGCTGGCGCTGCTCGAGGAGCAGAAGTCGCCGATGCTGCGCGGCTACCTGTGCCTCGCGCTCGGCCTGCTGCAGCCCGCGCAGGGGATGCTGGCGGCCCGCCTCGACGCGTTCGCCCGCGAGGAGTCGGACGTCGAACTCATCCGCTCGGCGATCCTCGGCCTGGGGCTGCTCGGCGAACGCGATCGCCTCGCGCAACTCGCGTCCGACGTCGTCGGCTGGACGCGCATCGTCCCCAAGGCCGCCGTGCTGCACGGCCTGGGGCTGGTCGGGGATGCGGGCGCGATCGCCCCGCTGCTGGCGATCCACCGCGACGAGACCCAGCCCGTCTACGTCCGCGCCTACGCCCTGCAGGCTCTGTCCGAACTCACCGACCCGCGCTCGCTCTCTCCGGCTTGGCGCCTCTCGAGCCACGCCGAGATGTCGCACGACGTGGGCTTCCTGTTCGAGCTCTACCGCGTGCTCTGAGCGGGCGGCAGGCGGTAGGCCTCGTCCGTCGGGCGCAGCGGGCGGTTGAGCCACAGCGGCCGGCGCAACCCGGGCGGCCCGGCCTGCGGGCGCGTGAGCGCCTTCCAGCGTTCGTAGACGGCCTGGCTTCGGGCGCTGTCGACGACGACGTCGCCGTAGCGGTCGTCGGGGCCGGCGCGCACCACGCGCACCTTCTGGTGCCAGCAGTGCATGCCGGAGACCGGGTCGGGATGCACGGCGTGCGTGATGTTCTGGTGCACGCCGCCGTCTCGCCACCAGATGCGCGTCGTGTCCGCGTCGGCGCTCGCGCTCGCCTCCGGACCGCTCGTCGTGCGCATGCGCCACACGCTGCCCTGCCTCTCGATGGCGACGGTGTTCATGACCCAGCGATTGGCCTGCGGGTCCTGCGGGCGCCGCCAGCGGCCGATGTGATGGCTGCAGCACACGACGCCCGGCCGCACGGCCTCCGTGACCCAGACGCGGTCGACGAAGTGCCCGATCTCGGTCTCGAGCCTCACGAGTTCGCCGGTCGACACGCCGAGGCGCGCGGCGTCGCTCGTGTGCAGCCAGACCGGGTTGCGATGGCTGATCTCGACGAGCCACTTGGCGTTGCCCGAGCGCGAGTGGATCAGGTTCGGCAGACGGAACGTCGGCAACAGGCACATCTCGCCGCGCGCGGCATCGAGCTGCGACGGATGCACGTGGCTGCGGATGTAGGTCGGCAGCGCGTACTCGGGCCAGCCCCACTCGGACATCGTCGCGGAGAACAGCTCCAGACGTCCCGACGGCGTCGGAAAGCCGGCGCGCGCCGTGCCGTCCACGTCGATGCCCAGCGTGGCGCCCTGCGCGTCGACGAAGCGGCCCTGCTCGTCGCGCCGTGCCGTGGCGAGCCGCTCGGCGCCGAGCGCCGCCTCGTGCTGGCCGAGCGCCGTGCTCTTCACCGTGAAGGCGCCGAAGCGGCGCATGTAGCCGAGCGGATCGAGGCCGGCCGCGCGCGCGGCCTCCGGCAGTCCCGGCACGCGCTCGAAGACGTAGGCGTAGTACTCCTCGACGCCGAGGACCTCGCCCGGCCGCCGCGCGCTCTCGAAGTGCTTGCGGATGCCGAGCGCCCCGTCCGGGTCGATGGCCCAGGAGAGGTCGATCCAGAACTCGTCCTCCTCCCACACCTCGCCGGGGTTGGCCTCCCAGGTGCGGCGCACGGGCCGGCCGAGGCGCCGTAGCGCCTCGCGCCGCACGGGCTGCCGGAAGGCGATCCACATGCCGTCGTGCGTCTCGTAGCTGTTGAGGTCGTGGCGTTCGGGGCCGTGCCCCATCGGCAGCACCCAGTCGGCCCAGTAGGCGGTCTCGTTCCAGGTCGGCGTGAGCGCGACGTGACAGCCGATCTTGCTCTCGTCGGCCAGCGCCTCGATCCAGGCGAAGCCGTCGGGGTAGGTCCAGACCGGGTTGAACACGCGCGTGAAGTAGGTGTCGATGCGGCCGCGCCCTTCGCGCAGGAAGTGCGGCAGCAGGAAGCTCATCTCGTAGTGGCACAGCGGCCACTCGCGCGGGAAGTGCAGCTCGTTCCAGAACCGGTGCGCGGGCGGAGCGTGGATCAGCGAGGGCACGAACTTGTTCCAGCCCGCGGGCGAGGTGCCGCCTCTGGTGCCGACGGCGCCCGTGAGCACGGACAGCAGGTGCAGGCAGCGCGCCACGGCCCAGCCGCCGAGATGCGCGCTGCCGGCGGCGCGCCAGGTGTGCGCGGCGAAGCGGCTGCCGGCCTCGCCGATGCGGCGCGCGACCTTCACGATCGTCTCGGCCGGCACGCCCGACTCGGCGGCGGCGAACTCCGGCGTGTACTCGGCGTAGTCGCGCAGGAACTGCGCGTCGAACTCCTCGAAGCCTGCTTCGCGTCCGAGCCGGGCCCGCAGATAGGCCTGCCAGTTGACCCAGCGACGCACGAACTGCCGGTCGTGGCGTCCCTCGGCCACGAGCACGCGCGCCATCGCGAGCAGCACGGCCGCCTCGCTGCCCGGCACGGTGGGCATCCAGTAGGTCGCCATGCTCGCCGTGTTCGAGAGGCGCGGGTCCATGACGGCCATCTCGGCGCCCGAACGCAGGCCCTCGACGATGCGCTGCGCGTGCGGGTTGAAGTAGTGACCCGACTCCAGGTGCGCCGAGATGAGCAGGATGAAGCGCGCGTTGCTGTAGTCGGGCGAAGGCCGATCGTGCTTCTGCCAGAGCGTGTAGCCGAGGCGCGCGGCGCCCGAGCAGACGTTCGTGTGACTGTTGTGCCCGTCGACGCCCCAGGCCTTCAGCACGCGGTCCATGTACCCTTCGTGACCCGGCCGTCCGACGTGATAGACGATCTCGTCGCGGCGCTCCTCGCGCAGCGCGGTCGCGATGCGCCCGCCGATCTCCTTGAGCGCCGTGTCCCAGCTCGTGCGCTCCCACTGGCCTTCGCCGCGCCGGCCGACCCGGCGCAGCGGGTACAGGATGCGGTCGACGTCGTGCACCTGGTTGATCGTCGCCGGCCCCTTGGCGCAGGTGCGGCCGCGGCTGGCCGGGTGGCGCGGGTTGCCCTCGAAGCGGCGGATCTCCAGCGTCTCGCGATCGACGACGCCGAGCAGGCCGCAGGCCGACTCGCAGTTGAAACAGGTCGTCGGCACGAGCATGCGGCGACGCTTGCGCCGCGCCGGCCAGGCGCCGGCCTCGTACTCGGTCCAGTCGTCCCAGTGTTCTTCGGGCGGGAAGTTCGCCAGTTCGCCGGGCGGGCCGAGCGGCGGCAGCGGCTCGTCGCCGGGGCCGAGCGTCTCGATCAGTCCGAGCGTCTCGGAGAGCCTCTCGAGCCAGGAGCGGGATGCCATCGCGGGTTTCCTAGCTGACGGGCAGCGTCTGCGGGACGCGCACCCAGAGATCGTTGCGGACGACGAGCGAGACCAGGGCCAGCGACGCGGCGAGCGCACCCAGACCCGGAAGTGCGGCGGCGAGGATCGCGGCCAGCCCGGCGCCCGCGAAACCCGCCCAGAACAAGCCCCGCATCGGCCCGGTATGCAGGCGGCGCGCGGCCAGGGCCGCCGCGCGCGTCGCGTGCGGCATGGCGATCTCCGCGGCGGCGAGCGCCAGGTCGGCGGCGACGCCGAGCTGCAGGGCGAGCAGCGACCCGCCTCCGAGACTGAGGCCCCCCACGAGCGCGTCGAGCAGCAGGCACACGGCGGCGCCTCCGACCACGGCGTGCACGAGCATGTGCACGAGCGCCAGCGGGCTCTGCCACAGGTCGCGCGCCTTGGCCTGCGCCAGCAGGAAGGCCGTGTATCCGGCGGTCGGCAGGGCCAGCAGCCAGGCGGCCCAGGACAGCGCGTCGACCAGCCCCGGCGTGCCGCCCCACCAGAGGAGCGCCAGCCAGGCGGACGAGACCAGCCCGAAGGCGCTCAGGATCCAGGCCCCCCGCACGAGCCAGCTCGACGGATTGCCGCGCAGGATCACGTACAGGAAGCGGTCGGGGCGCTCGAGGTCGCCGACGAGCAGTGCGGCGGTGGCCGCCTGCATGAGCAGCGACACCAGGCCGCACGCGAGCAGCGCGTCGCGCGGGACGCCGGCCCCGAGCACGGTCAGCGCGAACAGCGGAAGCAGCAGCGCCCCGGCGGCGAGCGCCTTGGTCGAGAGGTAGCCCGAGACGTGCCAGCCCCACAGCACGCCCGCCTTCGGAGCGTCGTAGACGCGCTGCGCGGTTCCGGCCTGGCCGTCGAGGAAGGACGTGACGCCGAGTCCCTTGAGCGGGCGCACGTCGACGGCGGTGCCGCCGCTCGGCGGCGTGCTGGCGAGCGGATCGAGCGCGGCCTGGTCGCCGTCGATGTAGTACAGCGACGGCGCGGTGCCCTTCTCGGGGCGCCGCACCTGCACGGGCTCGTTCGCGACGAGCTGCGCGATGAAGCTGCCGGGATCGTGCAGGTCGCCGGTCACGATGGCCTGCTCGGGGCAGGCCACGACGCAGGCCGGCTGCAGCCCGAGGTCGACGCGATGGCTGCAGAAGTTGCACTTGGCGGCCGTGTGCGACACCGGGTCGATGTAGAGCGCGTCGTAGGGACAGGCCTGCATGCAGGCCTTGCAGCCGATGCAGCGCCGGGGGTCGAAGTCGACGATGCCGTCCTTGCGCGCGTAGAGAGCGGTGGTCGGGCAGATCTCGACACAGGGCGCGTCCGCGCAGTGGTTGCAGCGGGTCACCTGGAACAGGCGGCGGGTCTGCGGGAAGGTGCCCCGCTCGATGTACTTCACCCAGGTGCGCGCGACCCCGAGGGGCACCTCGTGCTCCACCTTGCAGGCCACCGAGCAGGCGTGGCAGCCGATGCAGCGCCGGTTGTCGATGAGGAAGCCGTAGTTCACCGAGCCGGATAGTACACGAGGACGCGAGGAGAGCCTCCCGCCACGCCGGTTGGCGGAGATCGGTCCGGAGATCGGTCGGGCGTTGCCTTTCGTACTCGTTCCGGACGCAGTTCGCGGTGCCATAATCCGGCGCGAGCGCTGGGGTTCGCACCCAGCCGCGGGCTCCCGGCACCTGCCTGGGGTCCGACGAGCCGGTTGCGCTTCTGGGTGCGAGGGCCTGGGTGAGCTCTATCGAGTGAAGGCATGACACAGGGGAAGACCCAGGCCCTGCTGGCCCTGGCCGCCGCTCTCGTGGGTTGCGGCACGACCGAGGCCGCGGGCGCCGCGGAGACCTTCGAGAAACTACTGAAGCTCCGGACCACCGCGAGCGTCCTGCACACGACCGCTCACCCCGACGACGAGCACGGAGGCGTGATGGCGCGCCTCAGCCGAGGCCTCGGAGCCCGCCTCGGCCTGCTCACCCTGACCCGCGGCGAGGGAGGAGACAACGCCATCGGCGCCGAGCTCTTCGACGGCCTGGGCCTCATTCGCACCGAAGAGCTGCTCCTGGCCGGCCGCTACTACGGCGTGGACGACCAGTACTTCACGACCGTGATCGACTATGGCTACTCGAAGCGCCTGGAG
>CAZBBB010000031.1:0-29759 GCA_964490005.1 uncultured Phycisphaerales bacterium | reverse complement strand
GCCTCGAGATGGAATGCAGTTCTCCTTTGGGCACCCCACGCGCAGCGTCGGTCGCGGGGCGAGGGGGTGGGCCGCCGCGAGTTGAGCAGCCTGTCGCCGGGGCTGCACGGCCAGCGACGTGACGTTGGCTTCGATGAAGCACGGCAGCCCCGGCGACAGGCTGCGTCATGTCTGAGCGCCGGCCCATCCCCTCGCCCCGCGACCTGAGCGCTCGCCCCCTACAACGTCGCGAGGATCTCCTGCTCCATGCGGCGGATCTCGCCGAGCGCGACGTCGATGCGCTCGACGAGCGCCATGCGTTCGGAGCCGGCGCCGGGGTCGGGATCGAAGGCCTCGATCGAGAGCAGCGCCTCGCGATACCAGCGCGCCCAGGCGACGATGATCGCGCGCTCGCGGCGCGTGACGACGGCGAGTTGCGAAGGGTCGTCGGCCACGGCGGGCACCGAGAGGAAGCGGCGCGCGTTGGCGGACTCGGTGTCGAGGCGCAGGCGCGCGGCGCGCAGCACGATCGCGAGCGCCTCCTCGGCGCGCTCGAGCCCCGCGTGGCCGAAGTGGTGCACGAGGCCGAGCGTCGTGATCGCGACGTGGCGCATCTCCTCGGGGTCGACCTTGTCGAGGCGGTCGAGACTGGTGTGGTAGTAGGGGTCGGTGAAGTGCCAGAGCAGCACGGCCGGCACGCCGCGCTTGAGGAAGGACTCGTGGTCGGAGCCGCCCTCGAAGGGGTTGCTGCGGACCATCCAGCCGGTGCGCTCGCTGCGGATGCGCATGGCGTCGAGCACGTAGTCGTTCAGGAAGCTGCCGTGCAGGTCGCTCTCGCGCAGATCGTCGCTGCGCCCCCACTCGCTGTGCAGGTCGAGCGGCGGGCGGTCCCAGATCGCGCCGGGGTCGGGCATGCGCTCGACGAGCGCGACGGCCCCGGTGAGCGCCTGGTTCTGGCCGACCATGTCGACGACCAGCGCCAGGTCGACGCTGCCCTGCTTGACGGCCAGCCACTCGCGGCTGCACTCGAACTCGGCGCCGAACACGAAGGTCACGCTGCGGCGCGGGCGCTCGATGCGCCCGTCGCGCACGGCGCGCAGGTAGCCGGCGGCCATCGCCGCCATGGTCGCGATGCCCGAACCGTTGTCGTTGGCGCCGGGCTCGTCGAGGTGCCCGACGAGCGCGATCGTGCCGGCCGCGGGCGACTGCCCGCCGAGGGTCGCGATGAGCGTGCGCCCGCGGGCCTCGGCGAAGCGCGCCGCGACGGTGACCTTCACGTAGGCGAGGTCCTGCGCGAGCGCGGCCTCGAGCGCCGCGGCCGCCTGCTGGCTGACGTTCAGGCCGAAGCCGTGGCGGTCGGCGTCGTAGGCCACGGTCGAGTGCCGGATGGCGGTCGGGTTGCGCGACGGCGCGTTGTAATGCGGCAGGTAGCTGGAGATCACGCCGAGCGCGCCGCCCTCGATCACGGCGCGGGCGAAGAGCGCCTCGGCCGGCTGGCTGCCGAAGACGATCGCGCCCGCGTACACGTCGGCGGGCTTGCTGGCGTCGTAGCGGATGAGCGGCGCCGTCACGCCCTCGGGCCGCGTCGAGAAGGAGTTGGCGGCGAGGAAAGTGCGCTCGACGCCCGCTTCGTCCTTGAACTCGTGCAGCAGCAGGGGCTCGGGCGAGACCAGCTCGAGCCGCGCGCTCACCGGCGTCCAGGCCGGGAGCGCCGGGCCGAAGTCGCGCACCTCGATCAGGTCGCGCGAGCCGGGCTCGCCGCCGCCCGACGAGAAGCCGGCCTCCTTGAGCATCACGGCGATCAGGTCGAGGCTGCGCAGATAACCCTGGTTGCCGCGCACGCGGTAGAAGGGGTCGATCGCGGCGAGCAGCTTGCCGGCTTCGGCCGGATCGAAGATGTCGGCCATCGCGTCGAGCGCGCCGGCCAGCGAGGTGTCGGCCGCCGGTGGCTGCGCCGGCGCGGCGGGCGCGCCGAGCAGGGCGAAGGCCAGCAGGGCCGCGCACGCGCGATGGCTAGAATGCCCGGGCAGCCGAGTCGGGACGGAAGCTGCGGCGGAGAAACTCATGAGCGACGCTCCGAGGGACGGCAAGCGGCCGCTGATCGTCCGGATCCTGCGCGTGGTGCTCGTGCTCGTGGTGCTGGCCGCGATCGCGGTGGCGCTGCTGCCGACGATACTCTCATCCGCCGGATTGCGGAACAGCCTCATCGCCGAGGCCAACCGCCGGATCGGCGGCACGATCGAGCTGCAGGGCCTGGAAACGGGCTGGACCGAGAAGTCCATCACCGGACTGCGCCTGTGGCCGGGCGAGGTCGACCAGGGCGAGCCGCTGCTGGCGCTGCCCTCGGCCGTCGTCCGCGTCGACTGGTGGCCGCTGCTGTTCGGCAAGCTCGCCGTGGCCGGCCGCATCGAAGGCTTCGACGCGCACTTCGTCGTGCACGAGGACGGCTCGACCAATCTCGAGGACTTCCTCGGCGAGACGCTCGGCGGCGGCGCCGGCGGCGGCGGGCAGGGCGAGGGCGCGCGCGGCGCCCCGCCGCGCATCGAGCTGCCGCCCATCTGGTGCGACCTCTCGCTCGTGGACGGCTCGGCGCTGTTCGTCGACGAGGCCGCCGGCCTGACGACCGGCGTCGAGAACCTGCAGATCCTGGTGCGCAGCGCGAAGTACGACGACCCCATCGCGCTCACGCTCAGCGCCGACCTGCGCGTGCAGGACAGCCGCTCGCCCTTCGCGCTGACCGCCAGCGCCTTCGGCGCGGACGACCCGGGCTGGACCGTCACCGTGCAGGCGCAGCGCCTGCAGCCCGGAACGCTCACCGCGCCGCTGCTGGCCGCGGCCTTCCCGCTGCTGGCCGGAGACGGCGAGGGCGGCGCCGTGACGATCGAGGCGCCGCTCGATCTCGACCTGGCGCTGCGCGGCGGTTCGCTGCAGGACGCGCTCGCCGGGAAGCTCGACGGCGTGAAGGGCGAGGGCGCGATCGCGCTCGGCGCCGGCGCGATCTCGGGCGGCCTGTGGGGCCGGCTGCGCGAGGCGGTCGCGGCGCTGCGCGCCGGCGGCGCGGCCGGCGCCGATCTCGACCTGGACTTCCACGGCTTCTCCGCCGTCGTCGCGCTCGAAGGCGGGCGGCTGTCGCTCACGCGCGCCTCGCTGCTCGACGCCGAGGGCGGCGAGCGCCTGCTGCCGATCTCGGGGCACGCCACGCTCGACGGCACGCTGCACTACACGATCCCGTGGTCGGCGCTGCTGCGCGGCGAGCGCGCCGCGCAGCTCGTCGGCGCGCGCGCGCTGGCCATCGAGGGGCCGTGGACGGCGCCCACGCTGAGCCTGGGGCTCGACGGCCTGCTCTCCGACGCGCTGGCCGGCGAACTCGAGCGGCGCGTCGACGAGGCCGCGGACGAAGCGCAGAAGAAGCTCGACGAGCAGCTCGAGAAGAAACTCGGCGGGCTGCTCGACAAGCTCGGGGGCAAGCCCTGAGCGGCGCGCGGCACCGGCGCCTGCTGGCGATCGATTACGGCCGCGCGCGGCTGGGGCTGGCGGTCAGCGACGGGCTGGGGATGGCCGCCCACCCGCGCCCGATGCTGGCGCACGGCCCGCCCGCCGAAGTGCTCGCGGCGCTGCGGCGGCTGGTCGCCGAGCACGACATCGAGCGCCTCGTCGTCGGCCTGCCGCTCAACATGGACGGCAGCGAGGGGCCGATGGCGAAAGAGGCCCGCGCCTTCGGCGAGCGGCTGGCGCGCGAACTGGCCCTGCCGCTGCTGCTCGAGGACGAGCGGCTCTCGACCGACGAGGCCGAGTCCGTCCTGCTCGGAGCGGGACTGCGTCCGTCGGACCGCAAGCGGGCGCGCGACTCGGTGGCGGCGGCCGTGATCCTGACGGCGGTGCTCGAGCGCGAGCGGGCCGGCGGCGGGAGCTGAGCCGCGCGGGCGCGGCCCGCGGATCAGCCGGCGTCGATCGACGCGCCGATGCCGGTCTTCATCGCGCGGCGCGTGACGGTCACGGTGATGAGCAGCAGGCCGAAAGCCATCACGAGCAGCGGCGGCGGCGCGTCGGTGAACAGGCCGGCGCTCGAGGCCAGCGCGACGGGCGCGCTGGCCGGAACGACCGGCTCGACCGGCGAGCCGAACGCCGCGGCGCTGGCGGGAATCGTCAGGGCCAGCAGCAGGGCCGTGGCGATGAAGACGAGGCGCGCTTCGGATCGGTACTTCACGGTTGCATGAGCCCTGGTGTGGCGTCGTGGAGCGAGGCGTGACACGGCGGGGCATCGTTGCGCGGCGCGCCATCCCGACAGCGCGGCCCGTGCGTTTTGCCCGAATCAGACTTCAAGCGCGAACCTATCCCGGTCGGTGGAGAGCGTCAAGGGGTCAAATCGCCGCGCGGCGGCGAGCCGCCCTTGTCGGCCGGGGCGCGACGCGAACCTGAGCGCGCCCCGCGGGCCTGAAAGTCGGGATCCTGAGCCGTCCGTAAGCCGGGTTCTGTGCCGCCGGCCGATCGGCCGGCGGTGACGACCATGTCTCTGGGACCGCCATCGCTGGCGGCCTCGAACGCCCTACCCGGAGGTCCTGGCGACGCGGGCCGCGTCATCCCTCCCTATGCGGGCTTTCTCCCGGTGAGGTTTGCCAGCGGACGCGCTTGCGCGCGCCCCTGGTGCGCTCTTGCCGCACCGTTTCACCCTTGCCTGTGACACCCGAAGGCGCCCATCGGCGGTTTGTTTTCTGTTGCACTGTCTCTGGCCTCGCGACCGGTGGCCGTTGGCCACCACCGTGCCCTGTGGAGCCCGGACTTTCCTCCCCCCGCGCGCCGCCGTGAGGTGGCGCCGAGGAGCGGCCGTCCTGCCGACTCAGGATCCCGAAGTTTTCAAAGTTCGCAGCGGTCGCGACCCGGCATGATAGCAGGCATGGAATTCGTGTACGCGGTGAAGCGGGGCGATCTGTTCGAGCGGGCCACGCCGCACGGATTTCTGGCCCGGGGCGCGGGGCCGGCCGACCCGGTGGGCCGCTGGATCGACACCATCCGGCAGCGCGCCTTCTTCCTCGAGCGGCGCCACGCCGAGCAGGACGCCGCCTTCAAGCAGGTCATCCCCTACACGATGGTGCTGCACGGCGACGAGGTGCTGCTGCTGCGCCGGCTCGACAAGGGCGGCGAGGCGCGCCTGCACGGCAAGCTCTCGATCGGCGTGGGCGGGCACATCAACCCGGTCGACCTCGACGGCCAATCCGATGCGCAGGCCGGCGCGCCGGCCGACGTGCTCGACGCCGGCTGCCGCCGCGAGCTCGAGGAGGAGATCGCCATCGAGGGCGCCTTCACGCTGCGCACCGTCGGCATCATCAACGACGACGCCAGCGACGTCGGCTCGGTGCACTTCGGCCTCGTGAACGTGGCGCGCTGCGAGAGCCCCAACGTGAAGATCCGCGAGACCGAGGTGCTCGAGGGGCAGTTCGTGACGCGCGCGGCGCTGGCCGAACTGGCCCGCAACGAGCGGCCCCGCTTCGAGACCTGGTCGGCGCTGATCCTCGACCGCCTCGACGAGGCGCTGCGCTAGGCGAGCCGCCCGCAGAAGGCGCGCGCGACGTAGGCCAGTTCGACCTGCCCCCCGCGCTGGTCGCGGTCGAAGGCCACGCGCAGGCCGGCCAGCAGCGCGTCGTGCTCGGGGCCGGCCTTCGGCACGTAGCTGGCCGACATGACGCGCCCCACGACGCCCTCCCAGTCGAGCTGCTGGGCGTGGCGCAGCTCGATCGAGCGGACGGGCTGCGGCGCGAAGAAGCTCTCGACGGCGGCCTCGCCCTCGCCGCGCCGCGCGACCTTGAGGTACTCGGGGGCGTGGGCGCGCAGCAGGCGCTCGTAGTCGGCCAGCAGCGGGCAGCGCGACTCGTCGCGGTCGTTCCAGACCAGCACGACCAGGCCGCCCGGCCGCAGGATGCGGGAGAACTCCTCGCGCGTGGCCCGCGCCTTGAACCAGTGGAAGGCCTGGCCGACCGCGATCGCGTCGACGCTGCCGGCCGGCAGGCCGGTGTCCTCGGCGCGCCCGTCGACGAGCCGGAAGCGCCGGTGGGCGCCGAGCGCGGCGCGCGCCGCGGCGCGCATGGCCCCGCCCGGCTCGACGCCGATCACGTCGTAGCCCGCGTCGAGGAAGTTCTGCGCCAGCTTGCCCGTGCCGCAGCCGACGTCGGCGACCGTGCCGCGCACGGGCAGGCCGGCGCGCTCGCGCAGCGCGTCGACGAGGCCGGCCGGATAGCCCGGCCGCCAGCGCGCGAAATCGGCCACGCGGTCTTCGAAGCGCTCCACCGAATCGGTCATGCTCACGAGTATGCCGACTGCGACCATCTGGCACATCACGCTCGACGGGCAGCCGGCCCGGCCCGGCGCCGAGGGCTTCGTGCACGCGTCCTTCACGCCGCAGCTCGCCGGGACGCTGGCGCTGCACTACCCGCGGGCGCCGGCCGTCGTGCTGCTGCGCCTCGACGAGGCGTCCCTCGGGGCCCGGCTGGTCGTCGAACCCAGCCGCGGCGGGCAGCTCTTCCCGCACATCTACGGCGAGGTTCTGCCGGGCGACGTGCTCGAGCGGGTGCCGCTCACGCGCGGCGCGGACGGCGCCTTCGACCTCTCCGCGCTGGACGGCTGAGGGCGGCCGGCGCGCGCTCCGGCGCTGCCACGCCGACGCGCCGTCGGCCTCAGTACGCGGGCGCGTTCTGGAAGGCGAAGCAGTGCTGCCGGCCGTCGACGACGATGCCGCGGCCGTCGAACAGCTTGCGCTGCGTGAGGTCGCGTCCGTAGACGTGCAGCGAGAGCGCGCGCGTGCCGCCGACGTTGCGCACGCGGTGCACCTCGGTGTCCGGCTCGCGGTTGTCGCCGATGATGCCGGCCAGCACCCGCTCGCGCCCCACCTCGCGCAGATGCACGCGGCCGTTGCTCTCGCCGTCGAGCACGGCGTAGTTCGTGACTTCGAGTTCGCCCTCCAGCAGCCCGAACACGCACCAGGTGTCGTGGTCGTGGATCGGCGTGCAAGCGCCCGGCTCCCACAGCAGCACGACGACGGTGAAACCGTGCTTCTCGTCGCTCACCACCTGATGGCGGCGATACCCGCCCGGCAACCGCTTGTCGGGATCGGACTCGCGCCACATCTCGTCGAGATCGAAACCCTCGACGACCGCGCGCGAGATCGCCTCGTGCCCCGAGCGGATGCACCCGACGAAATCAGGCCCCGCCGCGCAGGCCTCGCGCAGGCGCGCGGCCACGGCATCGGTCAACGTCAACGGGCGCGCGGAGGTCATCAACCGCGCATTCTACGCGGGAACGGACGGGCGGTCAGCAGGGAGGCGCTCGGGTCGCGACCCGTCCGCGCCCCAGCTCGCCGTGTCCTTCCACCCATCAACGTGGCGTCGGGCGGCACGAAGGGAGTGCGCGGCGGCGAGCTTCGTAACCGTTTGGGCTGCTGACAGCAGAGCTGTCAGCCAGGCCAAACGGTGAGGGAGTCTGTCCGAGCCGCCGCGCACTCCCTTCGGGATCGCCCTGAGCGCCCACGATCCACAGCGCCCCCCTCAGTCGAGCACGACGCTCACCGGCGCGTGATCGGAGGGGCCTTCGCGGCCGCGCTCCTCGCGGTCGACGTCGAAGGCGCTGCAGCGCGCGAGCGCGCCGGCCGAGAGCAGCCAGTGGTCGATGCGCAGGCCGTCGTCGCGCGAGAAGCCGCGCGTGCGGAAGTCCCACCAGGTGTAGGGGCCGCGCCCGTCGCTGAACTTGCGCAGCGCGTCGTGCAGGCCGACGTCCGTCACGGCGCGCAGCGCGTCGCGCTCGGGCGTGCTGCACAGGATCTTCTCGCGCCAGGCCTCGGGGTCGGCCACGTCGCGGTCGTCGAAGGTCACGTTGAAGTCGCCGGTGAGCGCCACCTGGCCGTGCTCGGCGAGCTGCGCGCGGGCGTAGGCCGCCAGGCGCGCGAGGAAGGCCAGCTTGTAGCGGTACTTCTCGTGCCCGACCTCGCGGCCGTTCACGACGTAGGCGTTGACCACGCGCACGCCGTCGACGGTCGCGGCGATCACGCGCGCCTCGCGGTCGCCCGGGTCGCCCGGCAGGCCGCGCACGACGTCGCCGATCTTGCCGCGCGCGAGGATCGCCACGCCGTTGTAGGTCTTCTGCCCGAAGGTCTCGACCGAGTAGCCCAGCTCCTCGAGCGGCGCGAGCGGAAACTGCTCGTCGAGGCACTTGATCTCCTGCAGGCACAGCACGTCGGGGCGCGCGGCCGCCAGCCACAGCCGCACGCGCTGCAGGCGCGCGCGGATCGAGTTGACGTTCCAGGTCGTGAGCTTCATCGCGCCGTCAGGAAGCGGGTCACGTCGCGGCCGGCCGTGAACAGCGCGCCGAGCTGCGCGGCGCTGCGCACGCGCCCGAGCATGCGCAGCATGAAGCGCGGGTCGAGATAGAAGCGCCGCAGGAAGCGTCGCTGCGTCGCGAGCATCTGCTCGGGCGTGAAGTGCGTGAAGCGCCAGGGCGGCAGGCCGGGGTAGTAGCCGTAGCGCTTCCAGTCGGGGCGCCCGCCGGGCAGCAGTTGCAGGTAGCCGCGCCGGCGGCACTCGCTCCACAGCTCGGTGCCGGGGTACGGACAGGCGATCGTGAACGTCACGTAGTCGGGCCGGATCTCGCGCGCCAGCGCCGCCGTCAGCTCGACTTCGGCCGGCGTCTCGTCGACGTGGCTGCCGAGCATCAGGTAGGCGGTGCGCAGGATGCCGGCGCGCCGCGCCTCGGCGAAGACGTGCACGACCTTCTCGCGCGTCACGAGCTTGCGGTTCAGTTCGAGGATGCGCTCGGAGCCGCTCTCGACGCCGAAGTCGATCTTCACGCAGCCGGCGGCCGCCATGAGCCGGAAGTGCTCGCGCTGCAGGCCGTCGACGCGCGCGTTGCAGCTCCAGGTGAGCGGCCGCGCCGCGCGGCGCGCGATCAGGCCCGCGCACAGCTCCTCGAGGTAATGCAGCGTCGGCGGAAAGGTGTCGTCCTCGAAGTTGACGTGGTTGATGCCGAAGTCGGCGACGACCGCGTCGATCTCGGCCAGCGCCTGCTCGACGGGCCGGCGCCGGATGCCCGGCCGCGCGCGCTCGCCCCACACGGCGTTCGTGCTGCAGAACACGCAGCGCGCGTAGCAGCCGCGCGAGAGGTGCACCTGCGTCGCGGCGATGCCCTTGCGGATGATGCCCGGGCTCGCGACGCCCTTGTGGCCGGCGAGCCGCGCGTAGGCCTCCCAGTCGAGCAGGCGCCGGTCGATCGGCGCGAGCACCGAGAGGTCGGGGAGCGGATCGCGCGGCCCGGTGAAGCCGCGCTCGCGCAGGCACAGGCCGGCGATGCCGCCGAGCACGGCCTCGCGATCGGAGGTGTCGCGCGGCCCGGGCGTGGAGCCCGCGCGCGCCGGCGCGCCGCTCTCCTCCCACGCGCGCCAGCCGGCGCGCTGCAGCGCGTCGCAGACCTCCGGCAGGCTCAGATCGCCCTCGCCGACGCAGACCGCGTCGAGCGCGCGGATCTCCGAGAGCAGATCGTCGGGCAGCGCCGTGGCGTGCGGCCCGCCCGCGATCAGGAACAGCTCGGGCCGCAGCAGGCGCGCGACGGTGAGCAGCTCCTTCGCGCCGGGCACGTGCGGCGTGACGACCGAGACGCCCACGACGTCGGGCCGCCGCGCGAGCAGCTCGCGCTCGAAGGTCGCCAGCCCGCCGGGCGAAACCTCGAGGTCGAGCAGGGAGGCCTCGTGGCCGCGCGCGTGCAGCTCGGCCGCCAGCCCGAGCAGGTTCGTGGGGTGCTGCAGGTTCTGCCGCGCCATGCGCCCCAGCACCGACGGCGGACGGACGAGCATCACGCGCATGGCGGCATGATAGAGGCTGGAGGCGCGCGGCGCCGCGCGGAGCGTACCCGGCGCTCAGGGCGCCGTGGCGCGCAGGGCGTTGCTGAGCAGCACGCTCGGCGCGGCCGAGGGGTCCTTGACCAGGAACTGGAACCACGCGCTCGCGCCCGCAGGCACGCCGGCCGGCCAGGTCTGGGAGATCGAGAGGCCGCCGGAGCCGCTCGCGACGAGCGCGAACTGACCCGCGATCGGCACCGTGTGGAACGTGCCTCCGAGGACGTTCACGGGGTTCGACGCGAACGAGACGACGGCGAGCAGCGGCGCGCCGGGCGGCGCGCCGCTCAGGTCGAGACCGAAGGCCCAGCCGCCCTGCAGCGGGCCGCTGCCCGCGAGCGCCGGCGTGCCGAGACTGCCGCTCGTCCCGCCGCCGAGGTCGGTCCAGGTGCCCGGCGGGCAGATCGCGACGGGATAGCTCTCGTAGCGCATGACCGCCCCGCTGTCCTGCGCGATCCAGATCGTGGTCGCGCCGGTGGGCGCGCCGCCCTGCAGCGCCACGCCCTCCTGATCGGCGCCGGCCAGCGCGTACTCGCGCAGAAAGGCGCCGCTCGCGTCGTACTCGACGATCACGTTCGCGGCGTCGTGGATCGCGAAGACGACGCCGGTGCACGCGTCGTAGTCGAGGCCGGCGAGGTCGGCCCGCCCCAGATGGCTCGGCATGCTGCCCAGGAACAGCACCTGACCGCCGGGCTGCAGCGCGAAGCGGAAGATCGTGCCGTCGAGCTGCAGCCCCGCCCAGAACTCGCCCTCGACGTACGCCAGGGCCTCGAGGCCGTCGTTGCTTGGCCCGGTCATCCACGGAGTGAGGTTCCACGAGTTGCCCGTGAGCGCGCCGGTGGCGAGGTCGAACTCCACGACGCTGTCGGGGCTCTCGATGCCGACGTACACGAGCGGGCTGGCCGGGTCCTTGACCGTGAGGCCCTCGAGGTCGCCGGCCAGCGGCCACGACGCGATCGGCCCGCCGCCGAGCGGCAGCTCCGAGAGCGTGCCGTTGTCGCTCACGACGAGCAGGCTGTCGCGGCCCGGGTGCCAGACCGCGCCGCTCGGCTCGTAGCCCGCCGGCAGCCCGCCGGGCTGGCCCGCCTTGCCGATCTCGGTCCCGGGCCCGCCGGGCCACGGCACCAGCTGCGCCGGCGCCGTGCACGCGCAACACAACAAGATCGCGATCAGCGAGCGCAGCATCGGGGCCTCCCGGGGCATGGGTGCGACGACGCGCACAGCCTACTCCGCTTCGAGCTCGACCCCCAGCGCGTCGGCGAGGCGGTTCACGTACGCGTAGTAGCCCACGACCTGCGCCAGATCGAGGATGTCGCGGTCGGAGAGGCCCGCCGCCCGCAGGCCGTCGGCGTCGGCGCGCGTCATCGCGGCCGGCGTGCGCGTGAGCTTCTCGGCCCAGGCCAGCATGGCCGCGCGCCGCGCATCGAGACCGGCAGAGCGCCAGTCGCGCTCGATCGCGGCGGCCAGCGCCTCGTCCTTCAGCAGCCGGCGCAGACCGCGCCGGTGGTGCCCGATTCAGTAGTGGCAGCCGTTGATGCCCGAGACGACGACCGCGACCATCTCGCGCTCGAGCTTCGGGAAGCTCGGCGTGCCCGTCATCGCGTTGGTGTAGAGCGCCAGGTGCGCGCGCAGGCCGGCCGGGTCGAGCGAGTGGATCTGCAGGATGTTGTCGAGCTGCCCGCGCGGCTCGCCGGGGAACGGCGCGTACAGCTCGTCGTAGATCGCGGCCAGCTCGCCGCTCGCCTGCAGCTCGGGGATGACGTGGATGTGCGGCACGGGGCGCGAGCATAGCCGCCCGCGACCGGAACGCGTGCCGGGCCGTATGATCCCGCCCCATGACGGCGACCGCCCCGCTCACGCCCGACGAGTTCCGCGACCTGACCCTCTCGGCGCTGCTGCGACACCACGCCGCGCGGCGCCCTCAGGCCGAGGCGCTCGTCGTCCCGGCCTTCGCGCACGGCGGGCGCGCGGTGCGCCTGAGCTTCGCGCAGCTCGACGCGCGCGTCGACGCGCTCGCGCGCGGGCTGCTCGCGCTCGGTCTCGGCAAGGGGCGGCACGTCGCGGTCTGGGGCCAGAACGTGCCCGACTGGGTGCCGCTGCAGTTCGCGCTGGCGCGCATCGGCGCCGTGCTCGTCACGGTGAACACGGCCCTCGCGAAGGACGAGGTCGCCTACGTGCTGCGGCAGAGCAAGGCGGTGGCCGTGATCCACACGACGCGCAACGGCGGCAACGAGTCGGCGCGCGCGCTCGACGAGCTGCTCTCCGACGCGAGCCGCCCCCTGCCGCGTCTCGCGCAGCGCGTCTGGATGCCGAGCCTGCCCGACGAGGAGCCGCCGCTGGGCACGGCGCCCGGCGGAGGACGCGGCGCGCTGCTCTCGATCGGCGCGCTGGTCGAGCGCGGTGCCGACCTGCCGGCCGGCGAACTCGCCGCGCGCGAGGCGAGCTGCACGCCGGGCGACGTGGTCAACATCCAGTACACCTCGGGCACGACGGGCTTCCCCAAGGGCGTGATGCTCAGCCACCGCAACATCCTCGGCAGCGGCGCCACGCTCGGCGCGCAGCTCGGCCTGACGCCCGCCGACCGCGTCGCGCTGTTCGTGCCGCTGTTCCACTGCTTCGGTTGCGTGGTCGCGGTGCTCGGTGCCTACGCGCACGGCGCGGCGGTCTGCGCCATCCCGTCCTTCGAGGCCGGCGCGGCGCTGCGCCTGATCGAGGAGGAGCGCTGCACGATCCTGCACGGCGTGCCGACGATGTTCAGCGCGATGATGGCGCACGAGAGCCTGCCCGGGCGCCGGATCACGACGCTGCGCGCGGGGCTCATGGCGGGTGCGCCGTGCCCCGTGCCGCTCATGCAGCGGGTGATCGACGCGCTGCGCTGCCCCGGGCTCGCCGTGACCTACGGACTCACCGAGGCCAGCCCGGGCGTCTCGGGCAGCCTGCCCGACGAGCCGCTCGCCGCGCGCTGCGAGACGATCGGCCGGCCGCTGCCGGGCGTCGAGGTCCGCCTCGTCGATCCCGCGACGCGGCAGGACGTCGCGCACGGCGAGGCCGGCGAACTGTGGTGCCGCGGCGACAACATCATGGTCGGCTACCACGACGACCCGGCGGCGACGGCCGCGGCCGTCACGCCCGAGGGCTGGCTGCGCACGGGCGATCTGTGCCGGCTCGACGAGCAAGGCCGGCTGCGCATCGCGGGCCGCATCAAGGACCTGATCATCCGCGGCGGCGAGAACATCGCGCCCGCCGAGATCGAAAACGTGCTGCGCGAGCACGAAGACATCGTCGATGCCGCGGTCGTCGGCCTGCCCGACGAGCACTTCGGCGAGATCGTCGCGGCCGGCCTGATCCTGCGCGAGGGCGCGCGCCTCGACCCTTTGGCCTACACGGCGCTGCTGCGCGGGCGCATCGCGGCCTTCAAGATCCCCGTCGCGTGGAAGGCCTTTGCGCGCTTCCCGCTCACCGGCAGCGGCAAGGTGCAGAAGTTCAAGCTGCGCACGCTGTTCGACGGCGCGCTGCGCAGCGCCAAGCCGGCCTGAGGCGCGCGGCCTACAGATCGCCGGGCGGCGTGACCTGCCAGTCCCAGCCGGTGGCGCCGCTCAGGTCGGCGACGGTGGCCTGCAGCTGCAGCTTGAAGTCGTCGGGCAGGGGCAGCCCGCCGAACACGGCGCTGGCCGTCTGGCCATCGGGCTGCACGTCGACGAACGTGAGGAAGGACATCAGGAAGGGAAAGACCTCGCCGTAGTTGCCCGCGACGAGCGAGAGCGTGGAGAGGTCGAGGCCGCCGGTCGGGTGCAGCAGGCCGTCGGGGTCGAAGTAGGTCAGGATGATCGCGTTGTTCGGCGCGAAGCTGATCGTGACCTTGGGCCCGTTGGGGCGGCTGCTCGCGTCGAAGGGGTTGCTCGTGGCCAGGGTCTCGACGCGATTGGGGTAGCCGTCTCCGTCGTTGTCGCCGTTCTGGTCGATGACGTTGGCGAGGATGAAGCCCGTCGGGTCGCCGTAGGGCATCTGCGAATCGCTGATGGAACCGAACGGCACGCTCGACTCCACTCCGCTCCTCAGGTTGAGGCGGAACAGTCGCCTCTGGATCGGGAGCTGGACGGGCCAGGCGATGAGATAGATGTCGTCACCACTCGCCCCCAACGCGAATCCCACGAGAGATCCGCCCACGGGAAAGAGCACCGGGTTCGTCGGGTCCAGCGGGTCATAGCGCAGCAAGCCCTCGCCGTGGCCGCCCGGTGTGAAGGCGATCACGTACACGCGATCGTGCGCATCGACCGCCATGTGGTAGTTCTCGTCGTTGACGCCGCCGTTGATCGAAAAGTCCGCCAGGACGTTCAGTCCGTCGGTCTTGACGAGGCTGAAATTGCCGCCGCCCCATGTTTGCGCCCACATCGTTCCGTCACCGGCGGCAATCAGCTTGGGCATGCCGGAGTCGCCGCTGGACGGGGGCGCCGGGAGCTGCAGGCGCTTGAGGATGCTGCCGTCCGCGGGATTGATGCGCGTGATGTACGGCACGTGCTTCGGAAAGAACAGGTCGGTCGTGTCGCCGACCCAGACCTGGCCCGCCGAAGTCACGAGCAGACTCTGCGGGTACCAGGTGTAGACCGAGGGCGCCGCCATCGAGGACCACAGCACCGAGTGCGACGTCGTGTCCGCTTTGTACAAGGGCCCCGGCGGCAGCAGCGGAATGCGCGTCAGCGCGTAGGCCGATCCGGTGCCGTCGACGACGACGTTCACGGGGTTGTGGCCGAGCGGAATGCTGCCTATGACCTGTCCCGCAGAATCGAGGTGCAAGAGCTGCTTGGTCTGCAGCGCATTGAACGCGATCCAGTTTGCCCCCTGAGCATCGACGGCGATCGGCGTCACCTTCGAGACGCTGCCGCCGTACGGCTCGACATCCGTCGCACCGAGGAGTTGCAGCTTGCGATCGTAGCGCAGCACCAACTCCTTGTGCGGATTGGACGACTCGCCGTACAGGACGACCTGATGGGCGACCTGCGCTGCCGCATCGACCCCGCCCAGGCTCAGCGCCGCAGCCAAACCGACTCCCGCGACACACGCGCTGCGCCTGCAGCCTGGACGAGTCCTGTTCAGCCGACCGTCATCGCGCACGCGCAAGCCCCCGACATGAACCCGCCGCGACCGTGGGCCGCTCCACTCACCTCATCACCTCACCCGCGGCCAGCATCCGAGCGGGCTCCACGCTACTCCGATTCCGCCAACCGTCAAGACTCCGGGGGCCGTCGCGACGACGGCCTCATTTCGGGCCTTGGGGTGAAGTCACGGGCGCGGCGACTCGGGGCCGATCGACGACCCAGCGACCATCCTCCCGAATCTCGGCCGGCACCAGGACGCTCGACCCTCCGACGTCGATGCTCACGCCAGCCCGCGAGGCGCGCGGCCGCTCAAGTCGTCGAGGCCGCCTGGCCGACAGACGGCGCCGGCCCTCGGCCTGCACGGCGGGCGGCCACGGGAGGCCAGGGACATGAACGACTCCTCCGCCGCGACGGGCGTCTCCTTCTCATGGCGCCGCGTCGCCACGAGCCTCGGTCTCGGCGGCGTGCTCGTCGTCGCGCTCGCCGCGATGCCCGCGCTCGGAAAGTCGCCGCGCACGCCCTTTCCGGTGAGCATCGATGGCCTGGCCCACACGCCGGTCTCGAAGCACGCGGCGACGGCCCGCGAACTCGCGCGGCGCTTCGCCGATCTGAGCCTGGGACTCGATCCGTACACGCTGCAGCGCCCGGTCTATCCGTCGCTGGCCGAGATCGAGGCGCGCCTGGCCACGCTGCCCGGCTGGTCGAGCGCCGTGTTCTACGACCTCCAGGCGGCGCGCGCCGACCTGCGCGCCGCGGGCGTCGCCGACGACGTCACGATCCGGCTCATCCGTCCGCGGCCGATGCTGTCCCGCGACTTCCCCATCCAGTACTGGTCGCTGGTGCTGCTCGACGAGCAACGGCAGCACGTGGCCCAGGTCACGCTCCCGGTGCCCGCTCTCGGCGCCGAGCGCTTCGGCTTCGACGACCTGTCCCTCGCCCTGGCGCCGCCGCTCGACCAGCGCATGCCCTGCTGGCCGAGCGCCGCGTCCTTCACGCGCGACGGCGACGCCTGACGCGCCGTTCCGAAGCGCGCGGCGCGCGAGACCGCTTCGGAGAGCGCCCTGCTCATCGTGCCTCACCAGGCTCCGAGAAGGGCAGACCGGCGAACGTGAGGTCGAGACAGTCGCCGCGAATCAGGATGTCGACGACCTTGACGACCTGGTCGTAGCTCACGAGGCGCTGCGGCCGCAGCGTGGCCCTGCGCCCCGCGAGGGGTTTGTCCCCCGCGGTCACGACCGCGGCGAACTCTTCCAGCGCGTACGTCCAGCCGGAGACGACGACGCGCGGACCGAGCACGATCTCGAACGAGACATCGCCGGCCGGAAACGAGAGCGGCGGCCGTTCGGCGCGCTCGGACGTGGTCCTGCCGCCCGGTTCGGGCCGCGGCGCCGGCTCGGCCGGCACCTGGGGCGCGGCGGCGCAGGCAGCCAACGATGCGCGGACGAGCAACACCCCCGACACGCGCAATCGACCGCTCCCGATGGAAGTCCGGCGCACAGGCTAGCACTCCCCCGCGCCGCCACGCCGCGGGCCGCGCCCTAGAAGGGCATACCCACCGAGAGGTGCGCGACCCAGTCGTCCTCGCCCGATTCGGCGCCGGGGTTGAAGCCGATGTCGAGGCGCACGGGGCCGATCGGCAGCATGTAGCGCAGGCCGAAGCCGACCGCCAGCTCGAGGTCGGGGAAGGACAGGTAGTCGGAGACGTCGGGCACGACGTTGCCCAGGTCGAGGAACAGCGCGCCGTGCAGCTCGCCGTCGAGCGGGCGCCGCCACTCGGCCGAAGCCACCGTGAAGGCCTCGCCGCCGAGCGGCTCGCCGGCGGCGTCGACGGGCCCCAGCTCGTCCTCCTTGAAGGAGCGCACCGTCGACTCGCCGCCGTTGAAGAAGCGCTCCTGCAGCGGAATCGTGTCGGTGCCGGCGATCGGCGCGATCAGGCCCGTGCGCCACGACAGCGCGAGCACCTGCCCGGCCCCCAGCGGCAGGTACTGCGCGTGCGCGAAGCGGGCCCGCAGGAAGTCGAGCTCGCTGGCGGTGAGCGCGCTGCCGAACTCCAGGCTCGCGCGGGTCAGGTGCCCGCTCGTCGGCGCGAAGTAGGCGTCGCGCGTGTCGTGCGAGAGGCCGGCGGAGACCGGCGCCACGCGCACGTCGTCGAGCTCGGCCACCGAGGGCGGCAGCGCGGCCGAGACCGAACTCAGCTTCGACTGGCTGATGCCGTAGCCCCAGCTCGTGACGAGCTGCGCGGAGCGCCGCGTCGTCAGCGTGGCGAGCACGCCCAGCTCGTCGCTCGTGTACGAGGGCTCCTCGCGGCGATGCACGAAGACCGAGACGTCGGAGGAGGTCGCCGGGCCGAAGAAGGGGTCGGTGATGCCGGCCAGCACGCGCCGCGCCTTGGGGCTCAGCGAGCCCTCGAAGTGCAGGTTGCCGGCCTCGCCGTCGATGTTGCGGTCGCGCCAGCCGGCGGTGACGCGCGGCCCCTCGTAACTGCCGTAGCCGGGCTCGACGAACCACTCGCGCGGCAGCCGTTCGACGACCGACACCTCGACCGGACGCTGCCCGCCCTCGCCCTCCAGCTCGACGTCGACGCGCGCGAACAGGCCGCTGCGATACAGCTCGGTGAGGCTGCGCCTCTGCGCCGAGGTGCTCCAGGTCTCGCCCGGACGCAGCGCGAGCCGCTCGAGCACGAACTCGGCGTCGGTGCGCTGCGCGCCCGAGACCGTCACGCTGGAGATCGCGACGCGCGGCCCGGGCGCGACGGACAGCCGCAGCGTCACCAGCCCGTCCTCGCCGCGCCGCTCCTCGAAGACCACGCGCGCGTCGGGATGGCCGGCCTCCGCGAGAAACTCCAGCGCCTGGCCGCGCACCGCGAAGGCCACCTGCGGGAAGTAGGGCCGGCCGACGTAGCTCGAGAGGTGGCCGTCCAACTCGGCGAGCAGCGCCTCGAGGTCCGCTCCGCCCGCTGCGTCCGTGCCGACCGGCTCGATCGGCAGCGCGCCGAGGCGCCAGGCCGGTCCCTCCGCGACGGTGATGCTCACGTCCATGCGCGCCTGGGCCGCATCGAAGGCCAGCTCGGGCTCGGAGATCGCGGCCTCGAGGTGGCCCGCGCTGCGGTACAGCGCGCGCATCGCGCCCAGCCCGGCCTCGATCTCGCTCGCGACGTACCAGCGCGGCGAGGCCTCCTCGCCGACGCCGAACAGCGCGGCCAGCTCGGCTCCGTCGAAGGCCGCCGCTCCGCGGAAGCTCAGCGTGCCGAGGCGCACGCGCGGCCCCTCGTCGACGATCAGGTGCACGCGCGGCAGCGCCCCCTGCGCCGCCGGGACGTACTCGTAGTCGACCCGCGCGAAGGGGAAGCCGGCCGCGCGGCAGGCGATCTCGAGCGCGAAGGCCGCGTCGTCGATCGAGGACTTGCGCAGCCCGCGCTGCTCGAAGTCGAGCAGGTCCGCGTCGATCGCGGCGAGCGCGTCGCGCTCGGCGAACTGCGTCAGGCCCGTGAAGGCCAGCTCGTAGCGCGGCCGGCCGCCCTCGCCCGAGCCGGGGCGCGGCGGCGCGAGCGGCTGCAGCGCGCAGCCCGCGAGCAGCGCGAGCACGAGCGACCCGCCGAGGCGGGCCCGCAAGGCGGCGGGACGCGGCGCGGCCCTCATTGCGTCCGGAACAGCAGTTGCAGGCCGAAGTTGATGTGGTCCCAGGCGTCGTTCTCGGCGCGCAGGTAGGTCGTCGAGCCCGGCAGCGTCGGGTCGCCCAGTTCGGTGAGCCGGTAGCTGACGAGGTAGGTGTCGGCGCCCGAGGCCGTGAGGTCGCTCGCGACTTCGAATTCGAGCCGGTCGAGCAACTGCTCGCCGCGCGGGTCGTCGCCCAGCCAGCGCGCGAACAGATCCTGCCCGACGTAGACGGCGAAGGTCTGGGCGGCCGCGCCCGAGGCGCCGGCGCCGAGCCCGGCCGGCGCCTGCCCGGTGACGACGAGCAGCATCAGCTCCTCGCCGCTGAGCGGCGGCACCGACGAGAGGTCGACGATCGGCTGGTCCCAGTCGCCGGTGACGAAGACCGAGATCTCGTAGCCGCGCATGCGCGTGTGCCCTTCGATCTGCAGCCGCGGCAGGAAGGGCCGGTCCTCCTCGAACAGCACGCGGCCGCCGTCGACGCGGATCGTGCCGGCCGGCAGCAGCACGCGCGAGGGGTCGATGTGGATCGCGCCGACGAGCAGCGGCACGCGCCCGGTGCCCGTGAGCCGCAGCTCGGGGCGCAGCGCGCTCTTGACCACGTTGGACTCGATCACGAAGGGCTCGGCCGAACGCACGTCGAGGTCGAGGCGCATCGCGGCCAGCGGGCCGTCCTCGAAGGAGAACAGGTGCAGCTCGCGCCCGCCGCCGGCGACGCCGCCCTGCACGAGGTGCATCAGGTTGACGCGCTCGACGAGCCGGCTGCCGCGCAGCACGACGTCGCCCGTGGCGCGCAGCGCGTCGAGCGCGCCGCGCACGCCGACGTCGACGTCGGCGCGCACCTTCACCGAGCCGTCGCGCCAGACGAGCACGTCCTGTCCCTGCAGCGCCAGCTCGAGCCGCGGCTCTCCGTCGCCGAAGGCGACGGCGCCCGAGAGCGCGAAGGGCGCGCCGCCGAGTTCGCCGCGCGCCTCGCGCAGCGTGAGGCGGCGCGGCTCGATCTGCACGCGCGCCGTCAGCGCGTCGAGCGGCGGGAACTCCGCCGCCAGGCGCAGCTCGCCCTCGTCGAGGCGCAGCTCGCCCGTCGCCTGCGGGTCGGCGAGCGTCCCGCGCACGGCGACCGAGCCGCGCAGCTCGCCGTCCACGCGGCGCAGCTCGCCGAAGAGCGCGACGAGCGGCGCCAGCTCGGCGTCCTGCAGCTGCAGGGAGAGCTCGAGCGGCGCCTCGGCGCTCCACGGCGGGGCGCGGCCGTCGCCGACCCGCCCTCCGCCGAGCAGCGTCAGGCCCTGCGGCGCGCGCACGGACAGCTCGCGCACGGTCAGCGCCTCGGCCAGATCGAGTTCGGCGCGCAGGCGCAGCGGGCCGACGCGCGCGTCGCCCGGCGGCGCGCCGTGCAGGTGCAGGTCGTCCGACGCGAGCGAGAGCCGCCCGGCCGGCCGCTCCCACGGACCGTGCAGCGCGAAGCGGGCCTCGAGGCGCCCCGCGGGACGCAGCTCTCCCGGCGCCTGCCCGGGGACGTCGCCGCCGAGCGTGCCGGCGGCCGCGAAGTCCTCGCGCCCGAAGGCCCCCTCGACGTCGAGGTCGAGCGCCGGCGGCAGCGCCGCGTCCGCGAGCGGCAGCTCGAGCAGCCGGGCCAGGCCGAGCGGATCGAGGCCCTCCGCGACCACCCGCGCTCGCTGACGCCCCTGCGCGTCGCGTCCCAGCGCCTGCACGCGCAGCGCGCGCGCCGGACCGGCCAGCGACAGCACCGTGCTCGTGGCGATGCCGTCCTCGCCGAGCTCGATGGAGCCGGGCTCCAGCAGGCCCAGCGCGACCTCGCCGCGCGCCACGCGCAGCGCGTCCAGCTCGATGCGCCGCGGCAGGCCGTCGGCCAGGGCCATGCGGCCCGACGCGTGCAGCTCGGCGCCCTCCGCGAGCAGGTCGACCGACTCGACGGTGAACACGCCGCCCTGCAGCCGGCCGAGCAGCGAGAGGAAGCGCAGCGAGCGGCCGCGCAGCACCAGCTCGCTGCCGAGCAGTTGCATCTCGGCGCTCGGATCCTCGAAGGGCCCCTCGGCCTCGAGGATGAAGGCCAGTTCGCCCTGCAGGTCGGGCACCGGCAGGCGCGCGGCGTCGTGGAGGGCGCCGGTCGCCGCCAGCCACGCCAGCCGGCGCTCGAGCGGCAGCAGCTCGCAGGCCAGGCGCACGTCGCCGGCTGCGCCGTCGGCCGAGAGTTCGTCCACGCGCAGGCGCCGCTCGTCGCCGCGCGCGCGCAGCGCGATCTGCCCGAGCGGCCAGCCCGCGACGAGCACGTCGCGCCCCGCGACGTCGACCTCGACGCTCAGTTCGCCGGCCGCGGCCTGCACGCGCGCGCGCCCCGCGATGCGGCCGTTCCAGGCCGCGCCCGCGGGAGCGAGGTCGCCCAGGTGCGGCGCAAGCCAGGCGCCCACGAGCGCCAGGTCGCCGACGTCGAGCGCGCCCGAGAGATCCCAGCGCGAGGCCGGCCAGCCGCCGGGCGGCAGCTCGATGCGTCCGCTCTCGAGGCGCAGCTCGCCGCCGCTCGTCTGCAGGCGCGCGTCGGTGATCGAGAGCAGTCCCTCGCCGAGCACGAGCCGCAGCGCCAGGCTCTGCGGCGCGACGCCCGCCAGCGGCGGCGGCGGCGCGAAGGGCAGCGCGGGCGGCAGTTCCTCGGCGCCGATGCGCAGTTCGGCCGCTCCGCGCCGCAGCAGCTCGTGCAGATCGGCCACGTCGACGGGGACGTCGAGGCGGCCGGCGACCGACAGCCGCGCCTCGGGCGGCCGCGGCTCGTCGGGGTCGACGAGCTGCCAGATCTCGGCGAGCTGCACGTTGACCAGATCGAGCTGCTCGAGCACGACGCCGGGCACGTCGAGCGGCAGCTCGGCCGATCCGTGCCCGCCGAAGACCTCGGCCGAGAGCGCGAGGCGCTCGCCGCGCAGACTGCCCTCGGCCGCGCGCAGTTCGAGCAGCGCGCCGTTCTCGAGCCGCACCGTGCCGTCGAGACGATGCGCGTCGAGGTCGGGCAGGCCGAGCGGGCCGGGCGGGCTGTCGGCGACCCGCTGCAGGTCGAGCGACAGCCGCACGTCGCTGCCTTCGAGGCCCGTGACGGCCGCCTCGCCCCGGCGCCACAGGCCCCAGGCCGACGCCGAGACGACCAGCCGCCCGGCCGACAGCTCGCGCAGCGCGTCGCGCGCCTGCACGGCGCGCAGCCGCACGTCGCGGATCTCGATCGCGCCGCCGAGCAGCCCGCGCACCGAGCCGAAGCTCAGCTCGTACCCCTGCCGGGCGGCCTCCTCGCGGGCGATGCTGCGCACGAGCGGCGCGACCCACAGACCCTGCGTCAGCAGCGCCGCGGCGGCGACCAGGATCGCCGACAGCAGCAGCAGGCGGAGGGTCCGGCGCGCCTTCACCGCGCGCCGGGAGCCTCGGCCGGCAGCGGGCGCGGCGTGAGCGCGCCGTCGAGCAGCGGCAGCAGCGCGTCGAAGGCCGTGCGCACGCAGCTCTCCATGTGCGCCGCGTCGATGCGTTCGACCTCGTCGTCGACGCCGTGGTAGTCGTCGTGCAGCCCGAAGCTCGAGAACGAGTGGCCCACGACGCCGCGGCGCACGAAGGCCATGTTGTCGCTGCGCCGGTGGAACTGCTGCTCGGGCCGCGGGTCGGCCACCAGCGGCAGGCCCGCGCCGACCCAGGCCGCGAAGAGATTGCTCGTCCCGGGGCCGGTGAACCACGGCCGGCCCGGGCCGCCGGCCAGCGCGTCGGGGCGGCCGAGCATCTCGAAGTTGATGTTGGCGACGGTCTGCGCCAGGGGCGCGTCGTCGCGCTCGAGGAAGGCCTCGGTGCCGAGCAGCCCCAGCTCTTCGCCGGTGGCGAGCAGCACGAGCAGCGTGCGCGCGGGAGGCTGCCCGGCGGCTGCGCGCCGCGCGAAGGCCTGCGCCAGCTCGAGCACGGCGGCGACGCCCGAAGCGTCGTCGTCGGCGCCGTTGAAGATCAGGTCGGCCTCGGCGTGTCCGTGGCCGTCGTGCGCGCCGTGTCCCTCGGCGTCGGCCGGCGGCGGACGCGTGCCGATGTGGTCGTAGTGCGCCGAGAGCACGACGATCTGCTCGGCGAGCGCGGGGTCGGCGGGCGTTCCGGCACCGGGCAGGCGCGCGACGACGTTGTGCACCTCGCGCGGCTCGCCCTGCGCGCGCAGGTCGAGGTCCACGTGCGTGAACGCGCCGGCCAGCGCGCGATCGCGCAGCGCGCCGACGAGTGCCAGGCGCGGCACCTCTCCCTCGCGCGCCAAGGCGTGCGTCGAGTCGCCCATCGACGCCGTGGCCCGCTCGGGGCCGGGCAGCAGCAGGGCGCCCCAACCGCGACCGCCGTCCATGCCGGCGGACTTGAGCCAGGCGAGCGCCTGCCGGACGTTCGCCGCCACGAGCAGCGCCGTGTCGGGGCGGGCGACCGCCGGTAGTTCCTCGCGCCTGCGCACGACGAGGATCTCGAAGCGGCCCGTGGCCGGCGGGCCGCCGACGAGCAGGACCTCGCTGCCGAGCGCGGCGGTCGAGACCACGCCGCCCGCGTCGGCGAACGCCACGGGCGTACCTTCCCGCGCGAGGTCCCAGCCGATCATGCCGGTCGCGGAGAGAAAGGTGTCGTCGTCGCCGCCCGGAGAGAGGCCGGCGGCGCGCAGCCGCTCGGCCAGATACGCGGCGGCCAGCGCCGAGCCGGGCGCGCCCGTCGCGCGGCCCAGGAGTTCGTCGCTGGCCAGATACGCGATGTCGGCGTGCAGTTCGACGGCCGTGATCGTCTCGCGCGCCGCGCGGTCGGCCTCGCTCAGGCCCGGCCAGTCGGCGAGGTCGGCGCTGCCGTCCTGCGCAGCGGGCCCGTCGAGGACGTCGTCGGGTTCGTCGGCCCGACCGGCGAGCGCGTCGAGCGCGCCGCCCAGCTCCAGGCCGGGCTTGGGCGGGTCGGGCCGCGCCGGCGGGCTCTGCGCGGCGGCCGGCGCCGCCAGGGCGAGCCCCGCCGCCAGCGCCGAGGCCAGCCAGGCCGACGGGTCGCGCGCCGGGCGCTCCGTGCGGGCCGCGCCCGCCGCGCCGCGCTGAAACCCGCACCCGAACCATCCCAACAAGGGCCTCATCGCTCGCCTCGCCACGGGGTCACGCCATGTCACTGCTCGCCGACATCATCCTCGCCGGACTCATCCTGTTCACCATGCTGGGTCTGTTCCAGCTGGCGGGCGAGGGCCTGTTCGGCCCGGCGCGGCTTCAGTCCCCCGCGGCGGGCGTGACCTCTTCGCCGAAGCACAGGGCGTAGCCGTCGAGGTCGGCGATCTCGAACTCGCGCATGCCGTAGTCGCGGGTGATCGGCGGGCGCAGCACGGCCACGCCGCGCTTGGCGAGGGCCGCGTGCAGGGCGTCGACGCCGCGGCACTCGATGTAGACGTCCCAGAAATCGTCGACGGCGCGGTTGCTGCCCGGGCGACCGCCGGACGGCGCCTGCGAGAGGTGCAGCGCGAGCCCGTCGCGGCGCGCGATGGCGTAGACGGGCGGCTCGCCCCAGGTGTCGACCTCGGTCTCGAGCACGTGCCGCCACCACGCCGCGGCGCGGCCGACGTCGGCCACGACGAGTTCGGGCGAGATCGTGAGGCGGCCGGCCGGCCAGGCGCCGGTCGTGTCGGCGCCGAAGCAGAACACGTGGCCGTCGGGATCGGCCAACCCGAACTCGCGCATCCCCCAGGGCCGATCGACGGGTCGCGACAGCATCTGCGCGCCCTGCGCCGCGAGCCGCGCGTGCCAGGCGTCGGCGTCGTCGATGCGCACGTAGGCGTCGATGGCCTGCCCCCCGCCGTCGCGGTTGAAGCGGCCGCGCTCGCCGTGATGGCTCAGCAGGTGCACGCCCTGGCCGGGCAACAGGTCGACGATCGAGAACTGCGTCGGGTGCTCGCCGACGGTGAAGCACACGCGGAAACCCAGCGCGTCGCGGTAGTGCGCCGCGGCCGCGCGCACGTCGCGCACGGTGAAGGCCGGCAGCGCCGAGAGCAGGCGGATCTCGGCCGCGAGCGGCCCGCCCGGCGCGACGAAGCGGGCCGGCGCCGGGCCCGCCCGGTCCGCGGCGCCGGCGCCTCGCGCGCCCTCGCTCACGTCGCGAGCGCGGCGTGCAGGCGCCGGAAGTGCGCGCCGTGCATGCGCCGCAGGTCGGCGAAGGCCTCGGGGTGCACGCAGGCCGCCAGGATCTCGAGGCTGTCGACCAGCCGCGGACCGGGGCGATTGAAGAAGGCGTTGCCGTCGGCGAGCCAGACCTCGCCGTCGGCGATCGCCGGCCAGGGCATCTCGGCGAGCAGCGCGGCGAGCGCGTCGGCCTCCTGCAGCGTGCGCTCGAGCGGAAAGCCGCAGGGCTTGACCAGCACGACGTCGGGCGCCGGGTCGAGCGCGCGGAGTTGCTCGCGCGCGAGCGTCGGCGCGTGGGCGCCGGGCTGCGTGACGAGCGCCTGCCCGCCAGCGAGCGCGACGAGTTCGGGCATCCAGGTGCCGCCGATCATGACGGGGTCGATCCACTCGATCGTGAGCACGCGCGGCGGACGGCCGCCGCTGCGCGCGAGCCACGAGGCCGCGCGCCGCGCGACGGCCGCCACGCGGCGGTCGATGTCGGCGCACACGGCGGCCGCCTCGCGCTCGCGACCGAGCGCCGCACCCACCTTGCGCAGGTCGGCCCACACGTCGGCGAGGCGCGTCGGGTGCAGGTTCACGATGCGCACGTCGGGGTTCACCAGCTTCTTCGTCGCCGCGACGACCTCGTCGAAGCTCACGGCGCACACGTCGCACAGGTCCTGCGTGACGATCACGTCGGGGCGCGCGGCCGCCAGCGCGGCCTCGTCGATGTCGTAGACGGCGAGGGCGTTCTTCAGCACGCCGCGGACGGCCGCGTCGATCGCGCCGCTGCGCAGGCCGTGCGGAATGCGGCTGGCCGTGAGCACGGGCCGGCCGACCACGCTCGCCGGCCAGTCGCACTCGTGGCTCACGCCGACGAGCCACTCCTCGCAGCCGAGCGCGCAGACCATCTCCGTGGCGCTCGGCAGCAGGCTCGCGACGCGCAGGGGCGGCATGGCGCCCACTGTACCGCGGTCGGGAGGCGGCGTCGGGACCGGCGCCGCGCCCCTCAGTCGACGACCGGCACGTAACCCTGCGGGACCGCGGGCGCCAGCTCGTCCGACCCGGCGTGGAGGCGACGCGTCGCCTGGTTGCGCGCGTCGACGATGCGCGCGCCGGCGGCGACCCAGGCGCACACGCCCCCCTCGATGTTGAAGGCCTGCGCGCCGGCCTCGCTCAGGCGCCGGGCGTACTGCGCCGAGCGGTACCCGACGGTGTCGTAGACCAGCAGCGTCGTGCCGACCGGAAACTTGCGCAGGAACTCCTCGCGCGCGGCCTCGCTCGTGAGCGGCATCGCGCCGGGGATCTTCGACACCGCCACCTCGCGCGCCTCGCGCACGTCGAGGAACAGCACCGGCGCGGGCAGGCCGCGCACCTCGTCGGCCTGCTTCGTGGGCGCGCCGACCTCCTGCCGCGCCTTGACGATCCACTCGTCGAGCAGCGGCGGCCGCGGCACGGGGCTCGTCGGCACGAAAGCCGGCGCCGCGGGCTTGGCGGCGGGCGCGCCGGCGGGCTTGGCCGGCTGCGCCGCGCCGGGCGCGGCGGACGGCTGGGCGCCGGACGCCGGCGACGTCGCTCCGGGAGCCGCCGCGGGCGACGCGCCGCTCGGCGACGCGCCCTGCGGCGAACAGGCCAGCGCGAGGCTCGATCCCAGCACGATCGCGGCGACGCGCGCGGCCATCGCCCCTCAGCTCCCGCTGAACTTGCGGTGCGCGCCGACGGCCTCGATCGGCGGCAGGCCGGCCTTCTCGCGCAGCGCGGCGTAGTGCTCGCGCCAGCTCTCGAAGTTGCCGGGGTGGAAGAAGACCGACCCGGTCGCGTCGCCGCGGCCCTCCATGGCGACGCCGGCGCCGAGCGCGCGCCCCTCGCCGGTGAAGGCCAGGATGTGCGTCGCGATGCGGTCGAGGAAGAAGCGGTCGTGCGTGACGCAGATGCACACGCCGGGGAACTCGAGCAGCGCCTCCTCCAGCTCGCGCAGCGTCGGCAGGTCAAGGTCGTTGGTCGGCTCGTCGAGGATGATCAGGTTGCCGCCGCGCGCCAGCATCTTGGCCATCTGCACGCGGTTGCGCTCGCCGCCCGAGAGCGTGCCCATGAGCTTGCTCTGCTCGGCGCCGCGGAAGTTGAAGCGCGAGACGTAGGCGCGGCCGTTCATCTCGACGTCGCCGACGCGGATCACGTCGGTGCCGCCGGTGATCTCCTCGTAGACCGTGCGCTCGTCGCGCAGCGCCTCGCGGCTCTGGTCGAGGTAGCACAGATCGACGGTCGCGCCGATCTTCACCGCGCCGGCGTCGGGCGCCTCCTGCCCGACGAGGATGCGCATGAGCGTGGTCTTGCCCGTGCCGTTGGGCCCCACCACGCCGAGGATCGCGCCCGGCGGCAGCTCGAAGGACAGGTCTTCGAACAGCGTGCGGCCCTCGAAGCTCTTGCTCACGCCCTGCAGCTCGAGCACCTGGTCGCCCAGCCGCTTCGTGAACGGGATGTGCAGGTGCAGCTCGTCCTGCACGGCCTTGCGCGCCTCGCGCACCAGCTCGTCGTAGCGCGAGATGCGCGCCTTGCTCTTGGTCGTGCGGCCCTTGGGGTTGGTGCGGATCCAGTCGAGCTCGCGCGTGATCTGCTTGGCGCGCTCGTCGTCCTCCTTCTGGCGCTGGCGGTAGAACTCGCGGCGCTGGTCGAGGTAGGAGCTGTAGTTGCCCTCGTAGGGGCGCATGGTGCCGCGGTCGACCTCGAGCATCCACTGCACGACGTTGTCGAGGAAGTAGCGGTCGTGCGTGACGACGATCACGGTGCCGGTGTACGCGGCGAGGTGGCGCTCGAGCCACGCGACCGTGTCGGCGTCGAGGTGGTTGGTGGGCTCGTCGAGCAGGAGCATGTCGGGATGCTCCATGAGCGCGCGGCACAGCGCGACGCGGCGCTTCTCGCCGCCCGAGAGGTGGGCCACCGGGCTGTCGGACGGCGGCAGACCGAGCGCCTGCATGGCCTGCTCGATGTGGCGGTCGAGCTCCCAGCCGTCGCGCGCCTCGATCTCCTCCTGCAGGCGCGTCATCTTGTCGAGCAGCTTGGACATCTCGTCCTCGCCGAGTTCCTCGCCCAGGCGCGCCGAGACCTCCTCGTAGTCGCGCACGAGCGCGCGGATCGGCTCGACGGCGCGCTCGACGTTCTCGAGCACGCTGAGCGCCGGGTCGAGGCTCGGCTCCTGCGGCACGTAGGCGACCGTCAGCCCGGGCGCGGGCAGGATCGTGCCTTCGTACTCCCGGTCGACCCCCGCCATGATCTTGAGCAGCGTCGACTTGCCCATGCCGTTGGGGCCGATGACGCCGATGCGCGCGCCCTTGAGGAAGGAGAGCGTGACGCCCTCGAACAGCACCCGCGTGCCGTGGCGCTTGCCGAGGTCCTGGATCGTGAAGGCGATGTCGGAGGTGGAGACGCCCATGGCTTGATCGTCGCGTGGCGGGAGTCGGCGCGCCCGGGAGCGCGGCGCGAGGGGCGATCGTAGCATCGGCCCGAGGAACCGCGCGACGGGTGTGGTAAGCCTCTGCCCATGGACGGCGCGCACCTGCTGCAGGACCTCGCGATCGTGCTCGGCGCGGCCGCCGTCACGACGGTGCTGTTCCGGCGCCTGCGCCAGCCGGTGATCCTGGGCTACCTGGTCGCGGGCCTGCTCGTCGGGCCGCACATCCCCTTCCCGCTGGTCGCCGACGTGTCGAGCGTCACGCAGCTCTCCGAGCTGGGCGTGCTGCTGGTCATGTTCGGCATCGGCCTGGAGTTCAGCGTGCGGCGCCTGCTGCGCGTGCTGCCGCGCGCCGGCATCGTCGGCGTGATCCAGATCGGCGGCATGCTCTGGCTGGGCTATCTCGCCGGCCAGGCGCTGGGTTTCAGCACGCTGGGCAGCTTCTTCACGGGCGCGGCCCTGTGCATCTCGTCGACGATGGTCGTCGCGCGCACCTTCGGCGAGCAGGGCATCGTCGGGCCGCGCGCCGAGCTGGTCTACTCGGTGCTCGTCGTCGAGGACCTCGCCGCGATCCTGCTGCTGGCGCTGCTCACGGCGCTGGGCAGCGGCGGCGCGGCGGCCGACACGCTGGCGATCACGACCGCGACGCTGGCCGCCTTCCTGCTGGGCCTCGTCGGCGTGGGCTTCTTGCTCGTGCCGCGCGCGGTGCGCGCCGTGGCCGCGCTGCGCAGCCCCGAGACGCTGCTCGTCACGAGCATGGGCCTGTGCTTCGGGCTGGCGCTGCTGGCGCACGCGATGGGCTACTCGGTCGCGCTGGGCGCCTTCCTGGCCGGTTCGCTGGTGGCCGAGTCGGGCGAGGGCGAGCAGGTCGAGCACCTCGTGCGCCCGCTGCGCGACGTGTTCGCGGCGATCTTCCTGGTCGCGGTCGGCATGAGCGTCGACCCGGGCGCGCTCTCGGGGCGCTGGGGCATGGTCGCGCTGCTCGCGTCCGTCGTGGTCTTCGGCCAGACGCTGTTCGTGAGCCTGGGCGCCTTCCTCTCCGGGCACGACGTGCGCACCTCGGTGCAGGCCGCGCTCAGCCTGGCGCAGATCGGCGAGTTCTCCTTCATCATCGCGGGACTGGGCGCGGCGACGGGCGCCACCGATCCCGCGCTGTTCCCCGCGATCGTCATGGTCGGCGCGCTGACGGCCTTCCTCACGCCGCTGCTCGTGCGCGGCGCGGCGCCGCTGGCGCTGGCCCTCGACCGCCGCCTGCCCCACCGCGTGCAGACCTTCGTGACGCTCTACGGCTCGTGGCTCGAGACCGTGCGCAGCTCCGACCATCGCCACTCGCTGGGACGGCTCGCGCGCCGGCAGCTGCGCCTGCTGCTCATCGACGCGCTGCTGCTGGCGGCCGTCGTCATCGGCGCCTCGCTGGCGCGCGCGCCGCTCGGCGGCTGGCTGCAGCGCACGCTCGACACGCCGCCCGAGCTGAGCGACATGCTCGTGATGCTGGCGGCCGTCGCGATCGCGCTGCCCTTCGGCCTCGAGCGCCTGCGCGTGGCGCGCGCGCTCGGCGCGCTGCTGGCGCGCGCCGCGCTGCCGGCCGCG
>CAZBBB010000030.1:16771-30463 GCA_964490005.1 uncultured Phycisphaerales bacterium | reverse complement strand
CGACGGCCGACGGCGCGCCCCGGGCCGCGGCGGGCCCGGCCCTCGCGCGCGACTACTTCATCCGCGTGCGGCAGGCCATCCGCGACCTGGCCGGCGAGATCTCCGAGAACGCCGTCGACGGCCGCGTCGAGTACACCGTCGCCGGCCAGCCGCTCGCCACGCTGCTGCTCGACGGCCAGGGCCTGCGCCTGACGCTCGGCGACGCGGGCGCCGCGCCGCGCGCCGTCGGCGACGAAGCCTCGTTCAACGAGGCGCTGAGCGCCGTCTTCGAGCTGTACTTCCACGAGCGGCGCGAGGAGTTCGCCCCCGAGTGAGCGCGCGGGGCGCGCCGCGTCTCGCCGCGCTCGGCTGGCTGGCGCTCGGCGCGGTGCTGCTGTCGGGCGCCTTGCAGGGCTGGGACCGCATCGGCGGCAAGGACTGGAACTACTTCCTCGGCCAGAGCGCCGCCGAGGTCACGACGATCGCGCGCTACGGGCAGTTCCCGCTGTGGAACCCCTGGCGCGCGGGCGGCCAGCCGGGGCTGGGCCAGCCCGAGACGATGCTGTTCTCGCCGGTCACCGTGCTGGGGCTGCTGTTCGGCACGCTGGCGGCCTTCAAGCTGCTGCTGCTGCCGCTGTACGTGATCGGCGCACTGGGCCTGCACGCGCTGGCGCGCGAGCTGGGCTTGTCGGGGCGCGCGCGCCTGGTGCCGGCGCTGGTCTTCTTCACCAGCAGCGTGTTCCCGATGTACGTGATGGCGGGATTGCCGAACTGGGCCTGCGGCCTGGCGATCCTGCCGTGGCTGCTGCGCGCGAGCCTGCGCGCCGAGCGCGACCTGCGGCAGATCGTCCCGGGCGCGCTGCTCTACGCGGGGCTGCTGCTGTGCGGCAGCGTGTACCAGTTCATCTTCTTCCCGGTGTTCCTCGGCCTGCACGCGCTGGTGCGCGCGCTGGCCTGCCGCTCGCCGCGCCCGCTGCTCGCGCTCGCCGCGCTGGGGCTGCTGGGCGCGCTGCTCGCCGCGCCGCAGCTCGTGCCGCTGGCCGACGTGTGGGGCGCCTATCCGCGGCACGTCGCGGCCGACGAGGACGCGCTGCCCTTCTCGGCGCTGCCCGAGATCTGGCTCTCGCCCGACCTGCCCGACCTGAGCACGCCCAAGGGGCCGCTCGTCGTGGCCGCCGACGGCGCGGCGCACTGGATCTACGTCGGCGGCTATCTCGGGCCGGCGGCGGCGGCGCTCGCGCTGCTCGGGCTGCTGAGCTGGCGCCGCGCGGCCGCGCCGATCGTCGCCGGCGCGCTGTGCCTGTGGCTGGCTTTCGGCACCGAGGTGCGTCCGAGCGCCTGGGCGGCGCTGCACGAGCTGCCGGTGCTGGGTTCGATGCACAAGCCGCAGCGCCTCGTGATGCTGACGACCTTCTGTCTGGCGCTGCTGTCCGGCTTCGGCTGGGAGCGCGTCGAGACCTGGTTGCGCCGGCTGGCCTCGCCGCGCGCGCGCGCGGTGCTGGCCGGGCTGCTGCTGGCCCTCGTCGGCGGCGTGCCGCTGGCCGTCAATCGCGGGATCGCGCGGCACGCCTTTCCGATCGAACCGACGCCGGGGCTGGTCCACGCCGCCGAGTTCCGGCAGGAGCTGCGCCCGCGCCTGCCCGAGCAGTGGGGCGGCGAGGGCTATGAAGCGGTGCTCGCCAACGTCGGCAACGTGGCGGGCATGAGCGACATCCCGAGCCCGCGCGCGGCGCGGCCGGCGAGCGACCCGGGCTATCGCGGCGAGGTGTACCTGCTCGAGGGGCGCGGGCAGGTTGCGGCGACGATCACGCCCAACCGCATCGACGTGCGCGCCTCGCTCGCCGCGCCCGACGTGCTCGTCGTCAACCAGACGGCCTTTCCGGGATGGCGCGCGGAGGGCAGCGTCGTCGGCCCGCTCGGCGAGCGCGACGACCTGCTCGCGCTCGAGCTGCCCGCCGGCGAGCACGAACTCGTGCTGCGCTACGAACCGCCGGGTTGGACGCGCGGCCTGGGCCTCGGGGCCGGCGCGCTGCTCGTGGCGGGCCTGTGGTGCTGGCGGCGACGCGGCGCGCCGGTGCAGCGCGCGGGTCTCCCCGAGTGCGCGGCGCTGCTCGGCTGCCTGGTGCTGGCGGGCCTGCTCGCGGCCGGCCTGCCCGCGCTGCCGGACGCGCCGCCGCCCGAAGACCTGCGACCCGCGGCGCTGCGCGAGGCCCTCGTCGTGGGCGGCGACCTGGCGACGCACGCCGACCTCGCCGCCGCGCTGCGTGACGCGCCGACGCACGGCATCGTGCTGCTCGCGCCGGGCCGCTACGCGGGCCCGCGCCTGGAGCGCGGCGTGACGCTGGCCGCGCAACGCGGCGGCGGCGTCGTCTTCGAGAGTCCGGTCGTGGTCGCCGGGCCGGTGGCCGGCGAGCACGTGGCGCTCATCGGCCTGGCGGACGACCCGCTCGTGCTGCGCGGCGGCCTGCGCGTCGAGGGCGGCGCGGGCAGCGTGCTCGTGCAGGCCGGCGAGCTGCTGGCTCCGCGCGGCGCCGAGGCGCCGCTCGTCGTGGACGGCGAGGGGCGCGTCGTGCTCGTCGAGTGCCGGCTGCGCGCGTCGGAGCGCGCGGCTGCCGCGATCGACCTGCGCGGCGGCACGCTGCTGCAGTTGAGCGGCGCGCTGGCGCGCGGAACGCTCGCCGTCGGGCCGGGGGCGCGCGCGCTGCTCGGCGCCGAGGTCGAGCTGGTCGACGGACTGCGCGTGCAGGAGGGCGGACGCGTCGAGCGCCTCGCCGCGCCGCAGGCCTCGGTGAACGTCACGCTCAGCCGCTACATGGGGCGCTCGGCGATCCTCGAACTGCGCGGGCCGCCGGGCGCGGCCGGCCTGCTGCTGCTCGGCACGCGACCGACGGTGTTCGACGTCGCCGGACTCGCGCTGCCCGTGTGCGTCGACTTCGGCGCGCGGCACCTCACGATCCCGCTGCGCTTCCCGCACGACGGCCGGCTGCAGCTGCGCACGCGCATCCCCGAACCCTTCACGCTCCCGGGCGGCGGCCTGTTCGGACAACTGCTCGTCGAGGATGCCCCCGGCTCGCGGCGCGCGCTGGTCTCGCCGCCGGCCGGACGCCTGCACGAGTGGCTGCTCGACCCGCGCTGAACCGCGCCGCGTGACGCGGCGCGCCGCGCGCCGTCAGGCCGGGCATGGCCGGCGAGCAGGACGACGACGTGGAGACCCGGCGACGGCGGGGCGGCGCGCTCGTGCTGCTCGGCGCGCTGGCCTGCCTGCGCGCCTGGGCCGAGGCGCGCCCGCCGCCGCCGCTGGCGCGCTTCGGCGAGCCCGTCGCGCTCGACGTGGCGCGCCTCGCCGGCGAGGAGTTCCGTCTGCTGCCGGGCGCCGGGCCGGTGCTGGCGGGGCGGCTCGAGCAGGCGCGCGTCGCGGCGGGCGGATCGCTGAGCCTCGACGCGGCCGGCCGCGTGCCGGGCGTCGGTCCCGCGTTGCGCGCGCGCTGGGAGGCGCTCTCGCCGGATGCGCGCGGCGTGCGCTAGCATTCGGCCTCGATGGCCGCCCGCCCCCCGACCACCGACCCGGCCGCGCCCGGGCTCGATGACGAGAGCCTGTTGCGCGCCGCCCTCGCCGAGGATCTCGGCGGGCGCGGCGACATCACCTCGGCCCTCACGCTCGGCGGGCGCGGCCCGGTGCTCGGCGCGCGCATCGTGGCCAAGGCCGCCGGGCGCCTGTCGGGCGTGGCGCTCGCGGCGCGCGTCTTCCGGATGGTCGATCCGCAGGTGCGCGTCGAGGCGCGCCTGGCGGACGGCGCGGCGGTCGCGCCTGCCGACGAGGTGCTCGCGGCGCGCGGACCGGCCGCCTCGCTGCTCGAGGCCGAGCGCACGGCGCTCAACGTGCTCGCGCACCTCTCGGGCGTCGCCACGCTCACGGCGCGCCACGTGCAGGCGGCGGCCGGCACGCGCGCGCGCATCGTCGACACGCGCAAGACCACGCCCGGCCTGCGCCGCTGGGAGAAGGCCGCCGTCGTGCACGGGGGCGGCCACAACCACCGCATGGGCCTGTACGACGAGGTGCTGCTCAAGGAGAACCACTTCGCCGCGGCCGGCGGACGGCACGCGCAGGTCGTGGAGCAGGTGCGGCGGGACGCGCCGCCCGGCACGCGGATCATCGCCGAGGCGCGCGACCTGGACGAGGCGCGCGCGGTGGCCGACGGCGGCGCCGACGTGATCCTGCTCGACAACTTCACGGTCGCGGGCCTCGCGGCGGCGGTCGCGCGGCTCGCGGGCCATCCGCGGCGGGCGCGCTTCCTGCTCGAGGCCAGCGGCGGCGTCAACCTGCAGACCGTCGGCGAGATCGCGCGCACGGGCGTCGACCGCATCTCCGTCGGCGCCCTCACGCACAGCGCGCCGGCGCTCGACCTGTCGATGCTCCTCGACGAGTTCGCCGCTCCGTGAAGAGCACCTTCCGCCTGCGCCGCACGCTGCACTTCGACGGCACGGCGGCGCCGGTGAGGCGACTGCGCACGGCGCTCGGCGGCTTCCTCGACCAGCACGACGTGCCGCCGGAGGTCGTGCGCGCGGTCGTGCTGGCCTTCGGCGAGGCGCTCGACAACGCGGTCGAGCACGGCGGCGCGCGCGAGGGCGAGGTCAAGGTGCGCGTGCGCTTCACGCCGCGCTTCGTCGCGCTCAAGATCGTCGACCCGGGCAGCGATCGCGTGCCGCTCGGCGTCGCGCACGAGCCCGACCCCGACAGCGAGCGCGGGCGCGGCTTCCAGCTCATGAACAAGCTCATGGACATCGTGCACGTGCGCTGCGACCGGGCGGGGCGCACGCGCGTCTCGATGCTGCGCCGGCTCGGACGCGCCTGATGGCGACGGGGCCGGCCGCGGGGGCGCGCGCCCCCGGCCTGCGCAGCCGCGCGCTGGCGCTGCTCGCGCTGGCGGCCTGGACGGCGCTCATCTGGTGGCTGCTCACCGGCGACCGCATCCGCGTCGGGGGCGCCCGGCCGCTGGCGATCTGGGCCTTCAACCTCGGCCACGCGCCGCTCTTCGGCGGCTGGGCCGTGCTCGTCGGGCGCGCGCAGCGCCCCGGCGTCGTCGCGCTGCGCGAGCCCGACGAGCGGCGGCACTGGCTGCGCGTGGCGCTGCTCGCCGTCGCGTTCGGCGCCTGCATGGAGTGGGTCCAGGCGCACACGCCGGGCCGGCAGGCCTCGGCGATCGACGTGCTCACCGACGCGGTCGGCGCGCTCGGCGTGCCGTGGGGGCTGGCCAGCGGGCGCTGGTTCTCGGCGCGCGCGCTGCTCGTGTTCGTCGCGGCGGGGCTCGTCGCGGGCTGGGCCGCGTTCGCGAACTGAGCGCGCGTCGGTACACTGGGCGCGCGCCATGACCGACCGCGAAACCTGGTCCTCTCCGCTCGCCTCGCGCTACGCGAGCGAGGCCATGCGGCGCAACTTCTCCGAGGCGCGGCGCATCCGGCTCTGGCGGCGATTGTGGCTCGAGCTGGCGCGCGCCGAGCAGCAGCTCGGCCTGCCCATCTCCGACGCGCAGCTCGCCGAACTCGCGGCGCACCTGGACGACATCGACTGGGACGCGGCCGACGCGCACGAGCGGCGCCTGCGGCACGACGTCATGGCGCACGTGCACGCGCTCGGCGACGTGGCGCCGACGGCGCGCCCGATCCTCCACCTCGGGGCGACGAGCTGCTTCGTCACCGACAACTCCGAGCTGGTGCAGATGCGCGACGGCCTCGACCTGCTGCGCCCGCTGCTGCTGGCGACGATCGCCGCGCTGGCGCGCTTCGCGCGCGCGCAGCGCGAGCTGCCGACGCTGGGTTTCACGCACTTCCAGCCGGCGCAGCCGACCACCGTCGGCAAGCGCGCCTGCCTGTGGATCCAGGACCTGCTCATCGACCTGGCGGCGCTCGACGCGGCGCGCGCGGGGCTGCGCTTCCGCGGCGTCAAGGGCACGACCGGCACGCAGGCGAGCTTCCTCGAGCTGTTCGGCGGCGACCACGCGAAGGTGCGGCGCCTCGACGCCCTGCTGACCGAGCGCATGGGGTTCGCGCGCAGCTGGGGCGTCACCGGGCAGACCTACCCGCGCAAGGCCGACTTCACCGTGCTCGCGGTGCTCGCGGGCATCGCGCAGAGCGCGGCCAAGTTCGGCAACGACGTGCGGCTGCTGGCGCACCTCAAGGAGGTCGAGGAGCCCTTCGGCAAGGAGCAGATCGGCAGCTCGGCGATGGCCTACAAGCGCAACCCGATGCGCAGCGAGCGGATGGTCGCGCTGGCGCGCTTCGTGCAGTCGCTGCTGATGAACCCGGCCGAGACGGCCAGCACGCAGTGGCTCGAGCGCACGCTCGACGACAGCGCCAACCGCCGGCTGGCCGTGGCCGAGTCCTTCCTCGCGACCGACGCGATCCTGCAGCTGCAGCTCGACGTGGCGGGCGGGCTGGTCGTGCGGCCGCGCGTCATCGCGCGCCACCTGCAGGCCGAGCTGCCCTTCATGGCGACCGAGGTCATCCTGATGGAGGCCGTCGCGGCGGGCGGCGACCGCCAGGTGCTGCACGAGGCGATCCGCCGGCACAGCGTGGCGGCCGCGGCGCGCGTCAAGGACGAGGGGCTCGACAACGACCTGCTCGCGCGCCTGGCCGACGACCCGCTGTTCGCGCGGGTCCGCGACCGGCTCGGGCAGCTGACCGACGCGCGCCGCTTCACCGGGCGCGCCGCGCAGCAGGTCGACGAGTTCCTGGCCGAGGAGGTCGACCCGCTGCTCGCCGGGCAGGCGGCGGCGATCGAGGGCCGTCGGGGCGACGTCCGCGTCTGAGCGCGGGGCGACGCGTGACTCGACGCGCGCGGCGGTGTCAGCAGCGCGCATGGGTGCACCGGAGGATGCTCGCCCGGGGTCGCGCGCGGCGCCGCCGCCGGGGGCGTCGGCCGCCGGCCGCCGCTCGGCGGCGCAGCGTTGGGTCGAGCAGGCGCTCGCCGAGTGCCGGACGGTCTGGTCGCGCGTGGGGCGGCGCTACGCACGGCGACTGGTCGAGAGCGACCGGCGGCGCGACGCGGTGGGTGACGTGCTGACGCTCGCCGCGCGGCGCGTCGCGCCGCTGCCCCGGCGGGTCGTGCGGCCGCTGCCCGAGACGGACCTCGGGCCGCTCGAGCGCGCCTTCAACCGCCTCGACCCGGCCGACCGCTGGGCGCTCTCGCGGCTCGATCGGCTCGGCGCCGTGCGCGGCGTGCGCGCCGAACACCTCGCGACGGCCCTGCAGCGGCTCGTGGAGGCCGCCCGCGAAAACGACCGCCCGCCGCCGTGAGGCGGCGGGCGGTCGCACGGGCTCTCGTTTCCCTGTGGAGTCAGCCCTCGCGCGTGCGAGGGCCGTTGGTGTCGTCGCCGAACTCGAGTTCGAGTCCGGCATCGAGCGGCTCGCCGTCGGCGGACATCCACCGGCCGTCGGCGTCGCGCTCGTAGTGCTTGACCTCGCCGTCGCGGTCCACCGTCATGCGCCCGTCGCGGATCTCGACGCGCAGCGAGGTGGTGCGGCCGCCGTCGGGCAGGCGCAGGCGCTGGCGCAGACCCGGCGCCTGCGCGTTGCCGCCGAAGAAGGGCAGCTCGTTCAGGCGCGGCAACAGCTGCTGCAGGTGCGACATGTCGGGCAGGCGCAGGGCCTGTCCGTCGCGCAGCAGCAGCGGCGCGCCGGGCGCGCCCTTGGGCATCCACGGGAGCGCCGCGCCGGCCGGCGCGCGCGAGCCGAGCCGCACGCGCGAGGTCAGCACGTCGCCGCCGCGCCGGTAACGCAGGTCGACCAGCGCGCCCGGCTCGCTCGACGAGACGATCCCCACGACGTCCTTGCCGCTTGCCAGGTCCTGGTCGTTGATCGCCAGCAGGCGGTCGCCCTCGGCCAGGCCCGCGTACCAGGCGGCGCTGTCGGGGACCACGCCCTTGACGAGCACGCCCGCGTCGGCGTCGGCGGCCGCCTCGTCCGCGGTCTGCAGCTCGACGCCGAGGAAGCCGCCGCGGAAGCCGTCGGCCAGTTGCGGCTGCTCGGGCGTGGGCGGCGGCGGAAGCGTGCCGGTGAGCTGCACCAGGCCCTGGCCCGCGCGCACGACGTGCACGGCGACCTCGCTGTTCGGCGCGTGCTGGCGCAGCGCGCGGGCCACGTCGTCGGCGTCGTTCACGCGCACCTCGCCGATGCGCATGAGCAGGTCGCCCGCCTGCAGTCCGGCCGAAGCCGCCAGGCTGCCGTCCTCGACGGAGACCACGCGCATGCCGTCGGCCGTGTCCTCGTACTCGATACCCAGGCGCGGGCCGTCGGCGAGCGCGTGGCCCAGCGCGAACAGTCCCTCGCCCTGCGCGCCGTCTCCGGCGACCCACAGGCCCCCCGGCAGGGGCTCGGCGATCTGCACGCGCGTCCGGACTGCGCGCGGCGACGGCGCTCGGGTATCCTCCGGCGCGCTCTGCGCGCTCAGGCTGACGGTGCTGAGCAGGGCCAGCCCGGCGCCGGCCAGACGCAAGGAACACAGGATCGATGAGTTGGGCAACATCTTCGGCTCCCGAAAGCGGCCGCCCGCGGGCGGCCTGAAGAGATGAAGCTCGCGACGGTGGCTCTCTACCCGAGGCGCGTCGCGCCTGTTGGAGGGCGATGATCCTCGGCACGGGGTGTCTCGGCGAGCAGGCGCTGGACGGGGCGGCGATCCGCGCGGCGCTCGCCGCCAGCGGCCTCGACGGCGTGCTGCTCGTGCTCCGCGACGGGGCACGCGCGACCGGCCTGGCGGGGCTCGACGTCGTCGGCGTGCGCGGCTGCTGGGCGCGGCGCGACGAGGCCGCGCGCCTGGCGCGCGCGACCCGCGCGCCGCGCGTCGTGCTCGAGCCGGAGGCCGAGTTGCCGCTCGAACGGGCCTGCCGCGAGCTGCACGCCTTCTGCCGCGCGCAGGCGGGGCTCGCGGTGGGCGTGGCCACCCCCGCGACGGGGCCGCTGGCCGCGCCGGACACGCTGGCGCTGCTGTTCGAGGACCTCGCGGCGCTCGCGCCGGGCTACTGGCACCGCCCGTCGCGCGCCCGGCTGGCCGGGCACGAGGACGCCGCCTGGCTCGACGCGGCCAGCCGTCGGCTCGTCGGGCTGTCGCTCGACGACGTCGCCGGGGGCGCGCCGGGCCTGCCGCCCGGCCTGGGCGAACTCGACTTCAAGGCGGTGCGCGAGGCCGTCAGTCCCTCGGTGCAGGTCGCGCTCGACGTCGACCCGCTGCCCGACGCATCCATGCTGCGCATCGCGCGCGAACAACTCTCCGCTGCGGGGTTCCCATGACGTCCAGGCGCCGGCTCGTGCCGCTCACGATCGCGGGCAGCGATCCCTCCGGGGGGGCCGGCCTGCAGGCCGACCTCAAGGTCTTCCTGCGGCACGGGTTGTCGGGCGCCGCGGTCCCCACGGTCATCACCGTGCAGTCGACGACCGGCGTGTCGGGACTGCACGTGCTGCCCGGCAAGCTGGTGAGCGAGCAGCTCGGCGCGCTGCTGCGCGACGTGCGCCCGGCGGCCGTCAAGGTCGGCCTGCTCGGGAGCGCCGACAACGTGCGGGCCGTGGCGCGCGCGCTGCTGCCGCTCAAGCGGGCGGGCGTGCCGATCGTCGTCGACCCGGTGCTCGCGGCCGGCGACGGCACGCGCCTGCTGCCGGCCGACGCCGTCCCCGTCTTCAACCGGCAGCTGCTGCCGCTCGCCACGCTGCTCACGCCCAACATCGACGAGGCCGCCGAGCTGAGCGGCCATTCGGCGGAGGACGTGCGGCGCAAGGTCGAGCAGGTCAGCCAGGCGCTCATCGACGCGGGCGCCGCGGCCGTGCTCGTGAAGGGCGGGCACCTGACGAGCGAGGAGTCGACCGACGTGCTCGCGACGCGCGAGGAGCTGATCCTGTTCTCGCTGCCGCGCATCGCGCGCCGGCGTCACGTGCACGGCACGGGTTGCGCGCTCGCGTCGGCGATCGCGGCGCGGCTCGCGCAGGGAGAGCGCCTCGAGCACGCCGTGCAGGCCGCCAAGGAGTGGGTGCACGCGGCGATCGAGGGGGCCGCGCCGATCGGCCGCGGGGCGCGGCAGCTCTCGTTCCGGGGCGAGGCCGGCGACTGAGGCGCGCGCGTCGCGCGTCCCGCGCTCAGCCGTCGCGCAGCGGGCCGAAGAAGGCCGCGAGCAGCGCGAGCGTGCCCCGCGGGTCGCTGATGCCGAGGCCGAGGTGTCCGCCGGCGGGCAGCTCGCGCGCGCCGACGAAGGGGTTGTCGCCGGCCGCCGCGCGCGCCTCGGCGAGGTGCTTGACGGGCACGAGCAGGTCGTCGGTCGAGTGCAGCAGCGCCGTCGGCACGGCGACCTTGCCGAGCACCGACGGCTGCGTGCAGCGCAGCGCTCCGAGGAAGGCGCCCACCAGCGGCGGCGCGTCGGGGCAGGCGGGGATGACGATGTCGCGGATGTAGCTCTCGTAGTCGTCGACGGGGTGGTCGAAGGGGCCGTGCTCGTCGATGCGCAGGCGCATGTGGCGCCGGAAGGTCGCGTGGATGTGGCGCATGACGAGACGCTGCCGCCAGCCGCGCGGCGCCGGCAGGCGGCTGTGGTCGTCGAGCGCGAGCACGGCCTCGTGCACGTTGAGCGGCGCCGAGATCGACAGCACGCCGCCGCGCAGGAGCTCGGCGCGGCCGGCGAGGCTGGCTTCGTACGCGGCGCGCACCGCGCAGTGTCCGCCGTAGCTCAGGCCGAGGATGCCGACCGAAAGGCCCTCGCGCTCGGCCAGCGTGCGCGCGACGGCGAACAGGTCGCGGCCCTCGTGCAGGCCGAGCGAGGTGGGCGGCGGGCGGCCGCGCAGACGGCCGTGGTCGCGCAGGTCGAGCGCGAACACATGGAATCCGAGGCGGTGCAGCACCTCGGAGTACTCGACGACGTAGCGGCTGCAGTGGCTGTCGTACAGCCCGTGCGCGACGATCAGGATCGGGCGTCCCGGCGCGCCGACCGAGTGCCGTCCGTGCAGCACGACGTCGCCGCTGGCCGGGATCGAGACCTCCTCGAAGGCCGGACAGGAGGCCCAGTTCGGCGTGCGGCCGGCGGTGTCGGGGTGCTGGTCGGCCTCGCGCGAGATCAGGTCGCGGCAACCCATCGCCATGAGCAGGGCGTGGGCGTCGTGCGACACGACGGGCGCGAAGGGCACGGCGTGCAGCGCGTCGAGCGCCTGCCGCGCCCGATCGACGAGCGCGTCGTGGCGCGAGGGGTCGGGCAGGGCGGGCAGCGCCGCTTCGGTGAGGTCGGCGACCTTCGGTGCCAGCAGGCAGCCCAGCCAGTCGAGCATGGAGCGGGAGTCTAGCAGCCGGCGCGTCCCCCGAAGTTGCAGGCTTGACCGCGTCGATGCTTTCCCGTTATGAATCCCGGGCGCTTTGCGGCGCCAAGAGCGGGTGTAGCTCAGTGGTAGAGCACAACGTTGCCAACGTTGGTGTCGACGGTTCGATCCCGTTCACCCGCTCCAGTCTCGCTCGCGCGCGCGCGGCGGGCGGCGGCGAGCCGCGGCGCGAGGGGGGCCGCGAGGGCGGGCGCGGCGGCGGGCGCGGCGGGCGACCGAGCGGCGGCTGAACGCGTCGGCCTGAGGTCGCGGAAGCGATGAGCGGCGCGTCCGGCCGACTGCGGGTCGGCGTGCTCGGAGCGCGTTCCGTCCGGCAGGGGATCGGCCCGTACGTGGCGCGGGCCTTCGCGCGGGCCGGGTGCCGGGTGGCCGCGATCGCGGGCACGAGCGCGGCGAGCGTCGAGCAGGCGCGGGCCGGGCTGGAGGCGCGCTTCGGTCTGCGTGTCGAAGGACACGTCGGGTTGGAGGCGCTGCTCGAGCGCGGCGGGCTGGACGCGCTGGCGATCTGCTCGCCGGCCGAGCGCCACCGCGAGGCGCTCGAGCGGGCGCGGGCGGCGGGGCTGCACGTGCTGTGCGAGAAGCCGCTGTGGTGGGCGGGTGGCGCGGTCGAGACGCAGGAGGAGGCGCGGACGGCCGCGCGCGCCGTGGCGGGGGGCTACGCCGCGGCGGGCCTGCATCTGGCGCTCAACGCGCAATGGCCCTTCACGCTGGACGGTTTCCGGCGCCTGCACGGGGCGGGCGCGGCTCGGGGCGGCGTCGTGCGGCGCTTCGAGATGCATCTGGCGCCGCGCACGACGGGGCTGGCGCGGGTGGCCGACATGGCGCCGCACGTCCTTTCGATGCTGATCGCGCTGGCCGGGCCGGGGCGCGTGCGCGCGGAGAGCGCGCGGTGCGTCGCCGTCGCCGGCGGCGGCGGCGCGGAGACGCTGGAGCTGCGCTTCGCGTGGGAGGCGGCGGGCGGGGAGGTCGAGACCCGGGCGCGTCTGCTGCCGCTGCCGTCGGCGGGAGGCGGCCGTTTGGCCGGGTACGCCGTCGACGGGCGGCGCGCCGAGCGCGTCGTGCGCGGGCCCGACTACCGGATGGCGCTCGTCGACGGCGCGCGCGAGGTGGCGCTGCCCGATCCGCTCGACGCCTGCGTGGCGTCCTTCGTGGCGGCCGTCGAGCGGCGCGCGCCGCCCGACGTCGACGCGCTCGTTGCGAACCACGTCGGGGTGCGCGATCTTGTGGCGGTGGCGGCGGCGAGCGGAGCGGCGGAGGGGGCGCGATGAAGGTGTTGCACGTCAACACCGAGCGCACCTGGCGCGGGGGCGAGCAGCAGGTGCTGTACCTGGTGCGCGAACTGCGGGCGCTGGGCGTCGAGCAGGTGCTGCTGTGCCAGCCCGACGGGGTGCTGCGGGCGCGCGCCGAGGACAGCGGCGTGACGGTCTGGGCGCGCGCGATGCGCGGCGAGGTCGACCTGCCGGCGATCGTCGACATCGCGCGGCGGATGCGGGCCGAGCGCTTCGACATCGTCCACATGCACACCGGGCATGCGCACACGCTGGGGCTGGCTGCGGCGTGGCTGGCGGGGGCGGCGGCGCGGCCGGCCACGGTCGTGTCGCGGCGCGTCGACTTCTCGATCCACAAGCGGCGCTGGTTCGACTTCAGCCGGCTGAAGTACACGCGCGGCGTGGACCGGATCCTGTGCGTGTCGGCGCTCATCCGGGACGTGCTGCGGGCCGACGGCGTGCCGGAGGAATTGCTGGCGGTCGTGCACAGCGGCGTGGATCTGGCGCGCTTCGAGGGCGTGGCCGATCGCGTGGCCGACTATCGGCGCGAGTTCGGCGTGCGGGCGGGCTCGCCGCTGATCCTGAACGTGGGGCATTGCGCCGACCACAAGGGGCAGCGGTTTCTCGTCGCGGCGGCGCCGGCCGTGCTCGAGCGGCATCCCGGGGCGCGCTTCGTGATCGCGGGGGAGGGCGAATTGCTCGAGGCGCTGCGGCGGCAGGCGCGCGAACTCGGCGTGGAGGGGAGCGTGGCGCTGCCCGGCTTCCGCACCGACGTGCCGGCGCTGCTGCGGGCGGCGGACGTGTTCGCGTTCCCGAGCCATCTCGAGGGGCTCGGGACGTCGGTGCTCGACGCGCTCGCGATGCGGCGCCCGGTGGTGGCGACGACGGCGGGCGGCATTCCCGAGATGATCACGTCGGGGCGCGAGGGGCTGCTCGTGCCGCCGCGCGATCCCGGCGCGCTCGCCGAGGCGCTGCTGTGGATGCTGGCGCACCCCGCCGAGGCGGCCGCGATGGGCGAGGCCGGCCGCGCCCGCGTGGAGTCCGCCTTCACCAGCCGCCACACAGCCACCCTCACCCTCCTCAACTACGAAAGGTGTCAGGC
>CAZBBB010000030.1:0-16671 GCA_964490005.1 uncultured Phycisphaerales bacterium | reverse complement strand
CAGGCGTAGACGGAGCGGAGGCCGTCGCTGCAGTCGAGGGACTCGGGCGGGAGGCGCTCGCCGAACTCGCGCGCCAGCGTCTGCAGCGGATCGTCGACCTGCTGCGCGATCACCCAGCCGATCCACTCCTTGTCGAGTTCGGTCAGGTCGATCTTCCGGAACAGCTTCTCGGTCGACTTCTCGAAGTTCTTCGTGTCCTTGAAGTCCTTGATCAGCTTGGGGATCAGCTCGCGGTACTCGGCCCGCTCGTGGTGCATCAGGAACTGCACCATCGACCAGCCCTGCGCGTAGTACACGCTCGCGTTGCTGTAGTAGTCCTGCTGCGCGAACGAGAGCAGCGTGCGGAAGTCCACCGTCGTCCCGTCGACCATCGCGCGCTGCAGCGTCCGCAGGCGCCCCTCGTTGAGGTCGCCGAGCCGATAGCCGTGCAGGTCGCCGCGCTGCTCGTCCCGCGTCGCCATGAAGAAGTAATCGCCCACGCCCTCGTCGAGCCACGAGGGCATCGGCACCCAGCTCACGGTGTACATGTGGAAGTACTGGTGCCAACCCTCGTGGCTGAGGATGCGCGCCGTGTCCATCGTGTAGGCGTCGGTGATCGCCTCGAACAGCTCGGCCAGCCGCGCGACCTCCGCCTCCTTGAACGCGCCCTCCGTCCCCGGCAGCAGCTTGATGATCGGCGGACCATCGCGCCGACCCAGGATCACGCCCGTGTCGTAACCGACCAGTTCGCCCTCGCCGCGGTTGTAGTACGCGGCCGAGCCCTTCGGCGCGCCGTAACCCAGATAGGCGTCGCGATCGCGGAAGATCTTGAGCACGAAGGTCGGCGGCCGGCGCCGCGTGGGCAGGAATTTCTCGTACAGGTCGAACATGCTCTCGAGGTGTTCGGAGAGCAGCCGGGCCTTCTCCTCGCCGGCCTGGCACTGCACGTGGTAGCGCTTGCTGTCGAGCACGACCCAGCCCTCGGGGACGTCGCGCTTGTTCCACGGACCGGGCTTCACCACCGGATCGCCGACTGCCGCGCCGACCGCCGCGCCCGGGGCCGCGCCGACCGCCGCCGGCACCGCCGCCAGCGCGAACGCGGCCGCGCACAACGCGCCCCGCGCCGCGCGGCCGAGCCGCCCCCGCGCGCTCATCGGTCCGTGCTCATCGTTCGCGGAATCCGCGCGCCGGCGCGTCGGGATGCGCGAGGTGCCACGCGTAGGCCTCGCGCAGCAGGTCCGCGGTGCGCAGATCCTCGGGCCGCACGCGCCCGCCGAACTCCCGCGCCAGCGCCGCCAGCGGGTCGTCGGCGCGCTGGTCGAGCACCCACGCGCGCCAGGCCAGCTCGAGCGGACGCAGCTCGCGCCCGCGCAGCACGCGCGCGGTCGACTCGGCGAAGTCCTTGCTGTCCCGGAAGTCCTCGAGCAGCCGCGGGATCAGCCGCCGCAGCAGCGGGTCGTCGTGCTGCATCAGGAAGTGCACCGTCGACCAGCCCTGCGCGTAGAGCGCCTCCGACGGCCCCGCCTCGCCACCCGCCGCGAGCGCCAGCAGCTCGCCCAGCGGCCGCGTCGCGCCCTCCTCGACCGCGCGGTGCAGATCGCGCAGCCGCCGCCGGTTGAGCGCCCCGGTCGCCAGCCGCCCGCGCGCGTCGGGCCGCGCCGCCGCGAACCAGTCGCCGAGGCCCTCGTCGAGCCACGCCGGCAGCGGCACCTCCGACACCAGCCACGCGTGGAAATACCGGTGCCAGACCTCGTGCGCGAGCACGTCCGCGGTGTCCAGCACCCAGGCCGCAGTCGTCGCATCGAACAGCTCGTAGAGCCGCTGCAGCTCGGCGCGGGGCAGCGTCACGACCAGGTCGGGGGCGAGCGTGATGGCCGAGCCGAGATCGCGCCGCCCCAGCAGCACGCCGGTGCGGAAGGCCAGCAGCTCCCCGACGACGCGGTCGTACAGGCCGGCCACGGAGGCCGAGACCCGCGGGCCGGCGTACGCCAGAAAACCCGCCTGCCCGTCGAAGACCTTGACGGCCACGGGGTCGATCCGCCGGCTCGTCGGCAGCAGGCGCCGGCACAGCTCGAGCACCTGCTCGAGATGCTCGGCGAGCGCCGCCGCGTCCTCGCCCGCGCCCTGCATCTGCACCTGGAAGTGGCGCGACTCGACCGCCACCCAGCCGCTCGGCACCGCGTCGCGCGACCACAGGCCGGGGCGCGGAAGATCGTCGACCGCCGACGTCGCGCCGGCGCTCGCCAGACCGAGCAGCGCGCACGCCGCCCATCGCCCCCTCGACCGCGTCTGCATGCTATGCTCGGCCGCTTCGGAAGCGGCGCGCCAGAGAGAGAGTCGCCCGCCACGACCGTGGCCCGTCCCGGCCGCGCGCGGAACTTCGGCTTCATTCTAGTCAGGCTTCGGCGGTTTGGGGTAGCAGCATGGCGATCGGATCGAGCGGCGCTCACGGCAAGTGGTCCGGCGAACAGAGCGCCGAGCTGTACAACCTCCCCGGTTGGGGCTCGCCGTACTTCTCCATCGGCGACGACGGCACGGTGCACGTGCGTCCCGGCGGCGCCGAAGGACCGTCGACCTCGCTCATGTCGCTCATCGAGCAGGCGCGCCGCCAGGGCCTCTCGCTGCCGCTGCTGCTGCGCTTCGACGGCATCCTCAAGCACCGCCTGCAGACGCTCGCGGCCGCCTATCGCGGCGCCGCCGAGGAGTTCGGCTACAAGGGCCGCTACCGCCCGGTCTACCCGATCAAGGTCAACCAGCAGCGCCACGTCGTCGAGACGCTGCTCGAGGCGGGGCGCGAGGTCGGCATGGGCCTCGAGGTCGGCAGCAAGCCCGAGCTGCTCGCGGTCGTCGCGCAGCTCGAGCGTCCGAGCCTGATGATCTGCAACGGCTACAAGGACGAGGCCTACATCGAGATGGCCTGCCTCGCGGTGCGGCTCGGCCACGAGGTCGTCGTCGTCGTCGAGAAGCCCTCGGAGATCGAGACGATCAACCGCGTCGTCGACCGCGAGGGCCGCGCGGCGGCGCCGTGGATCGGCCTGCGCAGCCGCCTCGCCACGCGCGGCAGCGGCCGCTGGGAGTCCTCGGCCGGCGACCGCGCCAAATTCGGCCTCTCCGCGCGCCAGATGGTCGAGGCCGTCGAGTGGCTGCGCGACCTGTCGCTGCTCGACCGCGTGCGCCTGGTGCACTTCCACATCGGCAGCCAGATCACCGCCATCCGCCCGTGGAAGGAGGCCCTGCGCGAGGCCAGCCGGCTGTACGTCGAGCTGCACCGCATGGGCTGCCCGCTGAACCTGCTCGACGTGGGCGGCGGCCTGGCCGTCGACTACGACGGCAGCAAGACGCGCTTCGACAGCTCGATGAACTACACCGAGCAGGAGTACTTCAACGACGTCGTCTGGCACATCCACGACGCCACCGAGAAGGCCGGCATCCCCGCGCCCGACATCGTCTCGGAGGCCGGCCGCGCGCTCGTCGCGCACCACTCGATCATGGCCGTCGAGGTCATCGGCGTCTCGCGCCTGTCGCGCGACGGGCAGGTGGCGCGCGCCGGCCGTCGCGAGGCCGACATCGTGCAGGAGATGCGCGACAACCTCTCGCGCCTCTCGCGCAAGTCGCTGCTCGAGGTCTACCACGACGCGCTCTCGCTGCGCGACGAGATGCTCTCGCGCTTCAACCTCGGGCTCGTCGACCTGCCCACGCGCGCGCTGTGCGAGGACATCTTCTTCGCCACCTGCGACCGCGTCTCGAACATGGTCGCGCACCTCGACTTCGTGCCGCAGGAGTTCGAGGGCCTGCGCAAGCAGATCGCCGACACCTACTTCTGCAACTTCTCCGTGTTCCAGTCGGTGCCCGACCACTGGGCCATCCGGCACGTCTTCCCGGTCATGCCGCTGCACCGCCTGCACGAGGAGCCCGTCTGCCGCGCCGTGCTCGGCGACATGACCTGCGACAGCGACGGCAAGATCGACCGCTTCCCCGACCCGCGCGACGTGAAGGAGGTGCTCGAGGTGCACCCGCTGCGCGAGGGCGAGCCCTACGTGCTCGGCATCTTCCTCGTCGGCGCCTACCAGGAGATCCTCGGCGACCTGCACAACCTGTTCGGCGACACCGACACGGTGCACGTCGACTTCGGCGCCGACGGCCAGGCCCGCTTCGTCGACCGGCTGCACGGCGAGCCGGTGGGCAAGGTGCTCTCCTACGTCGGCTACAACGAGAGCTGGCTCATGGGGCGCTACGACGCGGCCCTCGCGCGGCTCGTCGAAAAGGGCGACCTGACGCCGGCCGAGGCCGAGGAGGTGCGCGACGACCTCGTGCGCGGCCTGCGCAGCAACACCTACCTCACGGCGCGTTCGGTGCGCGCGGTGCGCCAGGACGACCTCGCGGCGGCCATCGAGGAACAGCCGACCGAGCCGCCGGCCGACGGCAACGGGAACGGCAACGGCAACGGCAACGGGAACGCCCACGGCAACGGCAATGGCCACGGCAGTGGCCAGGTGCAGGGCCATGCCGTCGAGGCGCAGGCTCCGGCGGTCGGGCCGGGCGCGGGCCCCGTCGTGTCGGGCGCGCACACCGGTCCCCTCCCCGGCGCGGCGCCGGCCTACCCGCCCCTCGGTGGCTGGGTGCCGGGCCAGGTCGCGAGCTGAGCCGCGCGCGGCCCGGACGGCCCGAGATGCCGGCCCGTCCGCTCGTCGAGCTGCACTGTCACGTGGACGGCGCGGCGCGTCCCGCCACGCTCATCGAGTTGGCGCGCGCGGCGGGCGTCCCGCTGCCGGCCGACACGCCCGAGGAACTCGCTCCGTACGTGCAGGCCGCGCCCGCCGGCGGCTCGCTGGACGCCTTCCTGGCCACCTTCGAGACCTTCTATCCGGCGCTGCGGGCGCCCGGCGCGATGGGTCGGCTGGCGCGCGAACTCGTGCTCGACATGGCGGCCGACGGCGTGGTGCACCTCGAGGCGCGCTGCTGCCCGGCGCTGCAGGCCGGCGAGGCGCACGACGCGGCGGCGGTGCTCGACGAGGTGCTCGCGGGACTGGCCGACGGCGCGGCCGCCACGGGCATCACGACCGGCGCGATCGTGTGCCTGTACCGCACGCTGCCCGTCGAGCTGAACGAGCGGCTCGTCGACCTGGCCCTCGCGCGCGCCGGACGGGGCGTGGTGGGCGTCGACCTCGCCGGCTCCGAGTCGCGCCCGGGCGCGCCCTGCGCCGCCGCCTTCCGGCGGGCGCGCGCGGGCGGACTGCCCGTCACCGTGCACGCGGGCGAGGCGGCCGGCCCGGCCTCGGTGGTCGAGGCGCTCGACCTGCTCGGCGCGACGCGCCTCGGGCACGGCGTGGCGCTCGTGCGCGACGGCGCGCTCGCGCGCCGCGCGGCCGAGGCCGGCGTCACGCTCGAGTGCTGCCTGACGAGCAATCTGGCCACCGGCGCCGTGGCGCGCCTCGACGAGCATCCCTTCGACGAGCTGCGGCGCGCCGGGCTGCGCGTGACGCTCGCCACCGACGACCCGGCCGTCTGCGCCACGCGCCTGTCGCGCGAGTACGCGCTCGCCGCCGACACCTGGGGCTACGACGAGGCGCAGCTCGACGCCCTCGTGCGCACGGCCATCGACGGCGCCTTCGTCGGCCCCGCGCGCCGCGCCGAGCTGCACGCGCTCCTCGACGCGGCGCGCGCGGCGCGGCGGCCCTAGCCGAGCGCCCCGCGCACGGCCCACAGCAGGTCGACGTAGACGTTGCCCCACCAGCGCTCGCGCAGGAACTCGCTGGGGAAGGCCGGGTGGCCGACGAAGGGGCGCAGCACGTACGCGAGCTGCACGGCGACGAAGACGTAGAGCAGCGGCCAGCAGCGCAGCGCCACCCGGTGGCGCGCGTTCTTCGCCACGAGCGGGCGGTAGTGGCGCGCGAGCGTGACCTGCGCGCCCAGGCTGCCGAGCGCGAACATCGCGCCGTTGAGCAGCTTGGCCGCGTGGTAGTCGTCGGCCGAGGCGTAGAAGAACAGCGTCACGGGCGCGAGCGCCGCGAGCACGACGGCCAGCGTCGCCTGCGCCGAGAGGATGCCGCGCAGGGCGGCGGCGAAGTCGCCGTGCAGCCCGAGCACGGCGTTGACGACGTAGAAGTTGGGCAGGCAGACGAGGCAGGCCGCGACGAGCAGGAACGGGACCTTGAGCGCCGAGTACAGCGCCTGCGCGCCGACCAGGCCGAAGCTGCCCATGGCCGCGCCGTACAGGCCGCCGGCGAGCGCGATCGTGGCCGCCAGGCTCAGCCAGGGCACGCGTCCGCCGCCGACCGCGTGCCGGCCCCGGCCCCGCAGCAGCTCGTCGAGCGCGAGCACCGCCGCTACCAGCTGTCGGTGAGCGAGCGCAGCAGGAACTCGAACACGTTCGACCAGCGGCGGCGGAAGGGCTCGAACTCGAGGTGCGGGTTGCCGATGAAGGGCCGCAGGATCCAGCCCATCTGCGCGCCGACGATGCCGTAGATCACCAGCCAGAGCCGGAAGATGCGGCGCGCGCGGGCGCCGGCCGCGGCCCGCGCGTCGGGCGCGAACACGGCGTTCACGGCGCGGTTCAGGAAGGCCAGGCCGACGCCGCCCGCGATCGCGAAGAACAGCACGTTCAGGAAGATCATGAACGCGTAGCTGTCGGTCGAGAGCGTGAAGAAGACGGTCACGGGCGCGAAGCTCGCCAGCACGCCCAGGTTGACCGCGATCGCGGCCACGAGCAGGCGCAGCGTGTCGCGCAGCCGCAGCTTCGAGTCGGCCAGCGCCGCGAACACGTACAGCGAAGGGAAGGTCACGATGAGCGTGAGCAGGAACAGCAGCGGCACCTTGAGCGCCGAGGCCAGCAGATACTTCCAGCTGTCGTCGCGGCCGCCGAGGCCCGCGTACAGCCCCATCCCCAGGCCGTAGACGGCGCCGAGCGCGAGGCTCGCCGCGACCAGCTTGCGCGCCGGCAGGCTGATGCGCCCCTCGCGCAGTTCGTCGTGCCGCGTGAACTCGCCGCGCAGCAGGCGGTCCAGTTCGGAGAACCAGCGCAGCATGCAGTTCGCCTCCCGTGTCGCGGCCGCGGGAGGGGCCAGCTGCCCGGCGGCCCGTCTCCCGAGGGCGGCAGTCTAGCAGGGCGTCGGCCCGGGCGGCCGGGCGTGGTAAACCGGCGGCTCATGCCGAGCGCCAGCCAGTACGTCGACGCGGCCGCCTTGCCCTGGCGGCCCACGCCCTGCCCGGGCGTGAGCTGGAAGAAGCTGCACCACGACCCGGCCAGCGGCGCCTCGGCGGTGCTGCTGCGCTTCGCTCCGGGCGCGCGCTACGACCGCCACCGCCACCCGGCCGGCGAGCAGTACCTGGTGCTCGAAGGCGCGCTGCAGGACGGCGGCGCGAGCTGGGGCGCCGGCAGCTACGTGCGCCATCCGCCCGGCTCGGAGCACGCGCCGGCGAGCGCGGACGGCTGCCTCGTCTACGTCACGCTGCCCGCGCCGATCGAGACGCTGTCCGCATGAGCGCGCCGCTGCATGTCCCGGCGCGCTTCAACTTCGCGCGCGACACCTTCGACGTGCACGCGCGCCACCCCGGCCGGCTGGCGCTGCTGTGGGTCGACGAGGGCGGACGCAGCGAGCGCCTCACCTACGGCGCGCTCGCGCAGGCCAGCCGCGAGACGGCGGCCGCGCTGGGCGAACTGGGGCTGCCGCGCGGCGCGAGCGTGCTCATCCTGCTGCCGCGCCTGCCGGAGTGGTGGGAGTCGCTGCTGGCCTGCCTGCGCGGCGGGTTCGTCGCGGCGCCCGGCACGGTGCAGCTCACGGCGCGCGACCTCGCCGAGCGGCTGCCGCGCGCCGAGATCGCCGCCGTGATCGCCGACGAGGAGCGCGCGCCGCGCGTCGACGAGGCGCTGGCCGCCTGCGGCCACTCCGTGCGCGCGAAGCTGCTCGTGCGGCGCGGCGCGAGCGGCTTCGGCGGGCGACCCGGCTGGAAGCTCTTCGAGCGCGCGCGGGCCCAAGGGGCCGCGGCGCTCGGGCCCGACGCGCCCGCCTCGGCCGACACGTCCAGCGGCGATCCCGCGCTGCTGTACTTCACGTCGGGGACGACCGGCCCGCCCAAGATGGTGCTGCACAGCCAGGCGAGCTGCGGCATCGGGCACACGATCACGGCGCGCCACTGGCTGGGCCTGCGCGCCTCCGACCTGCACTGGAACCTCTCCGACACCGGCTGGGCCAAGGCCGCCTGGAGCAGCTTCTTCGCGCCCTTCATCGCGGGCGCGGCGGTCTTCGCGCAGCAGGCCGCGCGCTTCGACCCGCGCGCGACGCTGGACGCGCTCGAACGCCACCCGATCACGACCCTGTGCGGCGCGCCGACCAACTACCGCCTGCTCGTCCGCGAGGACCTCGGCGCGCGCCGCTTCCCGCACCTGCGCTCGTGCACGGCCGCCGGCGAGCCGCTCGATGCCGAGACCCTCGCGGTCTGGAAGGGCCACACCGACATCACGATCCGCGACGGCTACGGCCAGACCGAGACCGTGCTGTGCATCGGCAACGCGCCGAACGATGCCGTCGAGCCGGGCTCGATGGGGCGCGCGGCGCCGGGCTTCCAGGTCGCGATCGTCGATGCCGAAGGCCGCGTGCTGCCCGACGGCGAGGAGGGCGAGATCGCCCTGCGCGTGTCGCCCGAGCGGCCCGTGGGCCTGTTCCTCGGCTACTGGAAGGACGCCGCGCAGGACGCCCTGTGCCGGCGCGGCGACTGGTACGTCACGGGCGACCGCGCGCGCCGCGACGCGCAGGGCCGCCTGTGGTTCGTCGGGCGCGCCGACGACGTCATCAAGAGCAGCGGCTACCGCATCGGCCCCTTCGAGGTCGAGTCGGTGCTCGTCGAGCACGCCGCCGTGGTCGAGGCCGCGGTCGTCGGCAAGCCCGACCGCGAGCGCGGACAGATCGTCAAGGCCTTCGTCGTGCTCGACCCCGGCGTCGCGGGCGACGCGGCCCTCGTCGAGGAGCTGCAGGAGCACGTCCGCCGGCGGACGGCACCCTACAAGTACCCGCGCGAGATCGAGTTCGTCGCCGAGCTGCCCAAGACGGTGAGCGGCAAGATCCGGCGCGTCGAGCTGCGCGCGCGCGGCTGAGCCGGCGGCGGCGCGCGGCGCCGGCCGCTCAGCGCGTGCGCGTCGCCAGCGCCGGCACGACGTTGCACAGCAGGCCCTGCACGAGCGCGGCGTTCGTGGCGCTGCTGCGCAATACCTCCTCGTGGCTCAGCGGGCCGTCGGCGAGGCCCGCCGCCATGTTCGTGACCGAGGCCAGGCCGCCCACGCGCATGCCGCGCTGGCGCGCCGCGAGCACCTCGGGCACCATCGACATCGAAACCACGCGGGCGCCGGCCGCGCGCGCCAGGCGCACCTCCGCCGGCGTCTCGTAGGAGGGCCCGGCGAACATCGCCAGCACGCCGCGCTGCGTCGGGATGCCGGCGCGCGCGGCCGTCTCCTCGAGCACCGCGAGCACCTCGGGATCGTAGGCGCCCGTCATGTCGGGGAAGCGCGGTCCGAGGCGCGGATCCTCGTCGCCCGCGAGCACGTTCACGCCGCTGAGGTTGAGATGGTCCTCGACGAGCATGAGCTGGCCCGGGCGCAGCTCGGGGTCGGCCGAGCCCACGGCGCTCGTGACGAGCAGCGTGTGCACGCCCAGGATCGAGAGCAGCCGCACGCCGGCGCAGACGTCGGCGCCCGGCCGGCCCTCGTAGACGTGCACGCGCCCGCACAGCGCGAGCACGGGCACGTCGTTGCAGCGCCCGTGCAGCAGCGCGCCCGGGTGGCCGGCCGTCTTCGTCGGCGGCAGGCCGGGGATCTCGGCGTAGGGCAAAAACTGCGGGTGCTCGAGCGCGTCGAGCGACTCGGCCAGGCCCGAGCCGAGCACGATGCCGACCGGAGCGCGTCCGAGGCGCGCGGCCGCGACGTCGGCGGCCCTGCTCAGCGTGTCGAACTGCGAGACCAGCGCCGTATCTCCCGCGGGACCGCGAACCCGCCCGCGCGCCGCGGTCGCGCGCGCCCATGATAACCGGTCGGCTATCATCGCCCGATCGTCACGCGCCCGCGACGCGGGGCCGCGTGCCCGCTCCGCGCCCCGCCGTTCCGGAGAAGCGTTTCCTTGTCGAGGCAGCCCGACCTGCGCACCCACCTCGCGGCCCTGCGGGCGGCGGGCGAGCTCGTCGAGATCGAGCGCGAGGTCGACCCCGACCTCGAGATCGCCGCCATCGCCGACCGCGCGAGCAAGGGCGGCGCGGCCTGCAATCGGGCGCTGCTGTTCCGCAACGTCGCGGGCAGCCGCTTCCCCGTGCTGATCAACGCCTTCGGCAGCGAGGCCCGCATGAACCTCGTCTGCGGCGTGCGGCGCAAGGACGAACTCGAGCCGCTGCTGGGCGATTTCCTCGAGCGGCTCGAGCGGCCGCGCACGAGCCTGCGCGACAAGCTCGGCGCGCTGCCGCTGCTCTCGCGGCTCTCGAAGTTGTTCCCGCGCTACGTCGGCTCGGGGCCCTGCCAGGACGTCGTGCACGAGGGCGCCGACGTCGACCTGTTCGAGCTGCCGATCCTGCGCACCTGGCCCGAGGACGCCGGGCCGGTGATCTCGATGCCGATGGTCTTCACGCACGACCCGACGAGCCGCGCGCGCAACTGCGGCATGTACCGCCTGCAGCGCTACGACCGCAACACGCTGGGCTTCCACGTGCACACGCACCACACCGGCGCCGAGCACCTGCGCCGCTGGGCCGCGCTCGGCCACGAGCGCATGCCCGTCGCGGTCGCGGTGGGGGCCTCGGCGGCGACGGTCTTCTCGGCCGTCGCGCCGCTGCCGCCGGGCATCGACGAGCTGCTCTTCGCGGCCTTCCTGCAGGGCGCGCCGGTGCAGCTCGTGCGCTGCCGCACCGTGCCGATCCACGTGCCGGCCTGCGCCGAGTTCGTCATCGAGGGCTGGGTGCCCGTCGACGAGCGGCGCCGCGAGGGGCCCTTCGGCGACCACACCGGCTTCTACAGCCTGGCCGACGACTACCACGTGCTGCACGTCACGGCCATCACGCACCGCAAGGACGCGATCTGGAACGCCACCGTCGTCGGCCCGCCGCCGATGGAGGACTGCTGGATGGCCGCGGCCATCGAACGGCTGTTCCTGCCGCTGCAGCGCAAGGTCATGCCCGAGCTGATCGACATGCGCCTGCCCTTCGCGGGCGTGTTCCACAACCTGATGCTGCTGCGCATCCGCAAGGAGTATCCCGGGCAGGCGCGCAAGGCGGCGCACACCGTCTGGGGGTTGGGGCAGGCGATGTTCACCAAGGTGGTCGTCGTGTTCGACGAGACGGCGCCCGAACTGACCGACGACGAGGGCCTGCTGCGCCTGCTGCTCGAGCGCTTCGACCCGGGCCGCGATCTCGAGTTCGTGTTCGGTCCGACCGAGACGCTCGATCACGCCAGCCGCGCGCTGCACTACGGCAGCAAGGCCTGTCTCGACCTGACGCGCGCCTTTCCCGGCGAGGGGCCGCGCGCGACGCGCGCCGAGCGCCGCGCCGCGCTCCCGGAGGAGCGGGTCTGCGCGCTGCTCACGGGTCTGCCGGGCGTGAAGGCCGCGCGCGTGCTGTTCGGGGGCGCGGTCGCCGTCGCGGTCGAGAAGGTGCGCCCGGCCGTGCCGCGCGTGACGATCGAGGCGGTCTGGGCGCTGGGCGAGCGCGAGGGGCTGGGAGCCCTCACCGACCGCGTGCTGGTCTTCGACGCCGCCGAGCGGCTCGACGACCCGGTCCGGCTGCTGTGGCTGCTGCTGGCGCACATCGATCCCGAGCGCGACGTGCACCGCGCCGGCAATCCGCGTCAGGACGCCGCGCTGCGCTCCGACCCGGGGTGGCACGGCCGCCGCATCGGCATCGACGCCACGAGCAAGTCGGAGGCCGACGGCTTTCTGCGCGCCTGGCCCACCGAGCAGGTGCATCCCGAGAAGCTGCTCAACCGCATCGCCAACCACTGGCGCGAGCTGGGGCTGCCCGGCGAGTGCCTCTGAGGCCGCCGTCCGCGGCCCGCGCCTTCGGTACGATGCGCCGCATGTCGCTGCGCACCGAACGCAATGCCGCCGTCGAGCCGGCCCGGCCGGGCGAGTTCGCGCCGCTGCGCCTCGGCGCGCGGCTGAGCGTCACGCCGCCGGTCGTGCTCGCGCCCATGGCGGGCGTCACCAACCCGCCCTTCCGCGCGCTGTGCCGCCGGCAGGGCGCCGGCCTCTACGTGGCGGAGATGCTGCACGCCCGCGGGCTGGCCGACCGCAACGCGCGCACGCTGCACGCGGCCAGCTTCGGCGACGACGAGACGGTGCGCTCGGTGCAGATCTTCGGCGCCGAGCCCGACGAGATGCGCGCCGCGGCGCGCTTCCTGGTCGACGAGCTGGGCGTGCACCACATCGACGTGAACATGGGCTGCCCGGTGCGCAAGATCACGGCGCGCGGGGGCGGCTCGGCGCTCCCGGCGCGGCCCGCGCTCATGCGCGCGGTGCTCGGGGCGGTCGTGGAGGGCGCGCGCGACGTGCCCGTCACGGTCAAGGTGCGGCTGGGCCTCGACGACGCGCACCTGACCTGGCCCGACGCGCTGGCCGCCGCGCAGGACGCCGGCATCGCCTGGATCGCCGTGCACGCGCGCACCGCCACGCAGCTCTACTCGGGGCAGGCGCGCTGGGACGAGATCGCCCGCATCAAGGAGCGCGCGCGCATCCCGGTGCTCGGCAACGGCGACATCTGGGAGGCCTGGGACGCCCTGCGCATGATGCGCGCGACCGGCTGCGACGGCGTGGTCATCGGACGCGGCTGCCTCGGCCGCCCCTGGCTGTTCCGCGAGCTGGCCGACGTGTTCGCCGGGCGGCTGCCGCCCGACCCGCCCGCGCTGGGCGAGGTGCTCGCGATCCTGCGCGAGCACGGCCGGCTGCTGGTCGAGTTCTTCGGCGAGCGCAAGGGCGTGCTCGAGCTGCGCAAGTGGTGCGCCTGGTACACCAAGGGCTTCGCCGGCAGCGCGCAGGTGCGCGATGCGCTGCAGCGCATCGAGACGCTCGACGAGCTCGACGCGTGGCTCGGCCGGCTCGACCCGGCGCAGGCCTTCCCGGTCGCGGCGTTGCGCGTGAGCCGGGCCAAGCGCGGCGGCACGCAGGAGAAGGTCGCGCTGCCCGAAGGCTGGCTCGACCTGGCCGCACAGGAGCGCTGCGCATGACGGCCCGCAAGCCCGCTCGCCCGCCCGTCGAGCGGCCCCTCGCGGGCGGCCCCGGCGCCCCGCCGCTGTTCATGCCGCACGTGCCCTTTCCGCCCTATCGCTTCGTGCCGGGGCACGCGCCGCATCCCTTCGCCCACGAGGGCGGCTACGCCTACGGCCAACGCACGCCCGTGCCGCCCTATCTGCCCGAGTCCGCGTGGCGCGAGAACGTGCCCTACCTGCGCGGCCTCGACTTCTTCAACCGCGGCTGGTGGTGGGAGGCGCACGAGTCCTGGGAGAGCTACTGGCACGTGGCCAAGCCGCGCGACGCGCGGCAGGAGCTTTTGTTCCGCGCGCTCATCCAGTTCGCGGCCTGCGCGCTCAACCGCGAGCGCGGTCAGGACGGCGGCGCCGGCAGGCTGCTGCTCACGGCCATGCGCGCGCTCGACGCGGCCCGCGTGGACGCCGGCGGCGGGCGCGTCTGCGGCCTCGACCTGGCCGGCGTGGCGGCCGACATGCAGATGTTCCTGGCCGAGCCGAACGCGGTCGTGAACGGCCTGTACCTGCGCCCGGCTTGAGCGGCCCGCACGACAGCCCGCCCGGCGCGCGCCGTCCGCGCCTCACCGAGGGCGGGCTGCTGCTTGTCGTGCTGCTGCTCGGCGCGGCGCTCACGGCCGCCTCCGGCACGCTGCAGCTGCGCGGCCAGGAGGTCAACGCCTTCTTGCGCTGGGACAACCTGGTCGCGAACGTGGCCACGCCCATGTCGTGGATGGCGATCATGGCCCTGGGCGCCACGGCCGTGATCGTCTCGGGCGGCATCGACATCTCGGTCGGTTCGGTCTTCGGCCTGTCGGCGCTGGGCGTCGCGGCCGTGCTGCAGGAACTGCCCCCCGACACGGGCGGCGCGCTGGCCGTGCCGCTGGCCGCCGCCGTGGCGCTCGGCATCGGCGCGACCTGCGGCGCGATCAACGGCGCCCTCGTCACGGGCCTGCGGCTGCACCCCTTCATCGTCACGCTGGGCACGCTCTCGATCTTCCGCGGCATCGGCCTGGTCGCCGTGCGCACCAAGTCGCTGCCGAGCCTGGGCGAGCAGCTCCCGGCGAGCTTCACCGACGGCTTCGTCGGCGCGCGCTGGTCCTTCGCCGACGGCAACTTCGTGCAGCCGGTGCCGCTGCTGGTGCTGCTCGCGGCGGCCGCGCTGGCCTGGTTCGTGCTGGGGCACACGGTCGCGGGGCGGCAGATCTACGCCGTCGGCGGCAACGAGGAGGCCGCGCGGCACGCGGGCATCGCGACCGGCCGCGTGCAGCGGCGCGTCTACGTGCTCGCGGGCCTGTGCGCCGGCGCGGCCGGCTTCCTCTCGGCGGGCTTCTACCAGTCGGCCAACACCGCGACGGGCGAGGGCTACGAGCTGACGGTCATCGCCGCGGCCGTGGTCGGCGGCGCGAGCCTGTCGGGCGGGCGCGGCACCGCGCTGGGGGCCGTGCTCGGCGCGCTGATCATCAAGCTGATCGAGAACGGCATCGACATCCTGCGCTCGATCGAGCTGGGCTTCGCGACGATCCCGGTGAGCAAGGAGTACGGCAAGATCATCATCGGCCTGGCGATCCTGCTCGCGGTCGCGCTCGACCGGCTCAGCGAGCGCTGGCGCGGAGCGCGGGCTTGAACGAGGACGAGCGGCGCGCGCGACGCATCATCCTGTGGACCGCGCGCATCCTCATGGGAAGCGTGCTGCTGCTGCTCGGCGGCGGCCTGCTCTGGCGCGCCTGCGTCGGCTGGGAGGCCTGAGATCCCGGGTGTGGCATCATGGCCGCCCATGAGCACGACGGCCGCGATCCTCCGCGCCCTGGGCGCCGGCCTCGTCGCGGTCGCGCTCGGCGCCTGCGGTTCGGAGCCTGCGCCCGCCGAGGGCGAGGCGGGCCGCCGGCTGGTCTTCGGCCTCGTCGCCAAGAGCCAGGGCAACGCGGTCTTCCAGGCGGCGCACGCCGGCGCGCTCGCCGCGGCGCGTGAACTCGGCGCCGCGCGGGGCGTGCGGATCGAGATCGACTGGCAGACGCCGCCCGACGAGGACGCCGCGCGCCAGGCGCAGGCGATCGAGCAGCTGGCGCGCGCGGGCGCCGCGGGCATCGCGGTCTCGTGCAGCGACGCCAACACGCTGCGCCCCGCGATCGACAAGGCCGTGGAGCTCGGCACGCAGGTCGTGTGCTTCGACTCGGACGCGCCCGACAGCCGCCGCTTCGCCTTCTTCGGCACCGACGACCTCACCTGCGGCGCGCTCGTGATGCGCCACCTCGCCGAGGCGCTCGGCGGGCGGGGCACGATCGCGATCCTCGCCGGCAACGCCGCCGCGCCCAACCTGCAGCGACGCGTCGAGGGCGTGCGGCGCGAACTCGAGCGCCATCCCGGCATCACGCTGCTGCCCGACGGCGTCTACTACCACCCCGAGACGCCCGAGCAGGCGGCCGAGACGATGGGCCGCGCGCAGCGCACGCATCCCGGGATCGACGGCTGGGCGCTCGTCGGCGGCTGGCCGCTGTACACGCGCATCACGCTGCCCTGGGAGCCGGGCGCGGTGAAGGTCGTGTCGGTCGACGCGCTGCCCGCGCAGCTGCCCTACCTGCAGTCGGGGCACGTGCAGCTGCTGCTCGCGCAGGACTGCTTCGGCTGGGGCTACGAGTCGGTGCGCATGCTGCTCGACAAGGTGCTCGACGGGCGCGATCCGCAGGACGGTCCGCGCGTCGTGGACGAGCTGCAGGTCGTGCGGAGCGAGGACGTGCCGGCGTGGGCCGCGCGCTGGGAGGCCTGGCTCGCGCGCTGAGCCGCGCCGCGCGGCGTTGCCCCGCGCCGAGCGCGGTCTAGACTGCCGCCCTGTGCGGGCCGGGCCGCCGCGCAGCCCCCGCTACCGCGCGCGCGCGCCGTGTCGCGTGCGCGCGCCTCGCCTGGAGAACCCGCCATGTCGTCGCTCGCGCGCCTGCTTGTGTCCGGATCGGTCTGCGCGCTGCTGCTCGGCGCGGGCCCCGCGCCGCTCGACGAGGACGCCGAGGTGCGCGCCGCGCAGACCGCGCGGCTGCAGGCGCACTACCGCGCGGTGATCGCCGAGCTGCGCGCGGCCGACGGCGGTCCGCTCAGCCCCGCGGTCGCCGCGGCGCGCGCCCGCACGATCGACGCCCTGCAGGCCTACTGCGACGCGGCGATCTTCGGCGAGAACCTGCAATACCCCGGGGCGCGCGTGCCGCATTTCGTCGACGCGCAGGGCCGTCGCTGCGCGGTGGCGCACCTGCTCGACGCGAGCGGCGAGCAGGCGCTCGTGGCCCGGATCGCCGCGCAGGACAACCACGCCTACGTGATCGACCTGGCGGACGAGGCGCGACTGGCGGCGTGGTTGGCAAAGGTCGGCCTCACGCTGGCGGAGGCCGCGCGCATCCAGATCCCGGTGCCGCGGCCGCTGCCGCCCGTCGAGCCGAAGGGCAAGGAGTGGTACGCCAAGAAGAACGAGGCGCCGTCCGGGGCCTCGACCGCGGCCCCGA
>CAZBBB010000029.1:2162-34154 GCA_964490005.1 uncultured Phycisphaerales bacterium | reverse complement strand
GCGCGCGCGAAGCCGGCGCGCGCCTGCAGCGCGGGCGGAAGGCGACTCGCCGTCAGCACGCGGCCGAGCACCTCGCGCGCGATGAGCCGGTGCCCGTAGGGCGTCGGGTGCACCGAATCGACGAACAGCGGATGCGCCTCGTGCGCCGCCCAGAGCGGCCGCAGGTCGGCCAGCGGCACGTCGAGTTCGGCGCAGACGCGCGCGACGACTTCTCCCGGCTCCGCGACGTAGGGCGTCGCCGAGCGCACCTGCCGGCTGGGCGCCGTCACGGCGAACACGATCGGCACGCCCGCCGCGCGACAGGCCGCGATCGCCGCGCGCGCGTGGTGCTCGACCCGGTCGTTGGGCACCCGGCGCCGCCCGCCGGCGGCCTCGCTCGGCGCGAGCGGCCGCTGATTGGGCGGCTCCTCGATGAAGCCGGTGAACAGCCGGCCGAGCCGCGTGCGCCGCAGGCGCGTCGCCCAGGCGCGGTGCCGCGCGGTGAGCTGCTCGTCGTCCTCGCCGACGACCAGCCGCGTGTCGTTGTGCCCGGTCACGCACACGACGATCGCGTCGGGCCGCAGCGGCAGCAGGTCGCGCTCGATCTGCAGCGCGTACTGCATCGTCGTGTAGCCGGGCGTGCCGGCATTGACCAGCTCGACGGGCGCGAGGTCGCCGAACAGGCCGGACAGCGTGCCGCGCAGCACGCCCGGCCAGCACTCGGCCTCCGACACCCCGAGACCGAAGGTGCTCGAGTCGCCGGTGACGGCCACGCGCAGCGCGCCGGGGGGGCGCGCGTCGTCGACCTCGGGCGAGCGCCAGCCGCGCGCGTTGATCGCGTACTCGGGGAAGGCGCGGCTGTGCGGCACGAGCGCGTAGATCAGGTCGCGGTCCCACCGGCCGAAGGGCTCGTCGGCCAGCGCGGTGCCGTGCAGCACGAGCGGCGTGGCGTCGGCCGGCGGCGGCCGCAGCAGCCGCAGCGCGGCCTCGGCGGCCGCCAGCGCGAGCAGCGTCGCGCCCGCGGCGAGCAGCACGCGGGCCGGGAGGCCGGCGGCGGGAGTCTGCTCGCGAGCGCTCATGACGAGCGGCCAGTGTATGATGCCCGCTCCCCGTGAACGCACTGCGCTATCTGCCGTTCGCGCGGCGGGTGCTCCGCACGCGGGGCCCGCCCCTGCACCTGACGCTGTTCGTCACGGGCGCCTGCAACGCGCGTTGTCGCCACTGCTTCCACTGGGAGGACGTCGCGGCGGGCACGCGCGGCCCGAGCCTCGCGCAGGTGCAGGCGCTGGCCGATTCGGCCGCGCGCCTGGGGCCGCTCGTGTGGGTCAGTTTCGGCGGCGGCGAACCCTTCCTGCGCCGCGACCTGCCCGAACTCGCGACGGCCTTCGGGCGCCACGGCCTGCGTCACCTGGCGATCCCGACCAACGGCCTCGTCGAGCCCACGCAGCACGACACGGTCGAGGCGATCCTCGCGAAGAACCCCGGGCTGTACCTGTCGGTGGCGGTGTCCTTCGACGGGCCGCCGGAGATCCACGACTCGATCCGCCAGGTGCCGGGCGGCCACGCGCGCTCGATGGAGAGCGTGCGCCGCTACAAGGAGCAGCAGCGCGACGCCCGCGGCAAGCTGGGCGTCGGCATCATCGTGACGGTCACCAGCGAGAATCAGCACGCGCTGCCGGCCCATCTGCGCGAACTGGTGGCCGAGCTGCAGCCCGACAACGTGACCATCAATCTCGCGCGCGGCACGGCCATGGAGCGCCACCTGCTCGAGGTCGACCTCGACCGCTACCGCGAGGTCGTGGCCGCCAAGCGGGAGCTGGTCGCCGACGGCACGCTGCCCTACTACGACTACCCGCTCGCGCGGCTCGCGCTGGCCCGCGACCAGCTCATGTACGAGCACGTCGAGCGCGTGGCGCGCGGCGATGACAGCCGCCATCTGCCCTGCACGGCCGGCTCGCTCTCGGCCGTGATCTTCGAGAACGGCGAGGTGCACCCCTGCGAGATCCTGGGGCGTTCGCTGGGCAATCTCAACGAGACCGGCTGGGACCTGGCGCCGCTCTGGAAGGCCGCGGGCGCCGACGCGCTGCGCGACGAGATCCGCGCGACGCGCTGCGCCTGCACCTGGGAGTGCGCGCAGGCCGACAACGTCCTGTTCAACGCGCGCAATTGGCCGGCGCTGGCCGGGCGCACGCTGGCGCTCGGGCCCCGCCCGACGCACGATGTGCGGCCACCCGCCGGAGCAGAGGCCCCTTGAGCACCGCCACCGCGCCCGCGACGGCCCCCGCCGCCGCCAAGGCCGCCGACCTGGTCTTCGGCGTGATCGTCCCCTGCCGCAACGAGGCCGCGACGATCGAACGCCGCCTGCGCAACCTGGCCGTCTCGCGCTGGCCCTTCGCCAAGGTGCCCCACCAGATCGTCGTCGTCGACGACGGCAGCGGCGACGACACGGTCGCGCGCGCCGAGGCGCTGTGCGCCGAGCTGTTCCCCAGGCCCTCGGGCACGAACCGCATGACCGTGCCGATGATCACCGACAAGGTGCCCGCCGCGGCGCGCGTGATCCGCAACGAGGGCAAGCCCGGCAAGGCGGGCGCCGTGCGCGCCGCGATCGCCGCGCTCGGCGACGCGGGCATCGACATCTTCGTGCTCACCGACGCCGACGTGATCATGCGCGCGACCTCGCTGCCGGCCTTCGAGCACGCCTTCCGCACGAACCCCGAGCTGGGCATGGCCTGCGGCCGGCAGGAGTTCGTGGCCGACCTGCTCGACGACGGCAGTTGCCGAGGCCGCGACCTGCGCGAGCCGAAGCCGGCCGGCACGCGCTACGACGCCTTCACCGCCGCCGTGCGCGCCTGGGAGAGCCGCCGCGGGCGGGTCTTCAGCGTGCACGGGCAACTGCTCGCCTGGCGCGCGCGCTTGGGGCTGTTCCCGTCGCCCGGCGTGGCGGCCGACGACCTCGACCTGATGTTCCTCGTGCGCGAGCGCGGCCAGCGCATCGAGCTGGTGCCCGGCGCGGCCTTCCTGGAGATCAAGCCGAAGGACGACGCGGCGCACGCCGCGCAGCAATTGCGCCGCGCGCGGGCCTGGGTGCAGGTCATGGCGGGGCGGCGCGCGCCGGCCCGCGCGCCGCTCTTCGACAAGCTGCAGCTGGCCTTCTACAAGCGCGTGCCGCTCGCGCTGCCCTGGCTGCTGCCGGCCTGCTGCATCGCGCTCGTGGCGCTCGGCTGGGCGGCCTTCGACGTGATCGGCATCGGCATCGGGATGATGCTCATGGCGGCCTTCGTGGCCTCGCCGCTCGGCGCGATGCTGCGCGGGCTGATCCCGATCATCCGCGCCGCGAAGGCGGCCGAGGCCTCCGGCGCGAGCGACGACCGCTGGGACCGGCCGGGTCGCTGAGTGGCCGCCTGAATTGACCGGGGCCGGCCCGGGTGTCCCCGGACCGGCCCCGTGCGACGGTTCGGTGTCGCTCAGACCTTGGTGACGTTCGAAGCCGCCGGGCCCTTGGCGCCCGCGACGATGTCGAACTCGACCTTGTCACCCTCGGCCAGCGAGCGGAAGCCCTCGGCCTTGATGGAGGTCTGGTGGACGAACACGTCCTTGTCACCGTTCTCCGGCGTGATGAAGCCGAAGCCCTTGGTGTCGTTGAACCACTTGACGGTACCGGTACTGCGCATGAAAAAAACTTTCTGTCCTGTGTGAGCTGCTCCGGCAGACGGCCCGGCGCCGCTCACGAATGTCCGCGAACTACCGCGGGTATGCGAACCGGCCACATGGCCGGTTCATGGAATGCGCCAGAGAATGCCCGATGTCCGGCGGGGATGCAAACGGCGGCCGGAGCTTCAGGGCCCGCCGCTCCCCGCCCGCAGCTCGGCCAGCAGCGCCCGCGCCGGGGCGCCGGCCGGGTCGGCGGCGAGGTCGAGCGGCGCGGGCGGCCGGCCCTCGATCCAGCCGGCGCCGAGCGCCTCGTCGACGCGCAGCAGCGCCAGACCGCCCTCCGGAACGAGCACGTCGAAGCTGCGCGCGCCCCCCGACGCGAAACGCAGTTCGACCTCGTGGCGTCCCGCCGGCAGCGCGAGCCGGCGCGCCGCCCAGGCGTCGGGCAGCAGCGACCAGCAGCGCGTGTCGGCCGGCAGCAGTTCGGCCAGCCCCTCGGAGAACAACAGGCCCGCGAGCAGCGCGAACACGTTGCGGCTCGCCTCGTCGGGCTGCTCGTCGTCGCGCAGCTCCTCGTGCAGGCGCTGCCCGGCTTCGGCGCGCGGCAGCGACGCGAGGACGGCCGCCGCCAGCAGGCGCGGCAGTTCGCAGCCGTAACGATGGCGCGCCTGCGCGCCGAACTCGAGCAGCACGGGCAGCTCGCCCGCCGCCTCGCCGTCGACGCGCAGGGTCGTCGGGCCGACGGCCGGGCGGCGCTCGACGAGCGCCGGATACTGCACGCGGTACAGCTTGCCCGCGAGGACCAGCCGCGCCTGCCCCTGCACGCGCACCGGCGCCAGCCCCAGGCCGGCCACGACGAGCAGGCTGCCCTGTCCCGCGGACGGCCGCGCGGCCAGCCGGTCGCCGCCCTCGCGGAAGGCGTCGCGCGCCTCGTTCTCGCGGCCCGCGAGCTGCAGGCACAGGCCCGCGAGGTTCCAGGCCAGCGGGTTGGCGTAGCGCAGTTCCTCGGGCAGGTCGGCCTGCAGCATCAGGATGCGCGCGCGTCGCGCCTCGACCGCGGCCGACTCGATCTCGCCGGCCGCGAGGAACTCGAGCATGTTGAGCGTGTTCACCAGCAGCTTCTCGTGCCGCGCCGCGCGGTAGGCGCTCGGCTCGCTCCCGAAGAGCGTGGCCGCGATGAGTTCGAGCGGCGCGGTCGACGCGTCGAGCTCCTCCAGGCGCCGATCGGCCGCGACGAGCTCGCGGGCCGCCTCGGCATGCCGCCCCGCCGCCGAGAGGGCCGAGGCCAGCTCGAGCGAGAGCACCCCCTCGTCGGGCCCGCCGCGCGCGCGCTCGCGCAGCGCCGTGAGCAGCCGCACCGACTCGCCGACGTCGCCGCGGGCCCAGGCGCGCCGCGCCGACTCGACGCGCGTCTCGTAGGGCGCGCGGCAGGCGCCCGTCAGCAGCAGCAGCAGCGCGGCACCCGGCACGACGAGCGCCCGCGCCCGCCGCGCCGCGCGCACCGCGCGCCTCAGCCGTCCTGCTGCTTGGTCAGGTCGACCTGCCACTGGTACTTGACCAGGTTGGTCGAGACGTCGGTCACGCGCAGGAACAGGTAGTACTGCACGCGCCGCACGTCGCCGTGCTTCTCGGCCGTCTCGCCCACGCGCCCGTTGACGAAGTAGGCGATGCCGAACTCCTTGCCCAGGGCCACGCGCGTGTCGGGATCGACGGCGTCGCCGAGCTGCCGCAGCCGCTCGGCCAGGTTCGCGTCCCGCGTGAGCGCGGTGTGGTCGACGACGGAGAACTGCTCGCTGTTCACGAGCCGCGTCTCGACCATGTTGAGCAGGTTGTCGAGCGCGCCGCCGATGTGCTCGCTGGTGTCGTTGGCGATGTTCAGGACGGCGATCGAGGGTCGCTTGAGGCCCAGCCCCGACACGAAGGGCGAGTCGCGGAAGCCGACCCACCACTCGGCCACGGCGCGGTCGAGGTCGGCGCGGTCGAAGCGCGTGCTCAGCGCCGGCTCGTCGATCGACGGGTCGTCGGCCGAGCGGGTGAAGGTCGCGTCGCAGCCGAGGGCCAGCGCCAGCACGGCCAGCGCGGGGATCGATCGTCGCGTCATGGGCGAGTCCTCCATCGGGAAGGCGGGGAGCGGGCGCGCTCGGGCGCGCGCTCAGCGCACGTCCACGAGTTCTTCGTTGGGTCGGCCGACGACGCCGGCCAGGCTGGCCTCGGCCGCGCGGGCGGCCTCCTTGATCTCGTCGTCGCCGCCGCCGAGATACAGCCGGCCGAAGGCGCCGAAGGTGACGACCTCGAGCAGCCGGATGGGCGCGGCCTTCTCGGCCTCGTTGGCGGCGAGCGCCGCGTAGCCGGCCGGGTGCGTCTCCATGATGTACAGCGACTGCCCGCGCAGCAGCGCGTCGCCGTGCCGCATGCGGTTGATGAGCATGGTCTGGTAGGCGTCGACGCCGGTGATGATCTCGGAGGTGACGACCTTGGGCGCGATGCGGTCGGTCTCGGAGAGACCCATGTGGCGCAGGATCGCCTCGCCGGCCGCGCGCACGGCGCCCTGGTCGTCGGCGTGCAGTTCGAGCAGCCCGAAGGCGCGCTCGACGACCTGCATGCCGGGCGTGACCTGCGCGTGCTTGAGCGCCACGTCCGTGATGCGGTTGATGGCGATGCCCGGCTGCACCTCGACGAACAGCGCGGCCTGGTCCTCGATGGGCAGGTAGCCGCGCGCGACCGTCGCCAGGAAGGACGCGAACTGCGGCTGCAGCACGTCGATGTACGTGAAGGTCCGCAGCGTGACGCGGGGTGCGTTCAAAGGGCCTCAGCTCCCGGGGCGTGAACGTCTCGCGGGCATCCTATCAGGACGGCTATCATGTCGCCCCATGCGCCGCCCTCCAGACGCCAAGCCCTTCGCCCGCGCGCGACCGCTGCTCGCGCTGCTGCTCGCCCTCCTGCTGGTCGCCTGCGGCGAGAAGCGTTACTACGGCGTCTCGCTCGACGGACAGACCCGGCGCGTCGACGCCGAGGGCCGCGACATCCACCCGCACGACATCTACACGCACAGCGAGGAGCAGCACGCCTCCAAGGAGGCCGCCACGGCGCTGGCCTCGGCCGGGCCGACCGGCGCGCTCACCGGCGTCATCGACCTCGACCCCTCGCTGGGCGTCGACCCGGAGCGTTATGCGTGCGTGTTCCTGATGGCGCGCCGCGACCCGCGCTCGCTCATGGCCGACGTGATCAAGAAGATCGACGCGCCGGACTTCCCGCTGCACTTCGAGCTCACGGCGCTCGACGCCGCGCATCTGGGCGGCACCCTCGCGGGCAGCTTCCAGATCGTCGCGCGGCTCGACAGCGACGGCGATGCGCCGGCCTCGCTCGGCGACGTGCAGGGCATCGCCGCGCAACCCGCGACGGCGGGCGGCGCGCCGGTGGCGATCCTGCTCAACCAGATGCTCACGGGCAGCGGCGAGGCGCCCGCGCCGGGCACCTCGGTGACGGCGCCGCCCTCCGGCGGCCCGCTCTCGGGCGGGCCCTTCGCGGGCGCGCCCGTCGCGCCGAAGTTCCCGCCGGGGCAAGGCCCGCGCATCCGCGGCCGGGTCACGCTGGGCGAGGAGTACTCCGCGCTCGACGGCCGGTACACGCTGTGGGTCGGCCTGCGCAGCGTCGCCGGCGGCGGCATGCCGATGGCGGTGCAGCGCTTCGACCGGGCGGCCTTTCCCGTCGAGTTCGACCTCGGCGCCGAGCACGCGCCGCTGCAGGCCGACGACACGCACGACATCCTGCGCGGCGAGCTGAAGCTCTTCGCCCGCCTGTCGCTCTCGGGCGGCGCCTCGGCGCAACCGGGCGACCTCGAGGCCGAGTCCGTCCTCGTGAAGGGCGACGGCCCGGCCGTGGCGCTGGTCCTCGACCGCCAGAGGGCCCCGTGAACCCGCGGCTCGCGGCCGTCCACCGCGCGGCCTTCATGGAGGCCATGGACGGCGGCGTCGCGATCGTGCCGGCCGGCGGCGAGCGCGTGCGCAACCGCGACGTCCACTACCGCTTCCGGCCCGAGTCGGACTTCTGGTACCTGACGGCCTTCGGCGAGCCCGACGCGATCGCCGTGCTGCGTCCGCACGCGGACCGCGACCGCTACGTGCTCTTCGTGCGCCCCAGCGACCCGGCCCTCGAGCAGTGGAACGGCAAGCGCGCCGGCGTCGACGGCGCGCGCGCGACCTACGGCGCCGACGCGGCCTTCCCGATCGAGGCCTTCGACGCCGAGCTGCCGAAGCTGCTGCGCGGCTGCGACAAGGTCCACTACGCGACCGGGGCCGACGCCGCCCTCGACCAGCGCGTGCTCGGCACGCTGCGCGAGGCGCACGTCAAGACGCGCGACGGCGTGCGGCTGCCGCGGCAGATCCACGTGCCCGGCACGCTGCTGCACGAGCTGCGCCTGCGCAAGTCGGCCGACGAGATCGCCGTCCTGCGCCGCGCCGCGCAGCTCACCGACCGCGCGCACCGCGCCGCCATGTCGGCGCTGCGCGCGGGCCTGGGCGAGTGGGAGATCGAGGCCCTCGTCGAGGGCGCCTTCCGCGCGGGCGGCGGCTGGGGCCCGGGCTACCCGAGCATCTGCGCCTCGGGCGCCAACGCGACGATCCTGCACTACAACACGAACAACGAGCGCGTGCCCAAGGGCGCGCTCATGCTGCTCGACGCGGGCGGCGAGGTCGACGGCTACACGGCCGACGTCACGCGCTGCTTCCCCGAGAGCGGGCACTTCAGCGGCGCGCAGCGCGAGCTGTACGAGATCGTGCTCGCCGCCAACCTCGCCGGCATCGCGCAGGTCGCGCCCGGCAACACCTTCGCGTCGGTGCACGAGGCCGCCCTGAAGGTGCTCGTCGCGGGTCTGATCGATCTCGAGCTGCTCTCCGGCAGCGTCGAGGAGCAGCTGGCCTCGGAGGCCTACCGCCGCTGGTACATGCACCGCACGAGCCACTGGCTGGGGCTCGACGTGCACGACGTGGGCAGCTACCACGACGCGTCGGGCGCCAGCCGCCGGCTCGAGCCGGGCATGGTGCTGACGGTCGAGCCGGGCCTGTACGTGCTGCCCGACGACGAGCGCGCGCCCGAGCGGCTGCGCGGTCTCGGCGTGCGCATCGAGGACGACGTGCTCGTGACCGAGACCGGCCGCGAGGTGCTCACGGCGGCGATCCCCAAGACGATCGCCGACGTCGAGGCGGCCTGCTGATGGGCGCCGGAGCGCAGGGCGGCGTGCCGCGCGCGACCGCCGCCGGCGCGCCCGACCGCTTCGCCCCGCTGCTCGCGCTGCGCGCCGAGTTCCCGATCCTGCAGAACACGACCTACCTCGTGAACCACAGCCTGGGCGCGATGCCGCGGGCCGTGTTCGACCGGCTGCGCGAGTACGCCGAGATGTGGGCCACGCGCGGCATCCGCTCCTGGGCCGAGGGCTGGTGGACGAGCCCCGTCACGACCGGCGATCTGATCGCGCGGATCATCGACGCGCCGCCCGGCAGCGTGGTGATGCACCAGAACGTCTCGGTCATCATGGGCCTGGTCGCCTCGGCGCTGGAGTTCGCGCCGGAGCGCAACCGCGTGGTCTACAGCGAACTGAACTTCCCCTCGGTCATGTACGTGTGGGAGGCGCAGCGCCGGCGCGGGGCCGAGATCGTGACGGTGCCCTCGCCCGACGGCACGACGATCGACACCGAGGCGCTGTGCGCCGCCATCGACGAGCGCACGCTGATCGTTCCGATCTCGCACGTGCTGTTCCAGAGCGGCTACCTGCAGGACCTGGCCGCGATCGTCGCGCGCGCGCGACAGGTCGGCGCGCTGGTGCTGGCCGACTGCTACCAGAGCGCCGGCACGGTGCCCTTCAGCGTGCGCCGGCTCGGCCTCGACATGGCCTGCGGCGGCAGCGTGAAGTGGCTCTGCGGCGGGCCCGGCGCGGGCTGGCTCTACTGCCGGCCCGATCTGCGCGAGCGCCTGCAGCCGGCGCTCACCGGCTGGATGGCGCACGAGCGGCCCTTCGCCTTCGAGAAGGGCGAGCAGCGGTACGCGCACGACGCCACGCGGCTGCTGCACGGCAGCCCGGCCGTGCCGGCGCTGTACGCCGCGCGCAGCGGCTACGAACTGGTGCTGCGCGCCGGCATCGAGGAGATCCGCGCCAAGAGCGTGGCGCAGACGAGCCGCTTCCTGCAGCGCGCCGCCGACGCGGGCTTCGCCAGCCGCTCGCCGGCCGACCCGGCGCGGCGCGGCGGGACGGTCACGCTCGACGTGCCGCACGGGCCGGCCTTCGTCGCGGCGCTCGCCGAGCGCGGCATCCTGATCGACTGCCGGCCCGACGTCGGCCTGCGCCTGTCTCCGCACTACTACAACACCGACGAGGAGCTCGACGCCGCGCTCGACGCGATCGTCGAGCTGCGCGACTCCGGCGGCTGGAAGGCCTTCGCGCAGGGAAAGACGGCCTACTGAGATGGCCGACGCGTACGGCCAGGGCGCGCGGCTGAGCTACGCCGAGTACCTCAAGGTGCCCGAGCTGCTCTCGCTGCAGGCCTGCCTGGCGAGGCCGGCGGCGCACGACGAGCTGCAGTTCATCGTCGTGCACCAGGTCTACGAGCTGTGGTTCAAGCTGGTGCTGCACGAACTCGACGCCGTGAAGGCGGCGCTCGACGCGGGCGACGAGGCCGGACTGCGGCGCGCGACGCACCTGTGCCGGCGCGTCAAGGCCGTCTTCGACGTGCTCATCCCGCAGATCCACGTGCTCGAGAGCATGCGGCCGATCGACTTCCTCGCCTTCCGCGGGCACCTCAACCCGGCCAGCGGCTTCCAGAGCGCGCAGTTCCGCGAGGTCGAGTGCCTGCTGGGACTCAAGGACGCCGAGCTGCTGCGGCGCGTCGAGAACGACCCGCGCATCGACGTGCTGCGCGCGCGCTTCGCGGCCGACTCGATCCCCGATGCGCTCTACCGGCAGCTCGCGCGGCGCGGGCTGCGCGTCACGCCGCCGGGCCCCGGCCGCGGGCGCGAGGCCGAGATCGCGACGCACCGGGCGCTCGCGACGATCTACGCCGCGCCCGACGAGCACCCGTCGCTCTACGACCTGTTCGAGATCCTGCTCGACCTCGACGAGCAGCTCATCCTCTGGCGCCGCCACCACGTGATGATGGTCGAGCGCCAGATCGGCGACAAACCCGGCACGGGCGCGGGCACGACCGGCGATCTCGACGGCATCCGCTACCTCTCGACCACGCTCGGCAAGCGCGCGCTGCCCGACCTGTGGGCCGTGCGGGGGGTGCTCGAGGGCTGATGTCCGAGGCCCGCTTCAACCTGGCCGACTGGCTGCTCGAGCGCAACCTGCGCGAGGGCCGCGCCGCCAAGGTCGCGCTGCGCTGGCGCGACGAGCACCACACCTATCTCGGGCTGAGCGAGGCCAGCTCGCGGCTGGCGCACGCTTTCACCGAGCTGGGCCTGCGCATGGAGGAGCGCGTGCTCATCGCGCTCTCCGACCGGCCCGAGTTCAGCCACGCCTGGTTCGCCACGCTCAAGTGCGGCGCCGTCTTCGCCATGGTGAACCCGCTGCTCGGCGAGGAGGACTACGCCTACTACCTGCAGTACACGCGGGCCCGCATCGCCGTCGTCGACGAGCGGCTCGCGCCGCTCTTCGCGCGGCTGGCGCTGCACGCGCCGCACCTGCGCGCGGTGGTCGTCGCCGACGGCGACGGCCATCTCGACGCGCACGCCGCGGCCCCCGCCGAGGCGCCGCTCGCCGAGCACGCCGGCCGGCGCCCGCCGCGCCTGCACGAGCGGCAGCACGCGCTCTCCGACCTGGTGCGCGACGCCCCCCGCGCGCCCTTCCTGGCCGACACGCACCGCCACGACGTCGCGGGCTGGCTGTTCACCTCCGGCAGCACGGGCCGCCCGAAGGCCGCCGTGCACTTCCACGAGGACTACGCCTTCAGCACCGAGAACTACGCCCGGGGCGTGCTCGGCATCCGCGAGGACGACGTCACGGCCGGCGTGCCCAAGCTGTTCTTCGGCTACGCCACCGGCACCAACCTGATCTTCCCCTTCGCCGTCGGCGCGAGCACCGCGCTGTTCAGCGAGCGCAGCACGCCGGCGAGCATCGCGGCGCTCGTCGAGCGCCACCGCCCGACGATCCTGACCTCGGTGCCGACGATGATCGGCCGCATGCTGGCCGACGAGGCCGCGTCCGGACGGCGGCTGGACCTCTCGAGCCTGCGCCTGGTGCTCTCGGCCGGCGAGAAACTGCCCGAGTCGCTGCAGCGGCAATGGCTGGAGCGCACCGGCGTCGAGATCCTCGACGGCATCGGCAGCGCCGAACTGTTCCACATCTACATCAGCAACCGTCCCGGCGCGGTGCGCGTCGGCAGCCTCGGCCAGGCCGTGCCCGGGTACGAGTGCACGGTCGTCGACCCCGGAGGCCGGCCGCTGCCCGACGGCTCGGTCGGGCGCCTGCACGTGCGCGGCGAATCGGCGGCCCTGTGCTACTGGCACGACCACGCCAAGAGCAAGGAGACCTTCGCCGGCGACCTCGTCGTCACCGGCGACATGTTCCGCCGCGACGCGGAGGGCTACTTCTGGTACGAGGGCCGCGCCGACGACCTGCTCAAGGTCGGCGGCGTGTGGGTCTCGCCCAACGAGATCGAGGACTGCCTGCGGGCGCACGCGGCCGTCGCCGACGCCGCCGTGATCGGCGCGACCGACGCCGACGGGCTCGTCAAGCCCAAGGCCTACGTCGTGCCGGCCGCGGGCCGCGTCGGCGACACGGCCCTCGCCGCCGCGCTGCAGCAGCACGTCAAGACCGCGCTGGCGCCCTACAAGTACCCGCGCTGGGTCGAGTTCCTCGACGAGCTGCCGCGCAACGACCGCGGCAAGATCGACCGCAAGTCGCTCAAGCAGCGCGCGGGCTGACCCTCCGGCCGGCCGGCCGCCCTCATCAGGGCGTGCGCGCCCGCAGCGCGTTGCTGGCCGAGAAGCCGGCCGGCCCCGCGCCGTCGAGGATCCAGTGCTGGAAGTAGACCAGCGTGTTCGCGGGGAGGCCCGCCGGCCAGGGAGCGACGAGCGGCAGCGCGCCGGCACCGTCCACGGGCAGCGCCAGGAAGGTGCCCGCGGGCGGCACGGGCGCGGGCACCAGCGTGCCGCCCTTGAAGGGCGCGTTCAGGGCCGAGAAGCCGATCACGAAGAAGGTCGTGCTGCCAGGCAGCGCGTTGCCCAGCGTGAGCGTGACGTCGTCGCCGGGCAGCAGCGTGCCCTGGCCGTCGAGGACCGGCAGGCCCGTCGCGCCGGCCAGCGCCGAGCCGAGCTTGTCCCAGTTGGTCTTGTACTGCACGGTGTCGATGCGGCAGCCGTCGACGTTGGCCCGCACGTCGAAGCCCGTGATCGGCACGTTGCCGACCAGCGCCGAGACGTCCTTGAAGCCGGTGTCGTGCGTCGCGAAGACTCCCAGCGAGGTCGCGCCGACGAAGACCTCGATCGTGGCCTCGCCCACGAAGGCGTTGGCGTTGAGGTTGTTCGCCACGAAGACGGTGTACTTGACGTCGCGCACGGCGGCGTCGAAGCGGAAGTGCAGCGCCTCGCTGCCGTCGGTCATCGACGAGGAGGAGCCCCCGACGACGCCCAGGCCGTTGAAGTTGAGCAGCTGCACGTCGGCGGGCGCGGTGCCGTCGTCGGCCGTGATCTCGAGCACGCCGACCGTGAGCTTGGGCGTCGTGAAGGTCCCGAGCGTCGTGAAGTTCGTGACGACGTCGGCGGCGCGCGCCGCGCCGGCCAGCGCGGCGAGGCCCAGCAGGGCGAGGAACGGACGGCGGAGCGGAACCATGGTGGAGATCCCGGAAGGGTCGACGGGGAGCTGCGCGGAGGCCCCACGCTACCCCGGATCGCGCGCGGCGTGAAGCGGGGGCGGGTGCCGGCGGGGCGCGCGCTCAGGGCTGCGACAGCGTCCGCGAGAAGACGTCGAAGGAGCGGTTGGTGTCGCCGCTCACGAGGTTGCCGGCGTAGCTGTCGAAGACGACCACGTCCCCCGCCGCCGAGATGTCGGGCAGCAGGCTCAGCAGCTCGCCCTCGCGGCCGTGGTCGTTGACCGAGAGCCGCGTCAGGCGGCCCGTCACGCGATCGGCCAGGAACACGTCCTGCGCGACGTTGAGGTCGCCGGGCACGAGATTGCTCGCGTCGCTGTGGAACACGACCCAGCGGCCGTCGCCCGAGACGGCGGCGTGCGCCGAGTGGTTGTCGCCCAGCGCGCCGCCGGGCGCGACGCTCACGAGCGTCGTCAGGCCGGTGTCGAGGTCGCGGGCGTAGATGTCCGTCTCGCCGTTCACGTCGCTCGGCACCAGCGTCGAGGACCAGGAGCTGAAGACGACGACGCGGCCGTCGTCCGAGATGCGCGCCGAGATCGACGGGCCGTTGCCCTGCTGCCCGAAGCTCGAGACCGAGACGCGCGTCGTCACGCGGGTGGCCGTGTCGTGCAGGAAGACGTCGAGCGTGCCGTTGCTGTCGGCGTGCACGAGGTTGCCGGACCACGACTCGAAGACGACGTAACGACCGTCGGCCGAGAGCGAGGCGCCCGTGGAGTTGTACTTGCCCGGCTCGCCGGCCGTGCTGCGGCTGGCGTGCAGCACCAGCCCGCTGGAACGCTCCTTGACGAACACGTCGCTCACGAAGGCGTTCGTGCCCGCCACGAGCTGCGAAGCGTAGCTCTGGAACGCCACGCGGCGGCCGTCGTCGGAGATGTCGGGCAGCACGCAGGGCAGCTCGGCCTGCACGCCGTCCCGCGAGACGCTCACGCGCTCGGTCGTGCCCAGCAGCCGGTCGCGCACGAAGATGTCGGCGAAGCCGTTGGTGTCGCCCGGCACGAGGTTGGTGGCGTCGCTGTCGAAGGCGACGAAACGGCCGTCGCCCGAGATCGCGACGTTCCAGCTGCCCTGGTCGGCCTGCGCGCCCTCGCTCGAGACGCTCACGCGCTCGGTGACGCCGGTCACGCGGTCGCGCACGAAGATGTCCGACCAGCCGTTGGTGTCGCCCGGCACGAGATCGTCGGCCTGGCTCACGAAGGCCAGCACGCGGCCGTCGGCCGAGATGCGGCTCTGGTAGCTGCCGTTGCCCGCCTGCCCCCCGCCCGTCGCGAGGCTCTCGCGCTCGATCACGCTGAGCTGCGCCGCGAGCGCCGCGCCCGTCAGCAGCCACGCTCCGCCCAGCCGCACGCCGATGGATCGGCAACGCATGGTGCGCCTCCTCGTCCGAGGGTGGAGTCCCGGGGGCCGCGGCCCGGCGCGGCCCCTCGCGCAGTGTAGGGGACCGGGCGCGCCCCGCGGCGGCCGAATGCGGACAATCGCGCGCGCCGCGCGGCCGACGCCTTGCACGCCCGCGCCGCGGGGCGAGAATGCCCCGTCCCGTGGCGGCCGCACGCGCAACTCGACGCTGGGCGCTCGCGCTGGGCCTGGCGGCCCTCGGCGCGGCCTGCGCCCCCGATCCCGCGGCGTGGTGCGATCGGCTGGCGCGCGCGCCCGACCCCTTCGAACGGCGGCTGGCGGCGCTGGCGCTGGGCGAGGCGGCCGGGCGCGGTCTGCTCGCCCCGGCCGAGCGGCAGGACGCGGCGACCGCGCTGGTCGCCGCCCTCGACGACGCCGACGAAGCGGTGCGCGCGGCCGCCGCCGACGGGCTGCTCGCGTCGGGACGCGCCGCGCTGCCCGCGCTGTTCGCCGCGGACGGGCCGCACGTGATCGCGTTGCTCGGTCGGCTCGCGACCGCGATCCCGGCGCTGCCGGCCGAACTGCTTGCGCGCGACGATCCCGAACGCCGCCCGCTCATGCTCGACGTCGCCGTGCAGGCCTGGCTGCGCCGCTCGGCGCGCGGCGACGACGAGGCCGCCGCCCGTCTGCGCGAGCTCGGCGAGGAGGCCCTGCCCGCGCTCGTGCTGGCCTTCAAGTCGGAGGACGAGGCGGTCGCGCAGGCGGCGCGCGACGGGCTGGCGCGGCTCGGCGCGACCTGCCTGCCGCCGCTGCTGGAGGCCACCGGCGCGCGGAACATGGTGCACGTCGAGCGCGTCGGGCTGCTCGTGGCGCAGCTCGGCGAGGCGGCGCTGCCGCCGCTGCTCGCGATCCTGCGTGCGCCGGGGCAGCCCGCGCGCGTGCAGGCGGCCATGGCGCTCGCGGCGCTCGGCGCGCAGGCCGCCTCGGCGCAGTCGCTGCTGCTCGTGCTGCTCGCCTCGCCCGACCGCGACCTCGGCCTGGCCTGCGCCTGGGCGCTGAGCCGCATCCCGCCCGCCGACGGCGCGCAACGCGCCGCACTGCTCTCGGCCTTCGACGGCGCCGACGGGCTGTCGCGCAGCGCGATGCTGCCCGGCATCGAGAGCGCCTGCCTGGACGTGCTCGCGCAGGGCCCCGAGTCGGTGCGCCCGCTGGCCGAGCGCCTGCTGGCCGACCTGCGCGCCGCGCAGGCCGCGGCCGACGCGTCCGGTGCCGCTCAGGGCAGGTAGTCGGCGACGAAGCGCGCCAGCGCCTCGCCGGCGGCGGCGTTGCCGCGCGCGTTCCAGTGCGTCTCGCGCAGGTGGTAGACGTGCCGGCGCCCGTCGCGCAGCGGCGCCACCGCGCGCAGCACGGGCAGCAGGTCGAGGCACGGGATGGACGCCTCCGCGAGCGCCGGCACGAGCACCTGCTGCGGCAGGTCGCGCTGCAGCTTCAGATCGCCGGCCGCGCGGCGCACCTCGCTCCAGACGGCGTCCTCGACCTGGAACTCGTCGGGGATCAGCATCACCGCCAGCGGCACCGGCGCGGCCGCCTGCGCCATGCGGCGCAGCGTGGCGAGCAGCGCGTCCCAGTCGGGCGGCGCGTCGGGGCGGCAGACGTCGCGCGCGCGCGCCAGTTCGACGCGCAGGAAGCCGGCCGGACTGAAGGCCGCCACCTCGCGCAGCGGGTCGGCCAGCCACGGGTACAGGCGCAGCAGGTCGGCCTCGCTCGCGGGCGCGTCGGACGTGGCGCCAAGCGCGGGCGGCGCGCCGCGCGCGTCGCCCGCCGCGCTCCCCTCGAGTGCCAGCGTCGCCAGCCGCTCGGGCACGAGCCAGGCGAGCAGGCGCTGGCGGTCGAGCAGGCGCGCCGCCCAACCGCCCGTGGACGGCGCGGGGAGGACCAGATCGTTGCCGACGAAGACGTTCACGACGACCAGCTGCGGCCGCAGCGGCAGGGCCTCGGTGAGCAGCAGGTGCTCGTACTCGCGCGGGCCGATGGCGGCCACGCCGAGGTTGTGCACGCGGCCGCGGCCCAGCGCGCGCTCGGCCACGGTCGTGAAGTGGAAGGCGTGCGGCACGATGCTCGTGCTGAACGAGTCGCCGATCGTGACGACGACCGGCGCCTCCGGCGTGCCGACCGTGAACTCCTCGTCGAAGTGGCCGGCCGAGTTCACCGGGAACCCCTGCCAGCGGCCCTCGGCGCGCAGGCGATGGCGCGCGATGAAGGTGCCCGCCGACTCGCCCTCGCGGGCGAAGAGCGGCGAGCTGCTCGCGTGCGCCAGCGCCGTGAGCGCCAGCTCGCCGCCGACCGCCAGCACGAGCGCGCCGGCGCAGCAGAGGTCGAGGCGCGCGAGCAGGCGCGGCGGCAGCGCGCGCACGGCGGCCGGCGCGAGCAGCACGGCGGCCGGCCAGAGGCCCGCCGCCACGCCGAAGGTCCACAGCGCGACGAGCGGCCGCCAGGGCGGCTGCGCGGCGAGCTGCACGAGCGCGGCGAGCAGCGCCGCGCAGGCCAGAACGCGCAGCGGCGGACGGCTGCGCCCGGGCTGCCAGCCGGCCGGCAGCGCGAGCAGCGCGAGCGCCAGCGCGAGGCCCAGGCCGGCGAGGAGCAGCGTCGAGCCGTGCCCCCACAGCGCGAACAGCGCCAGGCGCTGCTCGAGCGCGGCGAGGAGCGCCCGCGCCGCGAGCGCGCCGCACTGCAGCGTGGCCAGCGTGGCCGGCAGGCGCGAGGCTCCCTTCCGCTTGCGCGCCGGACTCATGGCGGCCAGCATACCGCCATGACCGACCTGGCCAAGCTGCGCTGGCCCGACGTGGAGGCGCTGCTGCGCGACGGCTGCGCGGCGATCCTGCCCGTGGGCGCGACCGAGGCGCACGGCCCGCACCTGCCGCTCGACACCGACGTGACGATCGCGCTCGGCATGGCGCGGCGCGCGGCGGCCGCGCTGCGCGCGCGCGGGCGCCGCTGCGTCGTGCTGCCGGCGGTCGGCTACTCGGTCACGGACTTCGCCGCGCCCTTCGCCGGAACGCTGGGCCTCGACGCGCCGACGGCGCGCGCCCACCTCGCCGGCATCCTCGGCGCCGCCGTGCGCGCGGGCTTCGCGCCGATCGCCGTCGCCAACGCGCACCTCGAGCCGGCGCACATCGCCTGCATCCGCGAGGCGCTCGCCGAGGTGCGGACGGCCACGGGCGTGGAGGTGCGCTTCCCCGACGTGACGCGGCGCGCGCTCGCCGCGCGCCTCGGCGCCGAGTTCGTCAGCGGCGCCTGCCACGCCGGCCGCTACGAGGGCTCGCTCGTGCTGGCCGACGACCCGGGCGCCGTCGACGAGTCACGCCGCCTCGCGCTGCCGCCCGTGCCGATCAGCCTCGTCGACGCGATCCGCGCCGGCAAGACCGACTTCCGGCAGGCGGGCGGCGCCCAAGCCTATTTCGGCGACCCGGCCGCCGCCAGCGCCGAGGAGGGCCGCGCGCTGTACGGCGTGCTGTGCGAGATCCTGCTCGAGGCGCTCGGCGACGGAGCGCCGTTCACTGGCCGGTGACGGTCGCGCCGTTGCGCAGCGTCAGCTCGCCCGTGCCGAAGCTCAGCGAGATGTTCTCGACCTTGCCGCCGTCGAGCAGCAGGTCCCCGGTCCCCGAGTCGAACTCCAGCCGCCCGATCGAGACGTCGGTGATCTCCACGTCGCCCGTTCCCGTGTCGATCAGGACCTTGTCGTGCTTGCCCGCGACGACGAACACGTCGCCGGTTCCGGAGTCGAGATCGAGCCTGCCGCTGCCGCCGCCCGTGACGCGGATGGCGGCCGTGCCGGTCTCGAGCCGGATCGACGCGGCCGACACGTCGGTGACCTCGATCTCCCCGGTGCCGGTCACGGCGCGCAGGTCGGTTTCGTGCGCCACGCCGGCGAGCGAGACCTTCGCCGTCCCGGTCGCGACGTCGAGCGACAGGCCCGCCGGCACGCTGCCGCCGATCTCGTTGAGGAAGACCTTGCCCGCGCCGGTGGGATTCACGCGCAGGCGCCCCTCCTCGATCACGACCTCGCCCTCGCCCTCGTGCTCGCTCCAGACCAGCGCGCGCAGCAGGGCGCTGCCCGCCGAGGCGCCGCTCAGCTCGACGGGCCCGGTCGCGGTGTGCAGCACGAGCGTGTTGATGCCGGAGAAGTCGTGCTCGACGTCGACCCAGCGGCTGTGGCGCAGCAGCACGCCGTCGACGTGCAGGCCCTCGTCGCTGCTGTTGACGTTGCGATAGCCGTCGCCGCCGAGCCGCACGATGCAGGCCGGCAGCGCCGCGATGCACAGGGCCGCGCCGAGCAGCGCGCGAGCGGCCAGGGACGGGATGAGCGACTTCATGGCACGGACCTCCGGCAGGGGGGCACGACGGGCTCGCGCCCCGAGCCCGTCGGGGCGCGCGATTCGGGCCGCCAGTCTAAGGCGGCCGGGCCGGCCGGAGTGTGGCGCAGCGGTGGCCCGGCGGCGAAGCGGGACGGCCCGCTGGGCGGGGCCGGCCGCCCATGGGCCCTCAGATCACCGTGCCGTCGGGCACGACGGCCTGCTTGGGGATGATCACGATGCCGTCGCGGATGAAGTGATGACCGCCGTCGTGGTTCGTGCGGCCCGCCTCGTTCACGATGCGCACGTCGCAGCCGATGCGCACGTCCTTGTCGAGGATCGCGCGCCGCACGACCGTGCGCGCGCCGATGCCCAGCGGCGGGATGCCGCGCGCCAGGCTGGCCTCGCGCTCGGTCTCGGTCTCGTAGCGGTCGTTGCCCATCACCAGCGCGCCGTCGAGCCGCACCTCGTCGCCGATGCGCGAACGGATGCCGATCACCGAGCCGCGGATCGTCGCGCGCCCGATGACCGAACCCTCGGCCACGAGCGACTCCTCGATCGCGGCCTTGTCGACGCGCGAGGGCGACAGGTAGCGCGGCCGCGTGTAGAGCGGGAAGTCGGGGTCGTAGAGCGCGAACTGCCGCTCCTTCGCGAGCGCCATGTTGGCGCGGTAGAAGGACGCGATCGTGCCGATGTCCTCCCAGTAGCCCTGGAAGAAGTGGCACGCGAGCCGGTAGCCCGTCAGCGCGCGCGGGATGATCTCCTTGCCGAAGTCGTTGCACTCGGGCCAGCGCGCCAGCACCTCGGCCAGCACGCGCGGCGAGAAGACGTAGATGCCCATCGAGGCGAGGAAGGGCGCGCCCGGCGCGCCGGCGCCGCCGATGCGCCGCGTGGGGTCGACGCGCATCTTCTGCAGCTCGGCGCCCGTCGGCTTCTCGGCGAAGCGCGTGATGAAGCCCGCCTCGTCGACGTGCATCAGGCCGAAGGACGAGGCCGTCTCCTCGCTCTGCGGGCAGGCGGCGATGGTCACGTCCGCGTGACTCTCCTCGTGGCGCCGGAAGAAGGGCCCGTAGTTCATGCGGTACAGGTGATCGCCCGCGAGGATGAGCACGAGCTTGGTGCGCCGGTCGAGCACGTGGTGCAGGCAGCGCCGCACGGCGTCGGCCGTGCCCTGGAACCAGTCGCGGCTGCCCGTCGTCTGCTCGGCGGCCACGACCTCGATGCCGTCGTTGGTCAGGTTGCCGAAGTCGTAGGTGCGCGTGATGTGCCGGTTGAGCGAGGCCGAGTTGAACTGCGTGAGCACGTAGACCCGCGTCAGCCCCGAGTTGATGCAGTTGCTGATGGGGATGTCGATCAGGCGCACGCGCCCGCCCACCGGCACGGCCGGCTTGGCGCGGTCGCGGGTCAGCGGCCACAGCCGCGACCCCTGTCCGCCCCCCATGATGATCGCCGCGACGTCCTTCATCGTCGCGCCAGTGTACCGGCGATCAGTTCAGGATCATGCGCAGCCCGTTGCTGAGCGAGGCGCCCTGCACGGCACCGGCATCGACCCAGCCGGTCTGCATGTAGAGCGACAGGCCCGACAGGCCGATCGTGCCCGAGAGCGTGGTCGCGAAGCTGAGGCTGCCGGCGCCCGGCGCACCCGGCGCGCCGCCGACGTTCATCGGAATCTGCAGGAACAGCGAGCCCACGAGGAAGCTGCCGCCCTTGAAGGGCACGCTCGCCGGCGCCGTGCCGATGAACAGGAAGCCCGGGGCCGCGCCCACGATCTGCTCGGTGATGATGGTGATCGCGGCGCCCTCCGACGTGCAGCCCTCGCCGCGCAGCACGGGCACGATGCCGCCGGTGCCGGCCAGGCCGACGCCGTACTGCGGCCAGGCCGCGTTGGGGCCCGCCTCGATCTCGACCAGCGAGGCGACCTCGCCCGACGAGCCGGCGGCCGACACGGGAATCCCGGCGCTGGGCACGATCACGCCCGAGGAGTTCGACTCGCCCGCGCCGAACGCGCGCAGCACGTCGTTGCCCGTGTCGAGGATCACGACCTTGCTCAGCGCCGACGACCAGCTGCCGGCGTTCGTCGCGGCCGAGAAGATGTTGTTGTTGCTGGCGAAGACCGAGATCCCGAGCGTGACCGGGTCGACGAGCAGCATGCGCGGCTCGTTGGCGTTGGCGTTCGTGTCGACGACGAGCACCAGGCTGCCGGCCGGCCCGCGGCTCCAGCCCACGGGCGTCTCGCCCGACGTGCTGACTTCGAACTGCGCGCAGCTCTCGGGACCGGCGACGCGCAGGCCGTCGGCGGTGAGCGGCAGCTTGACGACGTTCACGCGCCCCGCCGCCCCGCCGGGACACGCGCCCACGGGGTTCGTGGCGACGAACAGCGCGTTGGTGCCCGCGTCGTGGATCATGCCCATGACGGCGTAGGCCCCGTTGCCCTGGATGAGGTAGGGCAGCCCGGTCGCGTCGTCGAGCAGGGTCAGCAGCGTGTTCGCCGCCGTGAGCACGCGCAGCGGCGTGGACGTGCTGTTCGTCTGGCGCATGTAGATCAGCCCGTCGCCGCGCGGCGCCATCGACGCGAGCGGGATGCCGACCGAGCCGAGGTCGAGCAAGCCCCCCGCGGCGTCGGCGGCCCACAGGTGCAGCGGATCGGAGACCGTGTTCAGGCCGGCGCAGAACACGAGGCGGCAGCGGAACGGATCCCAGGCCATCGCGCCCTGCGCGGACAGCGTCGTCACGGTGTCGACGAACATGCTCGCCGTGCCCGCCGAGAGGTCGACGTGCACGATCGCGCCGCCGGTCGAACTGATGCCGGTGATCGCCGGGCTGTAGAGATACAGGTCGCCGGCGGTGTACGTGCCGGTCTGCGCGTACAGCGGCGCGGCGAACGACAGGGCGAGAGCGAGGACGGACGAACTGAGGACGCGCGCGGTGAACATCGGGAGGATCCTGCGGCGACCTGCCCGTCGCCGCGCGGGGACGCCCGGGGGGTCGGGCGCGGCCGGGATTCTAGTCCTGCCGCGAGAAGCCGGGGAGCCCCCCCGGGGGCGCCGGAACGGCGCTCGCAGTCTGGTACGCCCGGCGCTCAGTCGATCCAGTCGGCGACGAACACGTTCGTCTCGTGCGGCACGCTGCCGTTGCGATTGCTGGAGAAGACCAGCTTGCGGCCGTCGCGCGAGAACATCGGGAAGCTGTTGAAGCCCGACGGGTCGTGCGTGATCTGCTCCAGGCCGCTGCCGTCGAGACCGATGCGGTAGATCTCGAAGCGACGCCCCTTCGGGTCGCCGAGATTGCTGGCGAAGAGCAGCGAGCGGCCGTCGGGCGTGAAGTAGGGCGCGAAACTGGCCTTGCCGAACTCGGTGACCTGCCGCGCGTTGCCGCCGTCGGCGTCGGCGACCCACAGTTCCATGCGGGTCGGGCGCACCAGGTCGCGCGCCAGCAGCTGCTGCCCCTCGCGCAGTTCCTCGTCGTTCGCGGGGCGCGCGGCGCGCCAGACGAGCATCGTTCCGTCGGGGCTGTAGAAGGCCCCGCCGTCGTAGCCGGGGCTGTGCGTGAGCTGCTTCAGCTCGCCGCCCTCGGCGTTCATCGTCCACAACTCGAGGTCGCCGCTGCGGTCGCTGGTGAACACGATGCGGCCGTCGGCGCCGACCGTCGCCTCGGCGTCGTAGCCCGGCGAGTTGGTGATGTTGCGCACGTCGCTTCCGTCGCGCGCCGCCGTGTAGATCTCGTACTCGAACAGCGGCCACACGTAGCCGGCGCTGCGGTCGGGCTCGGGCGGACAGTCGGGCGAGAGCTCGTGCGTGCTGGCGTAGACCACGCGCTCGTCGCCCGGCAGGAAGTACGCGCAGGTCTGGCGGCCGCTGCTCGTGAGGCGCGTGGCCGCGCCGCTCGCGACGTCGAGCACGAAGATGCGATCGCAGGGATTGGCCGCGTCGGTGATCTGCAGCGTGAGCGCGCGATCGTCCCAGCTCCAGTAGGCCTCGGCGTTCTGCCCGCCGAAGGTGAGCTGGCGCACGTTGGCGAGGTGCGTCTCGCCGGGCAGCGTGAGGTCGGAGCCCGGCGGCAGCACCGGCAGGGCCGTCGGCGCGCGCGACGGCGCCGCGGGCGCGGTCGGCGCCGCGGGAACGGTCGGCGCGGACGGAGCGCGCGACTCGCCGCTCGCGCAGCCGGCGAGCATCAGCGCGACGACGAGCCCGCCCTTCAGGACGAGGCCTCCCAGGCGTGCTTGTGCCGCCCCGAGTAGTAACCGTGCGTGCGCCAGGCGGGCTTGGGGTCGGGGTCGGTCTCGATCGTCACGTCGCCCTTGACCCGCGCCTGGCACGAGAGGCGCAGGCCGACCCGCCCCCCGCCCTTGCCCTTCAGCCAACCCGCCTCGCGCTTCTCGGCGGGCGCGAGCGCCTCCTCCGGCTCGCACACGACCGCGCAGGTGCCGCAGAAACCGTGGCCGCGGCACGAGAGCAGGCCGCCCAGCGCCGGGTAGGGATCGATGCCCGACGCGAGGCAGGCCTCGCGCAGGTTCTCGCCGTCCGGCACGTGGACGGTGAGGTTCTCCTTGCGGAAGTGCACGCGATGCAGCATCGGGACGACCCTTCGGTACGGGCGGCGGGACGAACGGCGCGAGCCTAGCGGCCGCGGGCGCCGCGATCAACGGACGCGCACGAAGCGCAGCAGGGCCCGCTCGGACTCGTCGATGCGGGCGCAGTCCCGCGCGAAGTCCGCGTACTCGGCGGGCTGCAGCCGCAGCGGCGCGAGGGCCAGTCGGCGGCGCAGCACCAGCGCCTGCTCGCCCTCCCGCTCGACCTCGAGCAGATAGCGCCCCGTCGGCCACTCCACGAGCAGGCCCGCGGGCAGTTCGGCGGGCGCCAGTTCGGCCGGCCACTCCAGCCGCGCGCTGTTGAGGTTCACGACCGACTGCGCGAGCAGGTAGGGCAGCCGGCGCTCGCCCTCGCCCCCGGCGAGCCCGGCGGTGAGGTTGAGCGGCGTGAAGGGCAGGCGCGCGTTGAGCAGGCCGCCCTCCTCGTCGAGGAAGCTCGGCAGCGTGCCGCGCGCGCGCACCGAGACGCCGCGCGTCGGGTCGTCGAGGCCGGGCAGCTCGAACTCCTCGACGTTCGCTCCCGGCAGCAGCTGCGCGAAGATCTGCCCGACCCACTGCCGGCGGAAGGCCGACGGGATCTCGCGGATCGGCTCCTTGAAGGCCCAGCCGAGGCCGGCGGCGAACTCCACCTCGCCTTCGAAGCGCGCGCCGCCCTGCGCGTCGAGCTGCAGCACCAGATCGACGTTCTGCGCCGGCCGCTCCTCGAGCGGCAGGTCGGGCAGGTTCGCGGGCTGCAGCGTCGCCAGCGAGAGCGCCGGCGCGCGCGGCGCGTCGCCGAACAGCGTCCCGAAGGGGAGCGTGCGGCTGTCCATGTCGCAGTCGACCGGGGCCGCGTCGCGCGGATGCACGCGGACGAGCAGCTTGCGCGTGTAGAAGCCCTTCTCGACGAAGCCGCTCGGCACCTCGGTCTCGGCCTCGGGCGACACGTTGCGCGACCAGAGCAGTTCGTGTTGCACGCCGGCCGCGTCGAGCAGCGCGGCGTACAGCCAGGCCGCCCCGCCCTGTCGGCCGAGCAGCGCCGCCGTCGCCGGCTCTCCGCCGCGCTGGTCGAGCGTCGCGTTGACGAAGTCGTACAGGGCGCGGGCGCGCTGCAGGTCGCCCTGCGCGCCGGCCGCGGCCTGCTCGGCCGCGGCGACGATCTCGGGCGTGACCTCGGTCGCCGCGCGCGCCGAGAGGGCCAGGCGCGCCGCCTCGGCGAGCACGTCGTCGTCCTGGCCGAACTCGACCCAGGGCAGGTAGAAGGCGGCGGGCGGCGCGTGCGGCTCGACCTGCACGCGGGGCGCGCCGCGCACGGTGAAGACGTGCCGCGTGCGGCCGCCGCCCTCCGCGTCGATGCCCTCGACGAGGTGCTCGCCGGAGAAGCGCCGCTGCTCGAGGCGCAGCCCGAGCGCGTCGGGCAGGTCGATCACGTAGCGCGAGAGGTCGAAGGGCGCCTCGTTCGACGCGAAGCTCCAGCGGCCGGCGCGCACCACGCCGTCGACGGGCGGCGACTGCACGTGGCGCGTGACCGACACGACGAAGTCGCCCGGCTGCAGGTGGGGCATGACGTACGCGCCGCCCGCGAGGCTGGGTTCGTAGACCGCGCCGTCGGCCTTGATCGTCGCGAGCTGCAGGATCTCTCCCGGCGGGTCGAGCGTGCCCAGCAGCTCGCAGCCTTCGAGGTCGCGCACGCACCAGAGGTCCTGCGTGAGCGTCTCCAGGCCGCCGTCCGCGAACACGCGCACGACGGCCGCGTCGACCAGCTTGACGACCGAGTCCGTGCGGCCCGCGTCGACGTAGCCGGCGCGCGCCGCGTCGAGGTCGACGGCGAACTGCCCGAAGAGCGCCTCGGTGGCGTCCTCGCCGGTCAGCTCGGCGCGGCGCTCGCGCAGGTCGCGGCGCGAGGGCGCGCGGGCGAGGGCCTGCTCGAGCAGCGTGCGCTCGGCGTCCGGCGCGCCGACGCGGCGCGCGAGATCGGCGCGCTCGACGACGGGCAGCGCCCAGTCCGGGAAGGCCTCGGCGAGTTCGGCGAGCAGCGCGTCGGCCTCGGCGAAGGCGCCGCGCCGCACGAGCAGGCGCGCGAGCGCCAGCCGCCGCGGCGGGTCGTCGTCGCGGGCGCGCGCCTCGCGCAGCAGTTCCTCGGCGCGCTGCAACTCGCCGAGCCGCTCGAAGCGGCGCGCGAGATCCGCCAGCCCGGCGCCGCTCGCGCCCTGCGAGCGCAGGGCCTCGTGCAGGCGCTCGGCCGCCGCGAGCGGCTGGCCGTGGCCTTCGAGCACGCTCGCGAGCCGGCGCAGCAGATCGACCTGGTCGGGCGCGGCCTCGTTTCCGGCCCGCAGCGCCGCCTCGGCCTCGGCGTCGCGCCCGAGCCGCCCGAGGATCGACTCGCGCGCCAGCGCCACCGCGCTGCTCGACGGCGCGGTCCGCGCGGCGCGCTCGAGCAGCGCGAGCGCCTCCTCCTCGCGGTCCTCGCCGGCGAGGATGCGCGCCAGGTGCACCGCCATCGGCACGTGCCCCGGGTCGGCCGCCAGCACGCGCTCGGCCAGCGCGCGTCGGCGCGCCGTCTTCCACGAGTCGGGCACGTGACGCGCCAGCCCGAGGACGCGCGCCTGCAGCGCGAGCAGCCCGCTGCGCTCGGGCGCCGCGTCGCAGGCCGCGGTGATGCGGTGAAGGCCCTCGGGGATGCGCCCGTCGAGCGCCTGCAGCAGCCCCAGCAGCGCCTCGGCGTCGGGGCCGCGCGCGGCGCGCGAGGCCAGCCACGCCTCGACGTCGGGCGCGAGCCGCGCGGACGGATCGGGTGGCAGGGCCGGCGCGCTCGACACCGGGCCGGGCGCGGTCCGCTCGACGAGCCCGGCGAGCGGATGGCCGTGCGCGTCGATCAGCCGCAGCGCGGGGGCGGGTCGCTGCTCGAGATCGAACTCCAGCGTGAAGCGGTTGAGCCCCGGCCGCAGCATGAAGGGCAGCCGCTCGATGCGCGGCGAGTGCCGCCCCAGGCCGTCGACGTGCAGCGGATCCTCGCCGTTGAGCGAGACGGCCGCGAGCAGCGAGCCGCTGCCCGTGTCGATCTCGAGCCAGGCCGGGCCGCCCGCCGCCTCGACGTGCAGCGCGAGCACGACCACGCCGCGATCGGGCTCGAAGGCGTCCGGCAGCGCGAAGCGCGGGCTCGTCGGCGCGCGCCGCAGCGGTCGCCAGCGCACCTCGCCCTTCAGCCCCGCGTGCGGCTCGTCGAAGCGCGGCTCCTGCAGCGCCGCCACCGGCAGCCGCCAGGGGAGCGGGTGGCCCGCCGGCGCGAGCGGACCGAGCACGAGCGCCTCGCGCAGGTAGCCGGGAAAACCCTCGGCGGGCAGCTTGTCGACGGGCAGGCGCGCGAGCGCCGCGCGCGCCTGCAGCGCCTGCAGCGTGCGCCGGCTGACGCCCGAGAAGCCCGCCGCGGGCAGCTCGCCCACGAGCGCGTCGAAGACGGGCGGCGAGTCGACCTCGTCGCGCAGGCTCGCGAGCAGCGCGAGCGTGGCCTCGGCGAGCGGGTGGCCGGGCGCGGCGGCCAGCCGGGCGACCCAGCGCGCGGCAAGCGCGTCGACGGCACCGGTCGAGAACTCCGGCGGATCGACGAGGTCGGCGATCCAGGCCTCGTCGTCGTCGGGCGCGATGATCGGGCGCGGCGCGTCGAGCCGCGAGAGGTCGTGCGCGGCGCGATCCTGCGCCGACGACGGCGCGGCCGCCAGCGCGAGCGCCGCGAGCAGCGCGCTCGGCACGGCCGGCGAGAACGCCGCTCGGCGCGGCCGGCCGTCGCGCGCCGCGCTCATGGCGCGCCCTCCTCGACGGCCGGGCGCAGCGCCACCGAGCGCGTCTCGGCCAGGTCGATCTCGCGCACCAGGCGCCGGAAGGTGCCGTATTCGGCCTGCGGGATGCGCCGGCGGTACAGCTCGAAGCGGCGCTCGACCTCGACGGCCGACCCCGCCTGCCGCGTGCTCTGCCGGTAGCGCAGCAGGCCGGGCTCCTCGATGAGCACGTCGGGCGGCAGGCGCTCGACGACCGCGCCCGGCGGCAGTTCCCAGCGCACGACGGTGTCGTGCGCGAAGGGCCGGTCGAGCACCAGGTCGAAGCTGCGCTCGCTCTCCGACTCGACGACCAGCGGCATGAGCCCCAGTTCGTCGAAACCCAGGCGCAGCGTGCGCAGCGGGCCCTCGGCGGTCCACAGCGAGCGCGCGCCGAAGCGCGCCTCCAGCCAGGCCGGCGCGCCGATGTCCTGCAGATCGGAGGTCGACGCCGACGCGATGTCGACCTGCCCGAAGGAGCCGGCCAGGTCGCTCGCCAGCCGCGCGTTGAGCTGCCCCCCGGCGCCGCCGTAGCGGTACCGCAGCTGCACGCCGTACTGCCCGTTGCTCTCGTCGCGCAGTTCGACCTCGCCGGCGCCCTGCGCGTCGAGGCGCAGCGTCCAGCGGCGCACGAGCCGGTTCTGCTCGGGCGGCGCCCAGGGGATCTCGTGCAGTTCGCCGCCGCGCTCGCTCACGTGCAGCACGCGCGCGCCCTGGTCGTCGGCGCGCAGGTAGTCGACGGGGTTGCGGTCGGCGGTCGCGTCGAGGTAGTAGCCGGGCCGTTCGGGCGTGGCCGGCAGGTACGCGATGCAATGGTTGAAGTGCCCCACCATCGCCGCGTCGAGCGACTCCTCGGCGCGCGCGTACTCGGCCTTGATGAGCACCGGCTGCGCCTCCACGCCGATCTCGGCCAGCATCTGCCGCAGCAGGATCGACTTGTCCTTGCAGTCGCCGAAGCGCCGCTCGAAGATCGTCGCCGCGCTGAAGGGCTCGTAGCCGTGCGTGCCGAAGGGCCAGGCGTTGTAGCGGATCTCCTGGCCGACGAAGCGCGCGATGGCCTGCACGCGCTGCGCCTCGGTGTCCAGCCCCTCCACGAGCTGCGCGACCTTGGCGCGCATCTCGGGCGTGGTCACGAACTCCTTCTCGATGAGCGCCCACCACCAGCGGGCGAAGGCGTCCCAGCTCTCGAAGGTGGTGATGTCGACGACGGGCGCGATCTCCGAGCGCGAGGGCATGGCGCGCTCCTCGGGCGGACGCGGCAGGTCGCGCGCCTCCCACTCCAGGACGGTCATCCCGGCGGCGTCGGTGCGGCGGCTGCGGGTGAGCCGCTCGCCGCGCTGCTCGGCGGCGTGCAGCGGCACGTCGGGCGGCGCGATCACGGCCAGCCGGGCGCGGCGCACGGGCACCTTGCCGTCGTACAGATCGGGGTAGAACTCGTGCCGCGTGCCGAAGTACTCGCCGAAGACGTCGGGCCGGCGCTGGTCGAGGCGGTACTCGATGTCGACCAGGTCGCCCACGCGCAGCGGGGGCAGATCGCAGCGCCGCCCGCGGCGCGTGGCCCGCTCGCTGCTGCCGTCGGCGCGCAGCACGCGCACCTGGTGCACGTAGGGCACGTCGTCGCCCCAGCTCGGCACGACGAACTCGTCGAGCAGCTTGACGCCGCCGCCCGAGAGCACGCGCAGCACGAGGTGCTCGTAGAGGTGTTCGGTGCCGTCGGACTGCACGCGCCAGACGGTCGTGCGGTCGAGGCACTCCACCGGCTCGTCGCCGTCCTGCGGCAGCGGCAGCGCGAGCAGCTCGGCGGCGTCGAAGCGCCAAGGGTCCTCGAAGCGCTCGCGCTCCCCCTCGTCGGCGAGCGCCTCGAGATGGCGGCGCGCCTTGTCGTCGCCGGGCTTGAGGCGCAGGCGCTCGGCGAGGTCGAGCAGCGCCGAGGCCGTGTCGCCGCGCCGCTCGGCCAGGCGCGTCCGCGCCTCGTAGGCCTCGACGAGTTCGGGGCAGGCGGCCAGCGCGCGATCGAGCAGCCGCCCGGCCCCGTCGACGTCGCCGGCGTACTCGAGCCGCTCGGCCGGACGCAGCAGGCGCGCCGAGGTGCCGGGCGCGGTGTCGAGCAGGCGCGCGGCGGCCTGCCGCACGAGTTCGAGCCGGCCGCGCTGCGCCGCCAGGTCGACGAGACGGTCGACCACCTCGCTCGAGAGGCTGCGGCGAGCGAAGCTCTCCTCGAGCAGGGCGAGGGCCTCGTCGGGACGGCCCTCGCGCAGCAGAAACTCCGCGCGCAGCAGCGTCGCGCCGTCGCGCACGGCGGCCTCGGGGCTCTGCAGCGCCGCGCGCTGCAGCAGCTCGCGCTCGACGTCGCGATCGCGCTGTCCGAGCCACTCGGCGCGCAGCATGAGCGCGCGCCAGCTCGACGGCGCCTCGGCGAGCGCGCGCGCGGTGAGCTGTCCGGCGCGCTCGGGCCGCGGACTGTCGCGCAGCGAGTACTCGGCCAGGTCGAGCAGCGCGGCCACGTGTCCGGGCTGCGCGGCGAGCACCTCGGAGAGCGCCGTGAGGCGGCGGTTGACCTCGGCCTCCTCGGCGCTCGCGCCTTCGCGCTCGCTGCCGCGCGCCAGCAGGTAGCGGGCCTCGGTGTCGTCGGGCGCCAGCGCCAGCGCGCGTTCGGCGGCCGCGCGCGCCGAGCGGTCCACGACGTCGTCGGGATGCACGAGCAGATGCAGGTGCGCCAGCAGCTTGGCGGCGCGCAGGGCGCCCTCGCCCTCGCCGCGCGCGGCGGCCTCGAGGCGCTCGCGCAGGCCCGGCGGCGGCGCGCCGCGCGCGGGCGCCGGCGCCGGGTGGCGCTCGTCCAGCCGCGACGCGTCGAGGTGCAGGTCGGTCAGGGGCGCGCCGTCGAGATCGGTGAGGCGCGCCTGCAGCACCCAGCGTCCGTCCTCGACGCCGCTCTTGACGAGCAGGCGGTTCCAGCCGGGCTGCAGCGGCAGCACGACGCGGTCCTGGTCGGCGTGCAGCGGGCGCTCGACGTTGCGCGAGAGCAGCTCGACGCCGTTGCAGATCACGGCCAGGCCGCCGGTCGACCCCAGCCGCAGCACCACGTCGCGCGGCTGCTCGACGAAGATCGCCGTCGCGACGTAGGCCAGCGCCTGCCGCTCGGGGCGCAGCAGGTCGCCGAGGTGGATGCGCGCGAGCGGATGGCCGGCGACGGGGTTGTCGCGCCAGCGCACGGGGCGCTCCTTGCCCGGCACCTCGGCCTGCAGGTCGATGGCGACTTCGGGCGGCCAGGCCACGCGCAGGCCGCCGCCGCGCTCGTTGTCGAAGGGGCCGATGAGCGCCAGCTCGCGCAGCGGGCCGAAGGCGTCGAGGCGCTCGCGCGCCTCGGCCGACCGCCCGGTCTGCCGCAGCGCCTCGGCGTGCAGGTGCCCGAGCCGGAAGGCCAGGTCGTGCGGCAGCGCGGCGGGCGCCGCGTCCGCGAGCGCCTCGCACAGCGCGAGCGTCTCGGGCCAGGCCGAGAGTTCTCCGGCCAGCGCCTCGAGCTGCAGCAGCGCGATCTCGTGCTCGTCGGCGCGGCCGTCCGCGGGCAGGCCCTCGGGCGTCGCGCGCCACGCCGCACGCAGCGAGGCGCCCAGCAGTTCCAGCGCCTGCAGCGGCGCGCCCGCGTCGACGAGCCGCTGCGCGTGCAGCGGCAGGCAGGCGTCGACGGACGCGTCGGCCCGCACGGCGAACGGAGCGGCGACCGGAGCGGCCACCACCCGCGCGCGCGGCGCCGCCGGCGCGAGCGCCACCGACGCGCACAGCAGGGCCGCCGGCAGCCGCCTCGCGAGGTGCCGCGGGCGGGCCCTGCCTGCCGTTGCGCGGGTCGTGCGGCCGGGACTCGTCATGCGATCGCTCCTGGAACTGCGCCCTCCGGGTGGTGGGCGATGAAGGATTCGAACCTTCGACCCCCTGCGTGTAAGGCAGGTGCTCTGACCAGCTGAGCCAATCGCCCGGCCGCAGCCCGGCAACTTACCAATCGGGCGCGCCCGGAGGCGCGGTCGTTCGTTGACCGCCCGCGCGTGGCGCGGGTATCTTGCGGGGCCTTTTTCGCCGCGCCCTTCAGGGCCCCGGCGGACGGGCCACCTCAAGCAGCGCTTCGACACCACACGATAGAGCCCCTCCGGCGTGCCGCACCTGCCGCCGGCCCTCCCTCCGCACCCTTCCTCCGAGGATCCTCATCATGCGCATCGCAGTCATCGGCACCGGTTACGTGGGCCTCGTGGCGGGCACCTGCTTCGCCGAGAGCGGCAACCACGTCGTGTGCATCGACGTCGACGAGCGCAAGATCGCCGGCCTGCACCAGGGCAAGATCCCGATCTACGAGCCGGGGCTCGAGGAGATGGTCAAGCACAACGTCGCCGAGGCGCGCCTCAGCTTCACGACCTCGAGACCCAAAAGAAAAAAAAAAGATTAAAACGGCT
>CAZBBB010000029.1:0-2151 GCA_964490005.1 uncultured Phycisphaerales bacterium | reverse complement strand
GAGGACGGCAGCGCCGACCTCAAGTACGTGCTCGCCGCCGCCCGCGCCGCCGCCAAGGCCGCCACCGGGCCGATGATCCTGGTCGACAAGTCGACCGTGCCCGTCGGCACGGCCGCCAAGGTCAAGGCCGCCGCGTCGGCCGAGACGCGCCACCCCGTGACGGTCGTCAGCAACCCCGAGTTCCTGAAGGAAGGCGCGGCGATCGACGACTTCATGAAGCCCGACCGCGTCGTCATCGGCAGCGACGATCCGCGCGCGGCCGACGCCATGACCCGCCTGTACACGCCCTTCGTGCGCGACAACCCGAACAAGATCATCCACATGGACGTGCGCAGCGCCGAGCTGACCAAGTACGCCGCCAACGCCATGCTGGCCACGCGCATCTCGTTCATGAACGAGATCGCCAACATCTGCGAGCGCGTCGGCGCCGACGTGACCAAGGTGCGCACCGGCATCGGCAGCGACTCGCGCATCGGCTACCCCTTCCTGTACGCCGGCTGCGGCTACGGCGGCTCCTGCTTCCCGAAGGACGTGCAGGCGATCATCAGGACCGCCGGCGAGCACGGCTACGACTTCCGCATCCTGCAGGCCGTCGAGGAGGTCAACGCCAGCCAGAAGTTCGTGCTGTTCGAGAAGGTCAAGCGCCACTACAAGGGCGACCTCAAGGGCAAGACCTTCGCCGTCTGGGGGCTGTCCTTCAAGCCGCGCACCGACGACATGCGCGAGGCGCCGGCGATCTACATCATCAACAGCCTGCTCGAGGCCGGCGCCAAGGTGCGCGCCACCGACCCCGAGGCGATCCACGAGGCCCAGCGCCACTTCGGCGACCGGATCGAGTACTTCCAGCATCCCTACGACGCGCTCGACGGGGCCGATGCGCTGCTGCTCGTCACCGAGTGGAGCGAGTTCCGCAACCCCGACTTCGCCCTCATCAAGGGCAAGCTCAAGCGCCCGGTGATCTTCGACGGCCGCAACATCTTCCCCAAGGCCGAACTCGAGAAGCAGGGCTTCACCTATTACCCGATCGGCAGCGGGCCGGTCGGCGTCCCCGCCAGCCAGCCGAGCCCGGCCCCCGTCGGCAAGGCCTGAGCGACGACGCGCACCCCCCGCACGAAAAAGAGGCGCCCCCGCGCGCTCTCTTCGCGCGGGGGCGCCCCGGGACCTCATCCGCGGGCCAGTGTCTCTCCCACGCCGGCCCAGCGGTCTCGTTTCGTCCGTCGGGGGCCAGCTAGTCGACCGCGAGCAGCTCGGTAACCCGGAGGTTTTCGAGCGCCTTGAGGCACTGCTCGGCCTTGCGCCCCCCCGCCTCGAGCACGGGGGCCACCGCCACCTTCACCGCCTCGATGGCGGCCCGGGCGGCGTCCTCGTCGCCGGCCTCGAGCAGCTCGACCGCCAGCAGATCGGCGTTGCGCACGGCTTCCGCGGCGTACTCGGGGTACTCCCGGGCGAAGCCCGACAGCCGTTCGGAGGCGCCCGCCAGGTCGCCGGCGCGCAGCCGCAGCTTGCCGCTCCAGGTGAGCGCGTGGGCCGCCGACCGGCGCTGCTCGCCGAACTCGGCGCGCACCCGCTCGTAGATCTCGATCGCCTCGGGCTCCTGCTTGGCGCGCCGCGCCAGGTGCGCGCGTTCGAGCAGCGCGCGCGCGGCGAAGGTGCGGGCCTCGGCCGACTGCCCTCCCAGCTCGGTCGCGAGGCGGAAGGCCTCGTCGGCCGGCTGCAACTGCTTGGCCGTGCGCAGCAGCTCGCCGGCGCGGAAGGCCGCCTCGGCGCGCACCTCGACGTCGTGCTCGGCGGCGTCGGCGATCGCGCGATACAGGCTCGCCACGCCGGCCAGCGCCTCGGCCCGCGCCTCCTTGGGCGCCTTGCTCGCCTCGCTGCGCGCCGCCGAGGCCGACTTGAGCGCCGCGCGCCCCGCGTCGTCCTCGTGCGCGAGGCGCGCGAGCGGCTCGGGCGCCGCCCGCAGCACGACCGGTGCGGCGCCCAGGAGCGCCAGCCCCAGCAGGGCCCGGACCGCGACGCGCTGGCGTGCGGGGACCTCTCTCCACTCGTTCGTCATCACCTGATTCCGCCTCCTCCGACCGGGGCCTGACGGGGCCCGCGGGGCCCGGCCCCGCGGGCGGCCGCCGCGCACGCGGCGCGACGGCCCCGGGCCAC
>CAZBBB010000028.1:0-35127 GCA_964490005.1 uncultured Phycisphaerales bacterium | reverse complement strand
GCGGCGCGCGCCTCGTCGTCCGCGACGCCGCCCGGCGCCTTCGCCTGGCTCGGCGGCCCCGTGCGCCGCGGCGGGGCGCGCTTCGACGCCGCGTCCTGCGCGCGCGCGGCCTGCTCCGGCGCGGCGCCCTTCGGCGCGGACGCCGCCGGCCTCGACGGCCACTTCGCGCTGCTGGCCCTCGACGGCGCCGGGCGCCTGCTGGCCGTCACCGATCGCGTCGGGACGCAGCACCTGTACCGCGCCGAGCACGCCGGCGGCCACGTCGTCTCGACCTCGGCGCTGCTGCTCGCGGCGCTCGCCGGACGCTCGCCCGAGCGCCTCGCGGTGCGCGAGCTGCTCGGCACGGGCTCGGTCTTCGAGCAGCGCTCGCTGTTCGAGGGCGTGCAGCGCGTCGTGGGCGGCTCCTGGCTGGAGTTCGGCGCCGCGCGCGCGCCGCGCGCCGACCGCTGGTGGACGGCCGTGCCGCTGTACGGGCGGGCGACGGGCGCCGATCCGGTGCGTGAGCTGGCCGACGCGCTCGTGGCGGCGCTGGACGACGCGCTCGCGACCTGGCCCGACGCGGTCCTCGACCTCACCGGTGGTTTCGACTCGCGCGCCGTGCTGGCCGCCGCGCTCGCCACGGGGCGCCCGCTGCGCACGGTCGTGGCCGGGCCCGACGGGCACGGCGACGTGCGCGCCGCGGCGCGCATCGCGCGCGTCTTCGGGCTCGACCACCGGCAGCTGCGCCCGGGCCTCGACTACGGCGCGCGCGACGTGGCGGAGCTGCACGAGGCGCTGCTGCTTACCGACGGCGAGTGCGACGTGCTCGAGTACGCGGGCATCGCCGCGATCCAGCGGGGCCAGCGGCAACGCGCCGGCGCGGCCGGCGCGACCGTCAACGGCACCGCCGGCGAGTTCGCGCGCGGCTACTGGTGGGACCTGCTCGACGCGCAGGGCCGGCTCGACCCGGCGCGCGCGGCGCGCGGGCGCTTCGCGACCGACCCGCAGGCCGACGCACGCGTGCCGTGCGGCGACGGCCCGCCGCTCGAGCGGCACTTCACGGACGTCGCGCGGCGCACGCTCGCGCCGCTCGGCGCGCTGCCCGGCACCGCGCAGGCCGATCAGCTGTACCTCGACCTGCGCATGGCGCGCTGGGCCGGTCGGCTGGCTTCGGCGACGGGTCGCATCTGGCCCTGCGTCACGCCCTTCCTGGCCGAGGGGCCCCTGCGCGTCGCGCTGGCCGTCGACCCGGCGCTGCGGCGCGGCGACCGGCTCGCGCGGCGCCTCATCGAACGCCTCTCGCCGCGGCTGGCCTCCCTGCCGATGGCCAATGGCGCGCCCGCGCTGCCGCTGCGCGCCGCGACGCTGCCCCGCTTCGCGCCGCTCGCGCTCGAACTGTCGGGCAAGGTCGTGCGGCGCGTGCTGCGCCGCCGTCGCGCCGCCCCCGCGCCGTGGCGCTGGGCGCAACTGGCGCGCGATCCGGCGGCGGACGAACTGACGCGGCCCGAGGCGCTGCTCAGCGCGGGCTGGCACGCGCCCGAGGCGCTGGCGCGACTGCTCGCCGAGGCGCGCGCGGGACGCGCCGACGAGACGCGCCTGGGGCGCGTCCTGGCGCTCGAACTCGCGACGCGCGCCCTGCGCGACGCGCGGGCCTAGGGCCGCGGTATAACGGGCGCATGCGCTATCGCTCCCTGGGCCGCAGCGGGCTGAAGGTCTCCACGATCTCGCTCGGCGGCTGGATCACGCACGGCAACCAGATCGACCAGGCGCGCACGATCGAACTCGTGCGGGCGGCCTACGACGCGGGCGTGAACCTGTTCGACACGGCCGACGTCTACGCGCGCGGCGCGGCCGAGAGCGCGCTCGGGCGTGCCATCGCCGGCCTGCGGCGCTCCGACCTGGTGCTCGCGACCAAGGTCTTCGGCGTGATGTCGGACAACGTGAACGACCGCGGCCTGTCGCGCAAGCACGTCATCGAGAGCTGCCACGCCTCGCTGCAGCGCCTCGGCACGGACGTCATCGACCTGTACCAGTGCCACCGCTACGACCCCGAGACGCCGCTCGAGGAGACGGTCGGCGCCTTCCTCGACCTCGTGCGCCAGGGCAAGATCCACTACTGGGGCGTGTCGGTCTGGACGCCGGACGAGATGCGGCAGGCCTGCGCGCTGGCCGAGCAGCTGGGCGGCCCGCCGCCGATCAGCAACCAGCCCGAGTACAACTGGCTGCGGCGCGAGATCGAGGCCGAGGTGCTGCCGACCTGCGCGCAGCTCGGCATGGGGCAGATCGTCTGGAGCCCGCTGGCTCAGGGCCTGCTCACGGGCAAGTACGCCGGCGGTCGGCTGCCGCCCGGCAGCCGCGCGGCCGACGAGCAGCACGGCAAGTTCCTGCGGCCGGCGCTGGTGCCCGAGAACCTGGCGGCCGCGGCGCATCTGGCGCAGGTCGCCGCCGCGATCGGCCGTCCGCCCGCGCAGGTCGCGCTCGCATGGGTCCTGCGTCGGCCGGAGATCGCCTCCGCGATTGTCGGCGCGACGCGCCTCGAGCAGTTGCGCGAGAACCTCGCCGCCTCCGACTTCGACCTGCCGGCCGAGGTGCTGGCGCAGTTGCAGGCGCCCTTCTCGGTGGCGGGCGAGTCGGCGGGCTGACCGCGTTACGGGCGGCAGGCGCGGTCGAGCAGCGACAGCGGGTGCTCCACCGCGAGCCGTGCGCCCCGTCGGCGCACTCCGGCGCGCAACTGCAGCAGGCAACCCGCGTTGGCGGCGCTGACGGTGTCGGCGCCGCTGGCGGCCAGCGCCGCCAGCTTGCGCTCGAGCACGGCGTCGGTGACGTCCGGTTGCAGCAGGTTGCTCAGCCCGCCGCTGCCGCAGCAGCGGTCGGCCTGCTCGAGCGGCACGAGCGACACGCCGGGCACCCGGGCGAGCAGGCGTTCGGCCAGGCCCGGGCTGCGCTGCCCGTGCGCGAGATGGCAGGCGTCGTGGCAGGCGACGGTGGCGGCGACGGGCCGGCGCGGCGCCGGCAGGCCGAGTTCGTCGAGCAGCTGCAGCGCGTCGCGGGTCTTTCCGGCGAAGGCCTCGGCCTGCGCGCCGAGCGCCTCGTCCTCGCCGAACAGCTGCCCGGCCTCCCGGAGCGCCGAGCCGCAGCCGGCGGCGTTCACGACGATCGCGTCGAGCGGTTCGGCCGCGTGGAAGGCCCTGAAGTTGGCAGCCATCAGCCGGCGCGCCCCCGCGCGATCGCCGGCGTGGGCGTGCAGCGCGCCGCAGCAACCCTGTCCGTCGGGGATCACGACCTCGCAGCCGGCCTGCGCGAGCAGCCGCACCGTGGCGGCGTTCACGTCCGCGAAGAGATGGCGTTGCACGCAGCCGAGCAGCAGGCCGACGAGCAGCAGGCGCGCGCCGACCGCGGGCGTGACGCGCGGCAGCGGCGCGCGGGCGGGCAGATCGTCGGGCAGCAGGCGGGCCGCCGCGGCGATCGGTGCGTGGCGCGAGCGCTGCGCCCGGCGCAGCAGGCCCGTGCGCGCGACGAGGCGCAGCAGCCACCAGCCCGCCTCCCGCACGGACGGTTCGAGCGCGACGAGGCCGAGCACCGTGCGTTCCAGGCCTCGCCGCGCGCGGGGCCGCTCGGCGCTGCCGCGCAGCAGGCTGCGCGCCTGCTGCAGCTCGTGGCCGTAGGGTACGCCGGAGGGACAGGCGCTCTCGCAGGCGAGACAGCCGAGGCAGGCGTCGAGGTGCTCGACGACGTCGCGTGACGGGGCCAGTTCGCCGCGCGCCAGTCCGTCCATGAGCATCAGGCGCCCGCGCGGTCCGTCCATCTCCGTGCCCAGCACGTCGAAGGTCGGACAGGCCGGCAGGCAGAAGCCGCAGTGCACGCAGTCGGGGCGGGCGCGCAGCTCGAGGGGCGCGTCGGGGCGCGTCGTCACAGGCCGCCCGCGATCGTGCCCGGCGCGAGCGTGCCGCGCGGATCGAGCGCCTGCTTCACGCGGCGCATCAGGAACAGGTCGGACGGCGGCGGGCCCCAGACATCGTCGCAGGTGGCGAGCGCGTCGGGCGCCCGCAGCAGGACCGTCGGGCCGAAGCGGCGCGCCGCCGCGAGCAGCGCGCGCGCCGGCGCGACGGGCGGTTCGGCGTCGAGCGCGAACAGCATCCGGCCCGTGCCCGGGCGCGCGTCGAGGCGCAGCGGCAACCCGGCGACGCGCGCCTGTTCGAGCAGCGCGGCGGCGGCCTGCGCCTGACGCGAGGGCAGGACGACGAGTTGCCCGACGAGGCCGCCCTGCGGGGCCTGCAGCGCGTCGAGGCGCGCGGCGGCTTCGGCGGGAGCCAGCCGCTCGACGCGCGCTGCACCGAGGGACTGCGCGGCGAGTCGGGCGCGCTGCTCCACCGCGCCGGGCTCCCCGTGCAAGCCGACGAGCAGCTCGACCTGCCGCGAGGCCTCCGAACAGAGCAGATCGAGGCTCGCCGGCTCGAGACCCGAGTCGAGCAGGCCGCGCGCCGCGGCGAAGGCGGCGTCGGCGTCCTCGCCGAGCGCCCGCAGCAGGACGCGGCACGCGGGGCGCGGCTGCAGCTTGAGACTGACCTCGACGAGCACGCCGAGCGTACCGAGCGAGCCGGTGAGCAGGCGCGGCAGGTCGTATCCGGCGACGTTCTTCACGACCCGGCCCCGGCCGCGCGCGAGCGTGCCGTCGCAGAGCGCGACGGTGCAGCCCAGGACCTGATCGCGCACGGCGCCGTCGCCCAGGTCTTCCGGCGCGTCCTCCGCCGTCGCCAGCCAGCCGCCGACGCTGCCGCGGCCGGCCGGGTCGCCGGCCGTGCGCCGCAGCGCGGCGGGCAGGAACTGCCCGTGCCGCGCGAGGTGCGCGTCGAGTTCGGCGAGCGGCATTCCGGCCTGCACGGTGAGCGTCTGGTCGCCGGGCTCGTGCGCCACGATCGCGCGCAGCGCCCCGGTGCCCAGCACGAGATCGGGCCGCGCGCGCGCCGCGAGCGGGCGCGGGCGGCTGCCCTGGCCTTCGATCCGCACCTGCGCGCCGTCGCGGCTCGCCTGCGCGAGCGCCTCCGCCATCTCGCGCGGCGAGGCCGGCGCGAGCCGCCGTGCGCCCGCGGTCGCGGCCGCGCTCACGCGTGCACCTGCCGCGCCGCCGAGCCCGTCTCGACGCAGCCGCGCCCGAGCGGCAGGATCTTGCCCGGATTGCACAGGCCCGCCGGGTCGAAGGCGGCGCGCAGGCGCGCCATCAGCGCCAGGTCCTCGGGAGCGAACTGCCGCGCGAGGGCCTCGCGCTTCTCGATCCCCACGCCGTGCTCGCCCGAGAGCGAGCCGCCCAGCTCGAGGCAGGCGAGCAGGATCTCGTGGCCGGCGCGTCGGGCGCGGCGGCGTTCGTCCTCGTCTCCGTCGTCGAACAGCAGGCAGGGATGCAGGTTGCCGTCGCCGGCGTGGAACACGTTCGCCACGCGCAGCCCGTGGCGCTGCGCGATCTCGGCGACGCGCTCGAGCATCTCGGGCAGGCGCGTGCGCGGGATCACGCCGTCCTGGGTCGAGTAGTTGCGCGCGATGCGGCCGAGCGCGCCGAAGGCCCGCTTGCGCGCGTTCCACAGCTCGGCGCGTTCGCGCTCGTCGCGCGCTGCCCGCACCGAGAGCGCGCCCTGCGCGCGGCACAGCGCGGCGAGCGCCTCGGCCTGCTCGTCGAGGCCGGCCTGCGGGCCGTCGCATTCGATGAGCAGCAGCGCCCGGGCGCCGGTCGGGAACTCCAGGCCGAAGGCCGCCCGCAGCGCGGCGACGACGGTGTCGTCGAGCATCTCGAGCGCGGCGGGCACGCAGCCCGAGCCGACGATGTCGGCCACCGCCCGGCTCGCGCCGCCCGTGTCGGGAAAGGCCGCCAGCAGCGTGGCCACGCCCTGCGGCCGCGGCACGAGGCGCAGCGTGATCTCGGTCACGATGCCGAGCGTGCCCTCCGCGCCGCAGAGCAGCGCGACCAGGTCGTAGCCCGGCCGCTCGGGGCCGCCGACCTCGCAGAGCGTGCCGTCGGGCAGCACGAGCTGCGCGGCGAGGACGTGGTTGACGGTCACCCCGCGCTTGAGCGTGTGCGGCCCGCCCGAGTTGTGCGCCACGTTGCCGCCGATCGTGCACACGGCCTGGCTCGAGGGGTCGGGCGCGTAGTGCAGGCCGAAGGGGGCGGCGGCGCGGCTGACCGCGAGGTTGGCCACGCCCGGCTGCACGCGCGCGCGCCGGTCGACCGGGTCGAGCGCGAGGATCGCCGTCATGCGCTGCAGCGAGATCACGAGCGCGTCGTCCAGCGCGATCGCGCCGCCCGACAGGCCCGTGCCCGCCCCGCGCGCCACGAACGGATGGCCGAAGGCGGCGCAGGCGCGCACGATCGACACGACCTCGTCGGTGCTCCGCGGGTAGACGACCGCCGGCGGGCGGCTGCCGTGCAGCGTGCTGCCGTCGTGCTCGTGCACGTGGCGCGCGGCCGGCCCGTCGTGGACGGCCGCCGCGCCCAGCAGCGTGCGGAGGTGGGCGACGAGCCGGTCCGTCGTCGTCGACATGGGCGGCAGCGTACCGCGCTCAGCCGGCGCCCGTGCCGAGCGCGAGGAAGGGATCTTCGGCGACGACGCCCGGCAGGCCGAGCACGAAGCGCGCGCCGAAGGCGGTCGAGGGCGTCTGGAAGCCGGGGCGCGCCCGGCCCGCGAGCGCGGCGCGCGCGGCGGCGACGGCGGAGAGCGCGGTGAACTCGTAGGCTTCCGGCAGGCGCAGGCGGGCTTCGAGCGCGCGGCCGTCGGCGTGCTCGATGCGGCCCCAGGCGAAGGCCCGTCCGCGCGCGCGCTCGTCGGCGTCGGGGCCGTCGGGCCGGCGCGCGATGGCCCGCTCGACGAACCGCTCGACCGGCCCGGTCGCGAGCAGCGGCGCGCCGAGCGCCGCCAGGCGCAGCGGCCAGCGCAGCCCGCGCGGCAGCGGGCCCCAGCAGGTGATCTCGGCGATGCCCGTCGCGTGGTGCGCCGTCAGCAGGTCGCCGAAGGGCAGCGCCACGCAGCGCCGCGGGCCGCGACCGAAGTCGACGTCGCGCACGAGCGCGCCGAGCGGCCTGCGGACGATCCGTCCCGCGCGGCAGGCCGCGCCGCCTTCGAGCAGCGCGCGCCACATCGTGCGCAGCGAGCCGCGCGACAGGCCGCCGAGCGCGAGGAAGGCCAGGTGCAGGCGCGCCGCGCCGGGCAGCCGCTCGGCGAGCGCGGCGGCCAGCGCGTCGGTGGGGACCACGTCGAAACCCACGCCCGGCAGCAGCATGCAGCCCGCCCGCCGCGCCTCGGCGTCGGCTTGCCGCAGGGCGGCGAAGACCGTGAGCTCGCCGGTCACGTCGAGGTAGTGCGCGCCGGCGCGCAGGCAGGCCGCGGCCAGCGGCTCGGCCGTCTCCGCGAAGGGGCCGGCGCAGTTGAGCACGACCTCGATGCCGGAGAGCGCCTCGGCCAGCGCACGCGGATCGTCGACGGCGGCGACGGCCACCGGCAGATCGTCCGGCCGCGCGAGCGCCTGCAGCCGCGCGCGATCGCGGCCGGCCAGGACGGGCCGCAGCCCCTCGCGACGCGCGCGCTCGGCGACGAGTCGCCCGGTGTAGCCGTTGGCGCCGTAGACGAGCAGACCCATGGGGAAGCGCGAAAGTGTAGACTCGGCCCCCGATCCGGCGCGTGCGCCGACGACCCACACTCGGAGCGAGCAACATGCGGTCCTTCCTGCGTCGCAGCGCGTCGGCGGCCCTCTGTCTGGCGGCGGTCCTCACGCTCAGCGAGCGCGCCCATCCGCAGTGATGCCCGGGCAAGGCACCGAGTTCGGTGCGCACAGCCCCGCCGGTCGCGCCTCCTGCGCCCGACGCGCCGCAGCCTCCCGCCGGCAAGGCCGGCAAGGCGGGCAGCGGCGGCGTCCCGGCGAGCACGCGCCAGCGGACCGCGCAGCAGGTGCTCGTGTGGACCTGGGATCGGGCCTTCGTCGGCCAGCTGCCCGACGGGGATCGGCAGGCCCGCTACGCCGCGGCCTGCGCGGCGCTGGCCGGCTCCGATCCGCGCCCGCTGCTCGTGCTGCGCGAGTGCGAGAGCTGCGCGGGCACCGAGGACGCCTTCCTCAGCCGCGAGTTCGACAACGAGCGCACGATCCTCTACGGCCGCTGGTTCCACGCGGTCAAGCTGCCGGCCGACGTGCTTGCGCCCGAGCACCCGCTCCACGTGCTGTTCGACGGCGCCTCGCCGCCGCACCTGTTCATGAGCGCGGCCGACGGCAGCGGGCGGCAGGAGCTCGACGGCCAGCAGTCGCAGGCCAGGCTCTGGTCGGCGATGACCAAGGTGCTCAAGTCGGCCTACGAGAAGGATCCCGTCCGCGCCGCCAAGGAACTGCAGAAGCTGCTGGGCCAGCTCGACCTGGTCGACACGCGGCTGGAACTGATCGAAGAACGGATCGCGGCGGAGTCCGCGGCCCGCGGGCCCGAGGCCAAGTCCACGCTCAAGCTGCGCGCCGAGCGCGACGAGATCCTGGAGCGGCGAGCCGCGCTCATCGAGGAGGGCGCGGTCATCGACGAGCTGCGGCTGCGCCCGGCCGCGCCCTGATGCCGTGAACGCAGGGGGGGCGAGCCGCAGCGGGCGCGGGCGGTCGCGCCGAGGGTCGGCGGCGGTCGGGGCGCTGCTCGCCGCGCTGGTCTGCGCGGCCTTCGCGCCGCACGATCCGCCCGCGCTGCTGCCGCACGCGGGCGTCCCGGCGACGCGTCGCCACGAACCGCTCGGCGCGCGCAGCCCGGGCGCGACGAGCGCCTTCGAGGTCGGCGGCGCCTGGCACTTCCGCTTCGAGGGCGACGAGACGATCGAGTACGTCGTCGATCCCGCGCACCCCGACATGCAGGAGGGCCTGATCCGCGTCGTCGAGACGGCCCTCTCGGGCGGCGCCGTCCCGGTCGCGCAGGGCGGGTTGTCGTGGCGCTGGGGGCCCGACGCGGGCAACGTCGACTCGCCGGCGTATCTCGCGGCCGCCGCGTCCACGACGCTCATCGGCCGCACCTTCGACGAGGCTCGCCAGGAGCTGCTGCTGACCTACCGCGAGGTGCGCTCGAACAAGGTCGGCGTGAAGTCCTACGCCTTCCGGCTCGAGGGCAAGGTGCTCAAGATCCGGCTGCGTTCCGACGCGACGATCCTCTCCGACTGGATCGGCGGCTACGCCGGCGTGCGCATGGCGCCGGTGAAGAACATGCCCGGCGTGCGCGAGCAGCACATCCCCTTCATGGACAGCGTGCCGGTGTTCGTGTTCGACGCGCCTTCGGGAGGGACGGCCTTCGCGACGGCGTTCGTCGACTGGTACCGCAGCAACGCGACGCAGGTGGACGTGCAGCCGCCGAGCTTCCCCGAGCCGGGCGCGATGGCGTTCTTCATGGGGACCGGCTACGGACGCGACAGCCTGGGGCGCGTGAACGCGCCCATCGACGACACCGTCAACGTGCTCGTCACGCGCACGTTGTCGGCGCTGTATCCGGCGATCGACCACCCGCGCTCGCCGTATCACCGGCTGCTCGCGGGGCGCATGGTCTTCAACGCGCCCAACAACGGGCCCTACGCCTGGCCGGCCTACGCGCGGCACCTGCGGCAGCTCGCGGCGTGGGGCGTCGACGACCTGTTCGGAACGATGTTCGAGTGGGAGCGCTACGGGCTGCTGCTCATGGCGCCCGAGGCGTCGCAGGCGGCGGGGCTGACGGGCTGCGATCCGGGCCTCGTGAGCTTCGCCGGGCGCGCGACGGGGCTGCCCGAGATGTTCCCGTGGCTCGCGCCGGTGCCCGAGGAGGCGCTGCTGGCCGATCCCGACGAGCCGGCGAACCTGGCGCTCGCGCACGCGCAGTTCGGCGACGTCATGGCGGCGGCGCGCGAGTCGGGCACGCCGCTGTCGCTCTACCAGGATTGGGGCGGCCTCGATCCGCAGGGCTACGGGCCCTACGCGCCGGGGCAGGGCCCGTACCCGACGGCCACGCCGCTGTGGAGCCCGAAGTGGACCTTCGCCGTCGAGAACGAGCCGGTGGGTTTCGGCCTGCTCGTGCCGCCGGTGGCGTCGGGCTACCTCGCCGAGCAGCACCGCGTCGTGCGCGACGAGGCCGGCGTGCCGATCCCCGGGTGGGACAGCAACGACGCGCTGGTCGGCACGAGCTGGGAGGCGCAGGGGCACAGCCAGCACGTGATCTCGCCGACCCACATGGCCGAGCACCTCGCCGAGGCGCTCGCCCCCGTGCTCGAGCTGTACGACCCCACGGCGCTGTTCATCGACGTGATCAACGAGGTGCCGGGCTTCCTGCGCATCGACCACGTCGCCGACAGCGGTCGGGCGAACACCATCTGGCGCTCGCTGCACGAGTTGCGCACGGCCATCGGGAACTACAAGCGCGACTTCGGCGGGCCGCTGCTCGGCGAGAACAGCCACTTCCGGCGCTTCCAGTGGGAGAGCTTCGACTCGGGCCTGTTCGACGGCCGACACCGCAAGTTCCCCGTGGCCCTGCCGACGTCGACCTTCGAGACGCCGCACGAGGTGAACGCCGACTCGTGGGTGATTCCCGACTTCGAGCTGCGGCAGGTCGTGCCGCGCGCCTCGGCCGACGCCGGCATGGGGCGCGAGATCGACCATCTGAGCGTCGCCGACTGGCCGGCGCTCATGGCCGCCGACGGCTGCGTGAACGACCCGCCCGGCCATCCCTACCCGCTCGACTGCGTCGACGGCGACTGGCACGGCTTCCTCGACTCGTGGTGGACGACGCTCGCCACGTACGGGCACTCGCCCTTCATCACCACCAACGGGCACGTGCAGAACAACGTGCGCACGATGGAGGGCATCCTGCGCGAGTACTACCTGCTCGCCGCGCTCGCCGAAGCGCAGCGGGCCTCGCCCGTCGCGTCCATCGAGTACGTGCACGAGGGGCAGTTCCTGACGCTCGAGCAGGCGCTGGCGCAGCCCGGGTGCGACCTGAAGAACCCGCGTCTCGCCATTCGCCACGAGAGCGGCCTGCGGCTGTGGGCCAATCACCAGGTGACCGCGCCCGACGGCGGGCCGGGCACCGACTGGGTCGTCGACGTGAAGGACCTGCTGCCCGACGGCACGCCCGTGCGGCACATGGTGCGCCTGCCGCCCAACGGCTTCGTCGCCAGCGACGAGCAGGGCCTGCTCGTGTTCTCGGCGCGCAATCCCGCCGACTTCGAGGGCGGCCAGCGCATCGACTACGCGCGCGTTCCCGGCCGCTGGGAGATGATCTGCACGCGCGGCGACCCCGCGCAGACATTCCTCGGCTTCCCGCAGCCCGAGCTGCTCGCGCTGCTGCCGACCGGCGACTGGGCCGGGCACACGGTCGTGCGCAACGATCGGCGGCACCTGGTGCTGGGCGCCTCGGGCGGCCTGTGGAACTTCACCGAGGACCGCTGGCTCGCGGGCGGCGTGGAGACCGCCGCGCTGCCGGGCCCGCCGCCCGCGCCCGCGGCGCTCGTGCTCTCCGAGCAGGCGGGTCTCGACACGGTGTCCGTCGGCGGCCAGCTCGGCTTCCGGGCGCTGCTGCACTCGGGCTTCGACGCGCACGGCGCGCCGCTCACGCGCGACGTCACGACGCTCGTCTCGTGGACGCTCGATCCCGTCGCCGCGCCGCCCGTCGCGCGCATCGACCGCAACGGCGCGCTCACCGGCCTCGCGCAGGGCACGGTCTTCCTCGGCGCCGTCTGGGACGACGGAACGGTCTCCGTGGCCGCGCCGCCGCTGTCCGTGCGCGTCGTGCCCGGCAAGCCCGTGCCCGCGGCGGGTGCCGGCCCCGTCTCCGCGGTCGCCGGACTGCCGGTGACGCTCGACGGCGGCGGCTCGTCCGACCCCGAGGGCGGCCTGCTCGCCGGCTGGTGGGAGCCCGGCGACGGCGGCCCTCCGCAGGCGGGCCTGCGCGCCGGCGTCGTGTACCACGCTCCCGGCGACTACGCGGCGACGTTGCACGTCACCGATGCACAGGGGCACTCGGCCTCGATCGACGTGCCCGTGCATGTCGCGGGAGCGGCCGACCTGCGCTGGGCCGACGATTTCCAGGGCAGCGCGCCGACCGGCTGGATCGCCAAGCCCGTCGACAGCGGCTGGGGACTTCTGGCCGGGTCGCTGTGGCAGCCGCTGACAGGCGGCGCGTTCCGCGCGATCGCGGCGCGCGATGCCTCGTTGCGCACCGGCGCCTGCGAGGTCACGGTGCGCATGCAGCTGCCGTCGGGCGCCGGCAACAGCGGCGCCGGGCTGCACGTGCGGCGCCTGCTCACGGACGACGATCCGCTGGTCTCGGGCTACGCGATCGGCATCACGCCGGCCGGCAAGGTGGCGATCGTGGAGGCGGGCGCCGAACTCGCCGCCACCGCGTCGGCGGTGATCCCCAAACCCTTCGACCCGCAGCGCCTGCGCGTGGAACTCGACGAGCCGGGCGACGGGACGCTCACGCTCGTGGTGAAGGTGAACGGCGCGGTCGTGCTGAGCGTCAGCGACCCCACGCCGCAGCCGGGCGAAGGCGTGGGCCTGGCGACGTATCTGCGCAAGTCGAGCTTCGACGAGTTCCGCGTCTACGCGCCGGCCGGGCGCTGAGCGCGGCGGTCGCTCAGCCCGCCGCCGCCCGTTCGGCCAGCGCGTCGGCCTGCGACTTGCCGAGGAAGCGCTCGACCAGGCCGTGGACCAGGTAGATGACCGGCGTCATCCCGACGGCCAGCGCGAGCTTGATCAGGTAGTTGGGGACCGCGACTGAGAGGAACATCGCGAGCGACCAGTCGTTGGGAATCGCCAGGCCGATCCAGATGACCACGACGCTGTCGATGGCCTGGCTCACCACGGTCGACCCGGTGGCGCGCAGCCAGAGCATGCGCGCCCCGCTGAGCCGGCGCAGCGCCTGGAACACGAACACGTCGAGCAGCTGGCTGACGAGGAAGGCCGCCAGCGACCCGATGATGATCATCCGGGTCTGGCCGAACACGGTATTGAAGCTTTCGTCGTCGACGCCCGAAAAGGGCGTCGCCGGTACGCCCATGGCCACGTCGAGGGCCAGAAAGACGTACACGATCATCCCGACGGTCAGGAACGTGATGCGCCGCACGCCGCGCTTGCCGAAGTACTCGTTGATCAGGTCGGTCGTCACGAACACGACCGGCCAGAGGAACACGCCGGCCGTGGCGGCGGGGCGCGCGCCGAAGAGCGTCCAGTCCTCGGGAGTGACGAAGATCAGCTTGCCGCCGATGAGTTCGGCGACGATCGCGTTCGTCAGGAAGAACGCGCCGAGGACGGCGTACACGATGTCGCGCCGGTTCATGGCGGGCCTCGTCGTAGCACGGCGGGGGGGCGCGCTCCAGCGGCGCCTGCCGACTTTGGAACTCGGCTCGGCGCAGCGTTATCGTCTGGGCCGGGTCTCCGCCCCGGAGTGCGCGTGAATCGTGCCCGACTCGTCCGCCTGCTGTGCTGCACCGCCCTCGCGGGCGCGTCGGCGGCCTGCCAGCTCTCGGTGACGCGCTTCGGCGCGCCCCTGCCCGACGCCTCGCGGCTCGCCGGCATCGAGCCGGGCCGCACGACGACGGCCGAGGTGCTGGCGCTGCTCGGGCCGCCCGAGGAGTTCCGCGCGCCCGGCTTCGCCGACGGCGCGCGCGAGTGGGACGTGCCCACCGAGCGGGTGCACGTCGAGCACGACCTCGTGGCGCGCCGCCACTGGACGTGGATCGACGAGCGCCGCATCGATCGCGAATTCTCCTTCCTGCCGCGGGTCGCGCGCCTGTTTTCCTGGGACAGCCAGGAGCACCGGGCAGGGCGCGTCGTCGTCATGTTCGACGAGGCCGGCATCGTGACGGCCGTGGGCGTGGAGCCGGGGCCGTGAAGCGCGCGCTGCTGCTGGCCCTGCTCGCGCTGCCGTCCTGCCTGGTGCTCGACGGCGAGGTGCTCGTGGGTTCGCCCGTGCGTCACGACGCCTTCGCGCGCATCGTGCCGGGCGTGACGACCAAGGCCGAGGTCCTGCGGCAACTCGGCCCGCCGAACGAGTACCGGCGCCCCGACGTGTCGGCGCTGCTCGGAGACGACCTCGTGCGTCTGGGAGACGCGCTGTCGATCGCGCGCCGTGCCGAGGACGTCCTGACCTGGCAGCAGGATCGCGTCACCGCCGGCGGCACCTGGCTGGTCTTCTTCACCTGGACCACGTCGCGCACGGAGTCCGATCTGCTGGTCGTGTTCTTCGACGCGGACGACGTGGTCAAGGACGTCGCCACGCGCGCCTGGAGCGAGGCGCCGTGAGGACCGCGCTGCGACTCGCCGCGTGGCTCGCGCTCGCCCTGCCCGGCTGCGTCGTGTTCAACGACGAGGCGGGCGTGCTCGTGTCGGCGGCCGACGTGCACGCCATCGAGGTCGGGCGGACGACGCGGCAGGAGCTGCTCACGCGCTTCGGGCCGCCGACGGGCCTGTACAGCACCGACCCGCGCGAGATCCTCGCCGGTTTCGGCGCCCTGCCCGAGGAGCCCGCGACGCCCGGCCGCATCGACGACGAGGCCTTCACCTGGCAGCACCTGCGCACGCGCGCCCAGGTCGCGATGGTGCCGATCTTCCTGATGAGGATCCGCGCGCGCGTGAGCAGCACGACGCTCACCGTGTTCTTCGACGAGCGCGGCGTCGTCCGCGGGCTGGCCTGGCGCGAGGACGAGCCGTGAGCGCGCCCGCCGCCCCGCTGACGGCCGGTTTCCTCGCGCTGCTGTGCGCCTGCGGCGGCTCGGTCTTCCAGCAGTCGCGCTTCCTCGGCGGCCAGGACCGGACCGAGGCCTGGGGCAAGCTCGTCCGCGGCGAGGACGCCTCGCGCACCAAGGCGGAGATCCTCGCGAGCCTCGGGCCGCCCGAGGAGGTGGTGCCGCTCGCCGGCGGCGACATCTTCGTCTACCGGCTGCGCAACGTCGCCACCGACGTCTTCCAGCTCAACAGCGGCATGTTCGGCGCCGGCAGCCTGCCGATCTACGCCCGCGTCTCCGGGCGGCGCGTCGATCAGGTCGTCTTCGTGCGCTTCGACCGGCTCGGGCAGGTCGTCGACATCAGCAGCTCGGGCGGGGCCTGGTGATGCGCGCGCTCTTGCTCGCCGGGCTGGCGCTGCTCGCGGTGCCGGGCTGCTCCATCAGCCACGAGCAGGCCGGGCGCGAGTTCCCCCGCGTCACGGGCGAACTGCAGGTCGGCCGGACGACGAAGGCCGACGCGCTGGCGCTGCTCGGGCCGCCCGTCTCCGTGCGACGGCAGTTCGACGGCGACCTGCTGTTCTGGCGACGCACGGCGACCGAGTCGGTGCGCTTCGTGATCCTGCCGACGCTCGTGCGGATCTACGAGCGCACCGACGGCACGTCGAACAGCGACATGATCGCGCTGCTGTTCGACCGCGACGGACTGCTGTCGGGCATCGGAGTGCAGCACGACATCGAGGACTGACGCGGCCGGGGGCGCGACTTCAGTCGGCGCCGCTGACGACGATGCGCACGGGGTGCTCGGAGCCCACCTCGATGATCAGCCGCGAGCGCGCGGGCAGCGCGAGCCGGCCGCCGTCGGGCATGGTGACGGTGAGTTGGCGGCCCGTGCCGCCGTCGACCGGCTGCATGACGATCGGCGCCCGTGCGAGCGCCGGTTCGTGCGCCGCGACCGGCGGGGTCCAGTGCACCAGCGCGTGGAGCAGGTCGCTGGGGTGCCGACCGACGCAGCCCGGCAGCGCGAAGATGTCGCCGCAGCCGGCGAGGAGCTTGAGCGCCTCGGCGTTGAGCGACGCCCAGTCGGCCGCGCAGGTGCCCAGCCGCCGGCCGGAGTGCTCCGACACGCAGGCGGCGGTCGCGGCGTCGACGAGCACGTAGGCCTCGGGCCGCAGCGCGTGCAGGATCGGCGACAGCGCGCGGGCGTCCAGGCTGCCGGCGCCCGGGACGACGAGGAGTTCCTCGACGGCCGACCAGTGCTCGGCCGGGTCGTCGAGCGAGCGCCGCACCGTGTCGAAGAGCGCGCGCGCCAGCCGGGCGGCGCCGTCCGGGCCGACGAGCTGCTCGATCGTGTCGCGCAGATCGTCGGGCACGACGGGGCTGGGATGGATGAAGGCGTTGCGCGAGCGAGCGATGGGCGTGTCGTCGTGCGGGAGCAGGGCGCTCCAGACGCGTTCGCCGAGTTCACGGCCGTCGCGACGCGCTTGGTCGAGGTCCTCGAAGCGCTCGAGGGCGCGCGCGCGCACGATCGGCCAGGCGGCGAGCCGCCGGCTCACCGGGTGGCCGGGGTCGACGCGCGCGAGGAACTCGGCGAAGCGCACGCGCAGCCCGGGCGGGCCGGCGCGCGCCCCGTCGGGCCGGTCGGGCGGCGTGATCGGCCGGGTCGATGCTACGCTGCGGGGAAGATCGGGTGCGGACATGCGAGCACTCGCGCGCGGAGACGGTCGCGGAGTGCGGCCGGGGCTCGTTGGCCATCGTCGGGCCCGCGCGGGGGCGACTTGAGCGGCCGCCCGTCCGATCCGCGAGGTGCCTTGCATGTCCGCAGAGACCGATCCTTCACGGGGACCCGCCGGGCGGCAGCCGACCCTGCGCCGGGTGACGACCCCGCGCGACACGAACCTCATGGGCACCGTGTTCGGCGGCGCGATCCTGTCCGAGATCGACCTGGCCGCGGCGCTCGAGGCCCATCGCCGTCACGCGGGCAACGTGGTCACCGTGGCCATGGACAAAGTGGAGTTCAAGCGGCCGATCTACGTGGGCGACTTGGTCTCGCTCTACACCGAGGTCGAGCGGACGGGGCGCAGCTCGATCACCGTGCGCGTGCACGTCTGGGCCGAGCGGCGCGCGCCGCCGCACGAAACCGTGCCCGTCACCGAGGCGCTCGTCACGATGGTGGCGGTCGGTGGCGACGGACGTCCCGTGAACATCGGCGCCGCCTGAGCGCGTCGTGGGCCGTCCCTCCGAGAGCGGCGCGGGCGGAGCGGCCGAACGGCCGCGCGCCCGCCGCGAGGGGTTGAGCGCGGAAGTCGTCGGCGCGGACTACGTTCTGCACGACGCGCGGACCGGTCAGGTGCACTTCATGAACGAGACGGCGGCGCTCGTCTGGGAACTCGCCGACGGGTCGCGTTCGCTCGACGAACTGTGCGCCTTCGTCGCCCGGCGCTACGGCCGCCCGGCGCAGGACGTGCGCGTCGATGTCGTGCAGATCCTCGCGACGATGCGCGGCGAGGGGTTGCTCGAAGCGGACGGGCCATGACGACGCGGCGCGCGGCGGACTGGTTCGTCGACCTCGGCGTGGCCCGCCGTCCGGTGCGCGTCGTCGATGCCGATCGCGCGCGGCTGGCGCTCGTGGCGCGGGCCTGCGGTGCGCCGCGGCCCGCGCGCGCGGCCGCCGACGGCCCCGGCGAGCTGTGCAACCGGGGCGGCTGGCCGGCGCAGGTGGGCGGCGGGCGGAGCGTGGCGCGCGCAGCCGCCTACGAGGGCGAGCTCATCCTGCGGGTCGAGCAGGCCCTCGACGATGTGTTGGCCGCCGACCCCGGGCCGCGCCTGCTGCTGCACGCGAGCGTCGCCGTCGACCGGCGCGGGCGCGCGGCGCTGTTCGTCGGGGCGAGCGGCGCGGGCAAGTCGAGCCTGGCGGTGGCGCTGGCGTTCCGCGGCTGGCGTTGGGGCGGTGACGAGTGCGTCGCCGTGCGGGCCGACGAGGCGGCGGTCGAAGTCTGCCGTCGGCCCGTCGGCCTGCGTCCGGACGTGCTGTCCTGGCTCGTGCCCTCCGGTCAGGCGCCGCCCGCCCTGCTGCGCGCCGGCGCCAAGGCCTTCCTCGCCGACGCCACGCTGCCTCGCAGTCGCGCGCGTCGTCCCGTGCCGCTCTCGGCGCTGGTCGTGCTCGCGCGGCCCGAGGCGGACGACGGCCCCATCGACGCGGGCGCGGCCTTCGCCGCCCTGCTGGCCTCGTGCCATGCCTTCCAGGCGCGCGGCGCCTGGGCCTTCGGAGAACTGGCCCGGCTCGCGCGCGAGGTGCCGACGCTGCAGCTCGCGGTGCGCGACGGCGCGGGCGTCGTCGAGCGCTGCCGCCGCCTGCTCGAGCCGGTGCCCGGCCGATGAGTCCGGGCCGCACAGCCGTCCGGCCGGCCTTTCCCTTCGAGGCCCTCGACGACCTGCTGCGGTTCGGCGGCGCGGAGGGCTTCAGTTTGCCCGCGCGCTTCGGTGCGGGCCCGGCGCCCGACCCCGCCGTGAACGCCCTGCTCGACGTGCTGCTGGCCTGCATCGCCGACGATGCGTCCGGCGCCCGGCGGGCCCTGGCCGGCCTGCCGGCGGACGACGCGCTGCTGCACCAGGCTTGGTGGGCCGGAGCCTCGGCCTTCCTGTCCGCGCGGCTGGCCGCACTCGGCCTGGGCGCCGAACTCGGGATCGAGCGGCGACGGTTGTTGCTGGCCGAGGAGCTGGCCTGCCGTCGGCGCCATGCGCACGCGCTGGCACACGTCCCCGCGCTGCTGGCGCGCCTGGAGGGCGCCGGCCTGAGACCGGTGCTGCTCAAGGGGCTGACCCTGGCGCACCGGATCTATCCCGAACCGTGGGTCCGGCCGAGCGGCGACGTGGACGTGCTGCTGCGGGACGACGAAGCGCACCGTGCGCGCGAGCTGCTGCTCGCCGACGGGCTGGTCGAGGCGCCGAACGCCGGCGGGCACGCCAGCGAGTCGCATCGGCACCTGCAGCCGCTCTCGGCCCGCGTGGGCGAGTTCTCCCTCGTCGTCGAGCTGCACACGGGCGTGGTCGAGGGCGGCGCGCCGGAGCGGATGGCGACGGAGGCGCTCGTGGCGCGCAGCGTCCGGCTGCCGCTCGGCGCGACGCGCGTGCGCGCGCTGTCGGTCGACGACGGCAGCGCGCACCTGGCGCTGCATCATTCGGGAGAGCCGAGCTGGCGCCGCATGCTCGACGCGCTGTTGCTCGCGAGGCGCCTGGGTCCGGGCGCGCTGGGGCGCGCGCGTCCGCTGCTCGAGCGGGCCGATCGCTGGCGCCTGGACCTGTTCGCCCTGCTGGCGGCCGATGCGCTCGACGCCGCGTGCGCGGGCGCGGTGCCTCCCTGGCGTCGGGCCCTGCTGGGGACGGTGCTGGCGCCGGGCTGGTCGCGCGCGCACCTCGCGGCGCTCGCGCGGGGCGACGACACGGCAACCGCCGCGGGGCTCGTGGCACGGGCGCTCGGCGCGGCCCGCGACCGTCAGCGCGAGATCCTGCAGGCGCTGCTGCCCGTCGCGGGGCGCGAGCCGGTCCGGCGAGCGCGGGCGGCGGCCCGGCTGCTGCGCGACCTGGCCCGGGCTGCCGGGGCCGGCCTCAGAGAGCGACGACGACCTTGACCGTGCCGGTCGCGGTCATCGGGGCCACGAAGCTCTCGTGCGACATGCGGGCCAGCACGCGGAAGGTGTAGGCGCCGTTGGCGACGTTGCCGGGCAGCTGCACGCGCACCTTCGCCGGCACCGAACCGCTGCCCGCGAACGTGACCGAGGGCGGCAGGACGTTGATCGTCCAGCCGGCCGGCACGAAGGTCGCGAGCAGCTCGACCGGCCCGAACTTCGCCGAGTCGATCCAGGCGCCGTTGATCATCACCGTCGCGGAGGCCTGGCCGCCCGGCGTCATCTGGATCGGCTCGGTCGGCGGCACGACCTGCAGCGCCGAGAGCACGCACTCGGCCTTGGCCGTGAGCGTGCCGATCACGAAGGGCGCCGAGCCGTCGAGCGGGTACCCGGTGGCGGTGACGCGCACCATCAGCTTCTGCGGCGTCGCGCCGACCTGCGGGTCGGAGTAGCAGTCCATGAACACGTTGAAGAAGTGCTGCTCGCCCGGCTGCACCTTGAAGTTGGTCTGCGACGCCGTGATCACCCAGCCCGTGGTCTTGACCGTGGGCTGCACGTCGAGCAGCACGGTGCCCTTGAAGCTCGAGCTGTTCAGGGAGAACAGCGTCCCCGCGACGAGGTCGCAGGCCGGGCCGTCGCAGGCGGTGAAGCGCCGCGACTCCTCGTAGAAGGTGATCTCGTTCGAGCCGACGAGCGAGGCGGGCGGCGCGAAGGAGGCCATCGCCGGAGACACGTAGGGGCCGACGGCGACTCCGGCCGCCAACAGGCCGAACAAACGCAGGAAGTCCCGTCGAGCGGGGTCCTGTCGTTCGCGCGCGAACGCATCCGTGTTGTCAGTCATGTGCAATCGTCCCGCCTGAAAGACGCAGCGGAACTCCCCGGCCGAGGTACGTCGTCATGCGCTTCGGGACGCAGGACGCACGCGATTCTGACCCATGGTTCAAGAACCGGCAAGCCGGGTCGGCGCACGGGAAATTCGCTGTCGTTGCGGGAACGACAGCGGGGTCCCGGAGCCAGGTCAGCGCGTGAAGTCGGGGCGGCGCACGGTCTGGCCGGAGGCGCGCATCCGCGCCCGGAGCTGCCCGAGTCGCTGCGCGTCCGGATTCGGGTCCTGCTCGAGCCACCACACGGCTTCACCGAACTCTCCGGCGGCGATGGCCTGGTCGACGAGCCACGCGCGCGGCAGCGCGTAGTCCGACTGCAGTTGCAGCGCGGCCCACATGTGGCGCCGGGCCGCGTCGACCTCCCCGAGCGTCGCGCGACACAACGCGAGGTTGACGTGCGACGGCACGCTCGCGGGGTCCGCCTCGAGATGGCGCTCGAAGAACGGCGCGGCCTGCTCGGGGCGGCCCTCGCTCAGCGCCAGCAGGCCGAGGTTGGCCAGGACGATGGGGTCGTCGTCTTGCGCCGCATGCAGGCGCTGCAGCGCGACGCGCGCGCGATCGAGCAGCTCGAAGGCCTCGCGGAGCGACTCGGCGTCCGGCGAGGCCGGAGCGTTCGCGTCGAGGCCGAGCAGCCTGCGCGCACGACTCATCTGCGCGACGGCCTCGTCGAGGGCGCGCAGGTCGTCGAGCCGGTCGCGCGGATCGGGCGCGTCGCGGGGCACGTCGGGCGCGTCGGCCGCCGAGGCCGCGCCGACGTATCCGAGGGCGGAGAGCGCGGCCGCCTCTTCGAGCGTGAGCGCGCGCGATTCGGCGAGCGAGGAGGACTCCGCGAAGACGGCCTGCGCGGCGCGCTTCAGGGCCGCGCTGCGCTCGACGGCCCGGGCGCTCAGGTCGCTCAACTCGCCGGGATCCGCCGCGAGATCGAAGACCTCGTCGCGCGCGCCGGCGACCAGCTTGTGCCGCTGCCACACGACGCCGGTGAGCGGCTGCCAGCGATGGCTCTCCCAGGGCAGCCGCGTCGAGAGCGGGATCACGCGCTCGCTGCCGACCGGCAGCGAGGCGGGCGCCAGCCCGGCGCTCTGCAGCAGGTCGGGGCCGAGGGCCTCGGGCAGCAGCCGCGCCGGCAGGCCGAGCAACGCCAGCACGGTGCTCGGCACGTCGGCGAGACTGACGTCCGCCGCGACGCGCGCGCCGGCCCGCGCGCGCAGGCCGGGAGCCGCGAGCAGCAGCGGGACGCGCAGCGTGGCGTCGTGCAGCAGGTAGCCGTGCGTGGCCTCGCCGTGCTCGCCGAGACCCTCGCCGTGGTCGGCCGTGATCACGCTCACGAGGTTTCGCGCGCGGCCCGAGGCGTCGAGCGCGCCCAGCAGTCGTCCCAGTTGTTCGTCGCAGAAGGCGATCTCCGCCGCGTAGCCGTCGCCGATGCGCTCGATCAGCCGCGCGGGCGCCTGCAGCGGCTGATGCGGGTCGAACAGATGCACCCACAGCAGGAAGGGTTCGTCGCTCTCGAGGCCGGACAGCCAGGCCAGCGCTTCGTCGATGACGGCATCGGCCGGGCGCTCGACGATCTCCGTGCTCGCCCCGAGGGCGCCGGCCGACGGCGAGGAGTAGCGCTCGAAGCCCTGCGCGAGGCCGAAGCGCGCGTCGAGCACCCAACTGCCCACGAAGCCCGCCGTGCGGAAGCCCTCGCCCGCCAGCGCCTCCGACAGCAGCAGCGCGTCGTCCCCGAGTCGCATCGACCCGTTCGCGTGCACGCCGTGCGCGGTCGGCTGCAGGCCGGTGAGCAGCGTGGCGTGGCTCGGCAGCGTGACGGGGGTGGGCGCGCGCGCCGCGTCGAAGATCAGCCCGCGCGCCGCCCAGGCGTCGATGCGCGGCGTCAGGCCGCGAGGGTCGCCGTAGCAGCCGAGGTGATCGGCGCGCGTCGTGTCGAGGGTCACGAGCAACACGCCCGGCGCGGGAGCCGCGGGAGCGCAGCCTGACAGGCAGCACGCCAGCAGCAGCGCGACGACGGCGCCGGCCGCGCCATGCCGCGGGCGGAGCGAACTCATCGCGTGCGCGTCCAGCCGGGGAGCGCGGACAACGCGTCGCGGCGCAGCTTCCCCAGCGGCGTGCGCGGAAGGGCCTCGAGCACCAGCCAGGCCCGCGGCTGCTTGAACCGCGGCAGTTCGGAGCTGCAACGCGCCCGCAGCGCCGGCAGGTCGGGCGGTCGGCCCGGCGCGCCGACGACGGCGGCGGCGACGAGTTCGCCGAGATCCTCGTCCGGCAGGCCCGTGACGGCGCACTCGGCGACCGAGTCCTCGCGTTCGAGCACCGTCTCCACTTCGCGGGGATGCACGTTGTGTCCTCCGGTGATGATCAGTTCGCGTCGCCGCCCGACGAGCTGCAGCTCGCCCGTCGCGTCGACGAAACCCAGATCGCCGGTGTCGAACTCGCCCGCGGCGTCGGGGCCGCCGCCGCCACCCTCGTACCCGGCGAAGACCGTCGGACCGCGGACCCGCACGCTGCCGACCGCTCCCGCCGGGACCTCGCGCTGCGACTCGGGATCGACGATGCGCAGCCCGACGCCCGGAAGCGGGCGACCGACGCCGTGCGGATCGCGCTCCTCGTCGAGCCGCTGGCTGGTCACGATGAGCGCTTCGGTCAGTCCGTAGCGCACGAGCAGCCTCCGGCCCGTGCGCCGCAGGAAGGCGGCCGCCGTCTCGGCGCGCAGCGGGGCGCTGCCGCAGGTCGCGAGGCGCAGCGAGGCCAGCGGTCGCGTCCCGGCTTCCGGCAATTGCAGCAGCCGGTGGTACATCGTGGGGACGCCCATGAACAGCGTGCCGCCGCGCGTCGCGACGGCGCGCACGACCGCCTCGGGCTCGAAGCGTTCGAGCAGCACGACGCGCGCGCCGCTCGCCAGCGCCACGTGCAGCGCCACGACGAGGCCGTGCACGTGGTACAGCGGCAGCGCGTGGATCAGCACGTCGGCGGGCGTGACGTCCCAGCACGCCGCGAGATCCTCGACCTGCCGGCGCAGCGCGGCGTGGGTGTGCAGCACGCCCTTGGGCGCGCCGGTCGTGCCGGAGGTCATGAGCAGCAGCGCCGGGTCGCGCCCGGCGGGACGCGGCAGGTCGGACGGGTCGCAGGGCGCGTCGCGAGCGGCGAGCCAGCGACGGGCGAGCGCCTCGTCGACCACGAGCTGCGCACGCGAGGCCTCGGCCAGCCGCGAGACTTCGGACGCCGTCGCGGCCGGCGAGACGGGCACCGAGACCGCGCCGGAACGCAGGGCCGCCAGGTGCACGGCGACGAACTCCAGGCTCCTCGGCAGCGCCAGGACGAGGCGCGCGCCCGGGACGAGGCGCTGCTGCCGCAGGCCGGCGAGCGCGCGTCCGATCGCCGCGCGCAGCGCCGCGTCGGCGTGCTCGCGGCCGTCGGGCGTGACGAGCGCGAGGGCCTCCCGCGGCGCGGCGGGCAGGGGCAGCGTCGGGTCGAGCGGCGGGCGCCCGCTCACTCGCCCGGGTCGCGCGCGCGTCGACGGATCGCGTCCTCGTCGATGTCGGCGGCGCTCCAGAGCGTGCGGCCTTCCATGCCGCCGGCGACGGCCACGATCTGCCCCGAGACGTGCCGCGCCGCGAGCGGCGAGCACAGCACGGCGGCGAGGCGCGCGATGTCGCGCGCCCGCGCGAGCTGCCGCACGGCCATCGTGGCGGCGACCTTGGCGATGACCCCCGGCGCGTCGAGCGCGGGGCGCGCCATGTGCGTGACCGTCCAGCCCGGTTGCACGAGGTTCACGCGCCCGAACGGATCGAGGGTCACGATCTCGTTCTTGAGGCTGAGCATCAGGCCGTGCAGGCCGGCCTTGGCGGCGGCGTACTCGGCGTGCCCGGCCTCGCCGAAGCGGCCGGCGGTCGAACCGATGAAGACCAGGCTCGCGCCGCGCCCGTCGGCGCGCGCTCCGTCGCGCGCCAGCCCGCCGAAGAAGGCGCGCGCCGTCCAGACCGCGCCGAGCAGGTTGACGTCGACGGCCTCCCGGATGCGTTCGACGGGCGCTTCGTCGAGCCGCCGGTCGGGGGGCGTCCAGGCGCCGGCATTGGCGATGCAGGCGTCGATGCGGCCGAAGGCCGCGCGCCCCGCGTCGAAGGCCGCCTGCACGGCCGCGGGGTCGCGGATGTCGGCTTCGACGACCTGCGCGCGCGCCGCGTCCGGCCGGCGCGCCACCCAGTCGCGCAGCTCCGCGCCGCGCGCCCGCGCGTGCAGCACGACGCGTGCGCCCTCGTCCAGGAAGGTCTCGGCCAGCGCGCGGCCGATGCCGCCCGAGGCGCCGGTGATGAACACCGCGGTGTCGGCCAGGCCGAGGTCCATGGCGCGTCAGCGCGCGGCCGAGGGCGGCAGCAGCGGCCCGGTCGTGGGCGTCGGCCCGTCCGGCGAGCGGCCGACGCTCTCGTGCACGATCGAGAGCCAGCGCTCCTCGCTGATGAAGCTCCAGGCCCAGCCCCGCCACTCTTCGGGCATTCCGGCGGCGACGAACGCGTCGACCGGCGTGCCGGCCGCGTGGGCCGCGCGCGCGAGGGCGATCGACGCGTCGAGCATGCGTCCGTACGTGCGCAGCTCCTCGAGCGAAGTCACGGGGCCGTGGCCGGGGATGATGCGCACGTCGGCCGGCAGCTCGTCGACGAGCCGCGCGATGTTGCGCGCCAGGCCGACCACGTCGCCGCCGCTCGAGAGGTCGACGAACGGGAAGCGTCCGGCGAAGTAGGCGTCGCCGAGGTGGGCCACGCCGCTCCCGGTGAACAGCACGACGCTGTCGCCGTCGGTGTGGCCGGGCGGCAGGTGCACGACTTCGACGGCCTCGCCGTTGAAGTGCAGCGTGACGCGTTCGGTGAAGGTGAGCGCGGGCAGGGCCTCGGGCGGGGCCGGGCCGTCCTCGCCGCGCGGCGGAGCCGCCATGCGCCGGCGCACGTTCTCGTGCGCGACGATCAGCGCCGTCGCGCCGAAGGCCGCGTTGCCGCCGGTGTGGTCGCCGTGCCAGTGCGTGTTGAGCACGTAGCGCGGGCCGCCCGGCGCGAGCCCGTCGAGGGCGGCGCGGATGCGCTCGGCCAGCGGCAGGAACTGGTCGTCGACGATCAGGATGCCGTCGGGGCCGGCGCTGACGCCGACGTTGCCTCCGGCGCCGGTGAGGATCGAGACGTGCCCGGCGACGGGCGCGACCTCGATCGTCACGTTGGAGAAGTCCTGCGCCGCGAGGGCGGGTGCGCAGGCCAGGATCAGCGTGGGGAGTCTCATGCGTCGGCTCTTCGTGCGGGGCTCAGGAGAGCAGAAGGTAGAGCATGAGCGCCGTCGCGATCCAGATGAGCATGCCGGCGGCGAGACTGGCCGGGCCCTGCTCGACGTAGCGTTCGAGCGGGCGGCGCCGGCCCTGCAGGCGCCAGCGCAGGTGCGCCCCCGGAACGAGCAGCCCGCGCTCGACGAGGTCGAGCAGCGCGTCGAGCAGCGCGTGACCCAAGGGGACGGCCGCGCCGCCTCAGGCCCGCGCCTCGGAGGCCGCCGCCGCAGGCGCTTCTCCCAGCCAGCGGCCCAGGGTCTCGGCGAGCGCCTCGCGCTTCACCGGCTTGGTGAGGTAGTCGTCCATGCCGGCGCGCAGCGTGTGCTCGCGATCACCGGTCATGGCGTTGGCGGTGAGAGCGATGATCGGCGTGCGTCGGCCGCCGCTCTCGCGCCTGCGAATGGCCTCCGTCGCCGTGAATCCGTCCATGACGGGCATCTGGCAGTCCATGAGCACCGCATCGTAGGCGATGCGCGCCGTGGCCTCCACGGCCTCGGCGCCGTTGGCGACGACGTCGGCGCGGTAGCCGAGCTTCTCGAGCAGGCGGCAGGCCAGTCGCTGGTTGACCGGGTTGTCCTCCGCGACCAGCACGACGCGCGTGCGCGGCGGCGCGGGGGCGGCCGCCACCGGCTCGGCGTCCGCTGCGACGGCAAGGGGGCGGCCGCCGGCCCGCACGTGTCCGCGCCGCGTCAGTGCCGAGGCCAGCGTCGCGCGCAGGTGCTCGGGCCGCACCGGCTTGGTGAGGAACTCGTCCAGGCCGGCCTCGATGGCCTTCCGGCGGCTGCCGTACGAGCCCTCGGACGTCACCATCACGAGCGTGAGCGCGGCCAGCGCCGGATCGCGGCGGATTTCGCGCGAGAGTTCGAGGCCGTCCATGTGCGGCATCTGCATGTCGACGAACACGGCGTCGACGGGGCGGCCGGCGTGGAACGCGGCGCGCAGCAGGTCGAGCGCTTCGAAGGCATCGACCGCCATGCTCAGCTCGACGCCCCAGCCGGCGGTCTGCGCCTCGAAGACCCGGCGGTTGGTCGGGTTGTCGTCGACGACCAGCAGGCGGATGCCGCTCACGTCCAGCGTGAGGTCGGCCGGGGCGTCCACGCGCGGCAGCGAGATCGTGAACCAGAAGGTGCTGCCCTCGCCGTGCGTGCTCTCGACGTGGATCTGCCCGCCCATGAGCTCGACGAGCTGCCGGCAGATGACCAGGCCGAGGCCGGTGCCGCCGTACTTGCGCGTCGTCGTCGTGTCGGCCTGGCTGAAGGGCTTGAACAGCCGGCCGAGCTGCTCGGGCGTCATGCCGATGCCGCTGTCCTTCACGTCGAAGCGCAGCAGGTGCGGGTCGCCGGGCGCCGGCGCGGTCCCCACGCGGATCTCGATCGTGCCCCGCGCCGTGAACTTGATCGCGTTGCCCACGAGGTTGGTCAGCACCTGGCGCAGCCGCGACGGGTCGCCGCGCACGTGCGAGGAGACGTCCTCGGCGATCGTGGTCACGACCGAGAGCCCCTTGTCGTGCGTCTGGAAGGCCAGCAGGTCGACGACGTCGGCGACGACGCTGGCCACCTCGAACTCGATCGTCTCGAGTTCGACCTGTCCGGCCTCGATCTTGCTGAAGTCGAGGATGTCGTTCACGACGGTGAGCAGGCTCTCGCCGCAGGTGCGCACCGTGTTGGCGTACTCCCGCTGCTCGGCGTCGAGCTGCGTGTCGAGCAGCAGTCCGGTCATGCCGATCACGCCGTTCATCGGCGTGCGGATCTCGTGGCTCATGTTGGCCAGGAACTGGCTCTTGGCCCGCGCCGCGGCCTGTGCGGCGTGCAGGGCCTGCTGGAGCACGTCCTTGGCGTCCTCGAGATGGCGGTTGGCCGTGCGGATCTCGGTGAGCGCGCGCTGACGCGTGGACTCGAAGATGTGCGTGAAGACGACGACGGCGATGGCCAGGCCCAGCAGGCCGACGAACTGCGCCACGCGCGCCTCGAGGATCTCGCCGTACTGCGTCAGTTCGCTGTTCGTGGCGTCGAGCACGTAGACGCAGCACACGCACAGGATCACGCCCATCGTCCAGAGCAGTCCGGCCGTGGCGCCCGTGAGCGTGATCGCCAGCATCGGCAGGGCCGCCAGCCAGACGAGCGAGGCGGCGTGCGTGCCTCCCGAGACGAGCGTGAGCACGGTGAGCACCGCGAACAGCACGCCGAGCACCAGGTTGGCGGCGAGCGGCACGCGACGCGTGCGGGCGAGCCGCGGCAGCAGCGCCGCGCCGAGCAGCACGCCGCCGGCGGCCGTCAGGGCGGCGGGGAGGTTGCCGTACCAGAAGTGGATCGCGGCGACGATCGGCAGGACGGCCAGGATCGAGAGCGACACGCCGGCGAGCAGCCGGCCGCGACGGCGTTCATCGCCGTCCTCGACGTCCGGCGTGAAGCGCTCGGTGATGGCGGTGAGGCGCAGGAGCATGCCCGGTCCCGGGGGGGCGGAGCGACGCCGCACCATTCCGGGCGTCCCTCGACGTCTTCGGCCGGCACCGGCCGCGGGCTTGAGGCCCGACGCTCAGCGCGGCAGGCCGCCCAGCAGTCCGCCCAGCAGCCCGCCGGCGCCCCCTCCGCCTTCCTCGGCGCCCCCGCTCTCCGAGCCGGACCGGCCGGTCTCGGACAGGTTGGTCAGCGCGCTCTGGTTCACGCGGTTGTAGAGCTCGAGCGTCGCCGCAGCCGAGCCCTGGTCGCGCACGCGGGCCCGGAAGTTCCCGTTGGCCGAGTTGTACCAGTAGGCCCCGGCGCTCGAGGGCGTGATCGTCTTGTCGGCCGGGTGCGTCGGGGTCGGCGAACTCACCGTCTGCAGTTGCGGCACGCCGGCCAGCGCATCGGGATGGTAGGGGAGCTGCTTGGAGGAGAACCAGGCCGCGTCGATGGCGGTCGGCCAGCTCTGCGCATCCCCGGTCTTGGCGCGCTGGAACTGCAGCATCATCGTGACGTGCGTCACGTTGCTCGCGAGCGTCGAGGCCACGGCTTCGGTGCGCTCGGACTTGAACTGCGGGATCACCACGGCGCTCAGGATGCCCATGATGATCACGACGATGAGCAGCTCGACGAGCGTGAAGCCGCGCTGGCGCGCCGGCCGGTTGGCGGACGGAGTCTTCCCGGGCATGGCCCGACGCATCGGACACCGACCGCGCGCGACTTGAGTCCGATCCCCGCGCCCGCTCAGAAGCTGGCGTAGGCCCGGCCGTCGCCGCCGGTGCCGATCCGCAGGCCGCCGTCCACGACGAGGCGGTTGTCGACCGCGAAGGCGGCGCCCACGGCGCGGACCAGCCGCTCGGCCTCGGCCCGCTGGCCGGCGTCCCGCACGCGCCCCTCGAGGCGCACGATGCCGTCGGGCGCCGTCACGAGCACGGCCGCCATGACCGGCCCGACGACGGGGCTGTACTCCAGCCGGCGCTGCACGAGCAGGGCCAGGCGGCGGGCCTCCTCGGGCCCGACCTCGCGCACCGCGACCTGGTTGCGCACCGCGCGCACGCCCGGCACGCGCTGCGCCGCGCGCGTCACCCAGCCGCGCGCCGCCTCGCTGCTCACCTCGCCGCGCACGTCGACGATGCCGTCGCGGATCTCGAGGCGGATGTCGCGGCCGGCCAGCCCCCCCGGCGTGAGGAAGGCGAAGGGGCCCTGCGTCGCCGCCGGCGCCTCGGCGGGCGGCGCGACGGGCTCGGGCGCGCGCACCTCGCCCTCGACGAGGATCGAGTTCGTGACCGACCCGACGCCTTCCGTCGCGGCCGCGATCCGCTCGGCGCGCCGGCGGCGCTCCTCGCCGTCGACCGTGCCGCGCAGCTCGACGCGGCCGTCGCGGCAGCTCACGAGCATGCCCGACAGGCCGAGCTGCACGAGGCGGCTGCTCACGCGGCGCGCGGCGAGCAGGTCGTTGCCGCGCCCGATCTCGGCGGCCAGTTCGAGCGAGCGCGCCTCGGGCGTGAGGGCGAGGCCGTGCAGGCCGGCGGCCACGGCCTGCGCGAGCAGCCCGTCGTCGACGGCGGGCGGGACGGACGCGGGCGGCGGCACGAGCAGCGCGGCGGCGTACAGCAGCGGGGCGAGGATCATCGGTGCGGGCTCCCGGGGGTGAGTCGGGGAGTCTAGCCCGCGATCGCGGCCGCGGGGCGGCGGGGCCCGGGGCCGCCCCTCAGCCGGCGCCGTCGAGCAGCTCGGCGACGACGTAGGTTCCGCTGCGTTCGTCCTTGCGCAGCCGGATGAGCTTGTGCTTCTGCGCGTCCTCGAGCAGGCGCTGGAAGCTGCTGTAGCCGTGGTACTCCTCGTTGAACTGCGGCTGCTTGCGCTTCATCGTGTCCTTGATCAGCGAACCCCAGAGCACGTCCTTGCTCTCGCGCTGCAGGGCCTCGATGACCTCCACGAGCAGGTCGAAGGCCTCCTGCTTGACGGTGTCGAGCCCCTTGGGGGCCACGCGCCGCCGCGGCTTGCTGCGCACCAGGTCGTCGTAGAACACGTACTCGTCGCAGTTGTCGATGAGCAGGCGCGCGCTGCTGTTCTTGACGCCGCAGCCGATGATGAACTTGCCGTTCTCGCGCAGCTTGCTCACGAGCGGCGAGAAGTCGCTGTCGCCCGACACGAGCGCGAAGGTGTCGATGTGCGGCTTGGTGTACGAGAGCTCCATGGCGTCGACGACCATGCGGATGTCGGCGCTGTTCTTGCCCGTGCGCCGGCTCTCGGGGATGTCGATCAGCTCGATGGCGGCCTCGTGCATCGAGCGCTTGATCGGCTGGTGGTGGCTCCAGTCGGCGTAGGCCCGCTTCACGACCAGCTCGCCCTTCTCGAGCAGGCGCGTGAGGATCAGCTCGACGTCGAAGCGCGGATACTTGGCGTCGCGCACGCCGATGACGACGTTGTCGACGTCGAAGAAGACCGCGATGCGGCGGGTCGTCACGCGCGGTTCGTCGGGCATCTCAGCGCGCTCCGCGGTGCACGACGACGCCGTCGATGACGGTGGCCACGCAGTGCGTCGTGTATTCGAAGGGGTCGCCGTCGTAGAGCGCCAGGTCGCCGTCCTTGCCGGGTTCGAGCGATCCCAAGCGCCCGGCGAGCCCGAGGACGCGCGCCGCGTCGATCGTGATCGCCGAGAGCGCGCGCTCGGCGCCCAGCCCGTAGGCGGCCGAGATCGCGGCCTCGTGGAGCAGCACGCGCGTCTTGGGCACGTAGTCTTCGAAGCCGCTCTGCAGCGCGATCGGGATCCCGGCGTCGGCCAGCCGGCCGGCCAGCTCCATGGTGGCGTTCTCCAGCTCGCCCGCGGCGCGCGCCATGGCCGGATGGGGCAGCACGGGGACGCCGGCGGCGGCGATCTCGTCGAGCAGCAGGTAGGCCTCGGCCGCGCCGTCGAGCACGAGCGCCAGGTCGAACTCGGCCGCCAGGCGCAGCGCCGCGTCGATGTCCTGGTGACGATGCGCCGTCACGAGCAGCGGCAGCCGGCGGGCCAGCAGGTCGGCCAGCGCCTCGAGACGCAGGTCGCGCGCGGGCCGCTCGCCGACGTCGGTCGCCGCGAGTTTGGCTGCGTACTCGCGCGCCCTGACCAGCTCCTGGCGCAGCATCGCGACGGCCTTGCTGCGCGTGCCGGGCGCCTTGGCCTCGTCGCCCGACTGGCTGCCCTCGCCGAGCGTGGCGGCGATCATCGCGCGCGGCACGATCACGGCCTGCTCGACGGTGTCGCCGCGCGTCTTGGCCACGAGCGTCTGGCCCGAGACGAGCGCGCCGGGCCCGTGCCCGGTGTGGATCGTCGTCACGCCGAAGCCGCGCACCCATTCGATGAGCCGCTCGCGGGCGTTGAAGCCGTCGACGGCGCGCAGCTCGGGCTGGATCGGCGCGCTGCCGTCGAGCTGGTCCTGGTCGGTGGGTTGATTGAGGTAGCCGGCCAGGCCGACGACGCTGTGCGCGTCGACGAGTCCTGGCGTCACGACCGCCGCCGAGAGCGTGGCGAAGCCCTCGGGGATCTCGATCGAGTCGGCCGGCCCGACGGCGACGATCTTCCCGTCGCGAATGAGCACGACGCCGTCGCGCAGCGGCTCCCCGGCGCTGGTGTGGACGAGCGCGCCGCGCACGGCGAGGTCCTGGGCCGAGCCCGGTGCGGCCAGCGGGGCGCCCAGCGCGAGCGCCGTGAGCAGCGCGGCCGCGAGGGCCGACGATGCGCCGCGAGCGGCGGCGCGCGGAGCCTTTCGGGCGGCGTGCATCAGCGGTCCTCCCCTGAGAGGCAGCAGATCTCGCCGGCGCGCGGGCTGCCCGCCCCCCAGCCGCCCACGGCCCAGAGCCGATCCTGTTCGTCGCTGCGATCGAAGACGCGTTCGCCGGCGACCCAGGTCTGCTCGACGACCGTCCAGACCGAGAAGGGATCGCCGCTCAGCACGACGAGATCGGCGTCCTTGCCGACCTCGAGCGAGCCGATGCGGTCGTCCAGATCGAGCATGCGCGCGCCGTTGAGCGTCAGCGCCGCGAGCGCACCGTTGCGCGAGAGCCCGTTGCGCACGCCGAGCGCGGCCGAGCGCAGGAACAGGCGGCTGTCGTTGATCCAGTCGTCGGTGTGGTAGGCGAACAGCGCGCCGGCCGCCTCGAGCCTGGCCGCGCCGGTCGGGTCGAAGTCGGCCGCCTCGAGCTTGCCGCCGGGCGCGTCGATCATGATCAGCGAGCTGCCCACGCCGGCCGCGGCGATCTCGTCGGCGACCTTGGCCGCCTCGCTCACGTGGTGCAGCACGACGCGGAAGCCGAACTCCTCGCGCAGCCGCAGCACGGTCAGGATGTCGTCGTGACGATGCGTGTGGTGCTGCACGATGCGCCGGCCGTCGAGCACCTCGAGCAGCGCTTCCATGCCGAGGTCGCGCTCGGGGCGCTTGTCGGCGTCGTCGCCGGCGCGCGCGAGCTTGTCGCGATAGGACAGCGCCTTGACGAACAGCTCGCGCACGAGCGCCGCCGACTTGCCGCGCGTGCCGGGAAAGGGCGGCTCGCCCTGGCTGTTGGTGCCGTTGGCCATCTTCATGCCGCCCATGGGGGCGCCGTCGGGCCAGCGGTAGGCCAGTTCCTCGATCGTGTCGGCGTCGCGCAGCTTCAGGTAGGCCGTCTGGCCGCTCATCAGGTGGCCGCTGCCCGACATGACGTTGACCGTCGTGATGCCGCCCGCCTGCGCGCGCTGCAAGCCCGGGTCGCGGCAGTCGATGGAATCGAAGATGCGCACGTCGGGCTGCAGCGGTGCGCTTCCGTCGGCGCCCCAGCCGCCGCCGATGTGACTGTGCGTGTCGACCAGCCCGGGGATGATGACCTTGCCGCTGACGTCGATGACGCGCGCGCCGGCCGGCACGCCGAGCCGGCCGCGGTCGCCGAGCGCCGTGATGCGGCCCTCGCGCAGCACGATCGTGCCGTCGTCGATCGGCGCGCCGACCACGGGCAGGATGCGCGCGCCGACGAGCGCGACCTCCTGCGACTGCGCGGCCGCCGGACTCGCGGCGAGGGCGGCCGCGAGCGCGAGGGCGCCGAGCGGCGAAGGGATGCGGGCCATGCGGAATCTCCGAGGTCGGCGCGACGGGCCCGACCGGCGCGCGACTCTAGCTGCTGCGCCGCACGCAGGTCCATCTCCGGATCGGGCGGGCGGTCGCGGGCCGCGACCTCAGGCGCCCGGCGCGAGCAGCACCTTGAGGACGCCGCCGCGCGCGGCGTGGCGCAGCGCCCGCGGCGCCTCGTCGAGCGGATAGCGGGCCGCGATGAAGGCCTGCACGGGGACGTCGCCCTGCGCCAGCCACTGCAGGGCGGGCGCGAGCCGGCCGCAGCGGCTGCCGACGAGGCGCTGCTCATCGACGACGAGCGGCGCGAGGTCGAGCGTGAGCGGCGTCTCGCAGGTGGTCTTGAGCACGATCGTGCCGCGCGGCGCGACGTGGCGCTGCAGGCGCGCGAGCGTCGCGGGGCGCCCGGTGGCTTCGACGGCCAGCTCCCAGCGCCGGTCCGTGCCCGGCGCGGCCTCGTCCTCGAGCAGGCCCGTGAGCAGTCGCGCGCCGTGCGGCAGCAGTTCCTGCCGCTCGGGATGCCGGCCCGCCACCGTGACCTGCGCTCCGGCGCGTGCCAGGGCGTGCGCGACGAGCAGCCCCAGCCGTCCGTCGCCCGCGACGAGCACGCGGGCGTCGGCCGGAAGCGGCGCCGCGTCGAGCACGGCCAGCGCCGCCGCGAGCGGCTCGGCGAAGACGGCCGCCTCGTCGGTCACTCCGTCGGGCACTGCGAGCAGGTTGCGCGCGGGCAGCGCGAGGCGCTCGGCGAAGGCGCCGTCCCGGCCGTGGATGCCGAGGACGGTGCGCGTGGCGCAGTGCCGGGCGTCTCCGCGCGCGCACTCGCCGCAGCGGCCGCAGCCGGCGTTGATCTCGCCGACCACGCGTCGGCCCGCCAGCGGGCCGTCGAGCGCGCGCCCGACGAACTCGTGGCCCGGCACGCCCGAAAAACCCATGTAGCCGCGCGCGAGGGCCAGGTCGGTGGCGCAGATGCCGGCGAGCGTGACGGCCACGCGGCACTCGCCGGGCGGCACGGTTTCGGGCACATCGCGCAACGCGACGTGCCCGTCCTGCATGACGACGGCGCGCACGGGAAGATGCTCCGGCGGGGGCTCACGGCGCGCGCGGCGGTTGCGGCGGACAGGCGCGCTGCGCGACATTGTGCCGTCCACGCACCCTCACCGGAGAGACGAAGATGACCCGCTCGCGCCCGAATCCGCGCCGCGCGCAGCTCTGCGCCGCGGCCCTGCTGCCCGCCCTGCTGGCCCTGCCCTGGCTGCCCGCGTCGCGCGCGGCCGGCCCGGCGCCCGCCGTGCCTGCCGCGCCGACGGCCCTCGCCATCGACGGCGGCCACAGCTCGGTGATCTTCCGGATCAAGCACATGGAGACGGCCTTCTTCTACGGCCGCTTCGACGGCATCGCCGGCACGATCACGCTCGACGAGAGCGAAGGCGGCGCCTCCTCGGTCGAGTTCACGATCGACACGGGCAGCGTGCACTCGGGCAACGCCAAGCGCGACCAGCACATCCTCAGCCCCGACTTCCTGTCGGCCGAGGAGTTCCCGCAGGCCAGCTTCGCCTCGACCCGCGTCGTGCCGGCCGGCGAGGACCGCTGGACCGTCGAGGGCCAGCTCACGCTGCGCGGCGTGAGCCGGCCGCTCTCGATCAGCGTCGAGCGCACCGGCCGCGGCGAGAGCCGGGGCACCGCGCTGCAGGGCTTCGAGACGCGCTTCACGATCCTGCGCAGCGAGTTCGGCAACGACTTCATGATCGGCCCGCTCTCCGACGCGGTCGACCTGATCGTCTCGGTCGAGGCCCGGCAGTCCTGAGGCGGCGCGCGTCGTGCTGAGCGCGCAGGACCTGCTGTTCGGCGCGCTGCTGCCGTCGGCCGTCGCCTGGGGCCTCTGGCGTCTGCTGCGTGCACGCTGCGGCGCGGCCGGCGCGGCCCTCGCGCTCGCGGCGGGCATCGCCGCCGGACAGTGGGCGCTGCGCGGCTGGCGCGGCTGGTGGCCGCGCGAGGCGGCGGACGGCCTGGCGCTGGCCGCGTGCGTCGGCGTGCTGGCGAGCCTCGTGCTCGACCCGCGCGTACCGCGCGCCGCGCCGCGCGCGGCGCTGCGCGCGCTGCTGGCGGGCGCGCTGTTCGCCGTCGTGTTCGCCGG
>CAZBBB010000027.1:0-36267 GCA_964490005.1 uncultured Phycisphaerales bacterium | reverse complement strand
GCAGGGCCTCGCCCGAGGTCCGGATGGTCTCGGAGTAACCGAGCTGCTCGACATCGAGCGGCGTGTCGAGCATGAGCGCGTTCATGCCCAGCACGCCGTTGAGCGGCGTGCGGATCTCGTGGCTCATGTTCGCCAGGAAGGCCGCCTTGGCCCGCGCCGCCTCGAGCGCCTCGTCGCGCGCCTCGGCCAGCTCGGCGGTGCGCTGGCGCACCTCGTCCTCGATGCGCTCGTTGCTCGCCTCGAGCTCGGCCTGCTGCGCGGCGATGTCCCGCATCTCGCGCCGGCTCTGCAGGCACTGCGGGATCAGGAAGACGTTCTCGAAGACCACCCAGCCGGCGTGCTCGACCCAGCGCCAGGGCCCGGCGAGCAGCACGCCGAACACCGACTCGGGCCAGTACACGCCGCGCACGAAATGGTCGATCGCGACCACGGCCGAGTTCAGGACCAGCACGCGCCAGTCGCGATAGAACGCGAGGAACGCCAGCGAGCCGAAGACGTGGAAATGCGTCTCGATGCGCCCGCCGCTCAGGTGGATGAGCAGCGCCGAACTGAGCGCCTGGCAGACGGCGATGACGTGGCGCGTGCTCGTGCGGCCGGGCCGGAAGAAGCCGAGCAGCGCGGGCGGGAGCGAGATCAGGCCGCCCAGCGCCACGGCCAGCGTCAGGTGCAGGTGCGGTGAGCTGTTCGAGCCGCTCCAGGTGGCCGGCGCGATGAACAGCGCGGCGAGCATCCCCGCGAACCACTGGAAGAGCAGCAGGCCGGCGAACAGCCGGTCGATGCGCGCATGCAGCCGGTCGAGCCGCTCGGTGCAGATCTGCGCGGCGCGTTGCGAGGTGCCGGTCGTCACGGGGCCTCCGCGTCGGCGCGCAGCGCGCACCCGAAGACCGGCGTCGTGAGCGTCGGGCCGGCGGGCGCGCCGTCGAGCAGCGCCTCGACCGCGGCGCGCCCCGGGTTGTCGCCGGCATGGCCGCGCGACCCCGTCAGGCCGCCGCTGAAGAGCAGCGCGCCGTCGGGGGCGAAGAGCAGCGCCTGTCCCGAGACGCGCGCGTCGAAGCGCCGCGCCGTCGCGCCGAGCAGGTCCTCGCGCACGTCGACGCCGGGCAGCGACCGGGCGGCGTTCCACAGCGCGCCGCGCGCCCAGTCGGCGCCGAGCGCGGGATCGGCGTAGACGTGCGCCGTGACGGCCAGCGCGCCGGCGCGGCGCGCGAGCAGCCGGTTGAGTTCCTCGATCGTGGCGACGCTGCACGGACAGCGCGGATGCAGGAACAGCAGCAGCGTCGGGACGTCCCGCGCCAGCTCGCCCGGCGCCACGCGCGCCGACGCGGCGGCGGGCCGGGCCAGCGCGCCCGCGCGGTGCTCGTAGCGCACCAGCTCCGCGAAGCCGGCGGCCACGGCGCCGCCCCAGGCGAGCACGCCTGCGGCGAGCAGCACGGGACGACGTCGGAGCGCGGCCACGGCGGGCCTCCCGGGAACGAGGCCCTCGTTCATCCGCGCTTTCGCCTCCCATACTTGAGCCGGAAGTCCGGTGGGGCGTCGGACATCCCCGAACGAGCCCTTTTCGCGTAGCATCCAGGGCCATGTCTTGGTCGTCCCTGCGCCGGTCGCGGTTGTTGGCGAGCGTGCTGTGGTCCGCCGCCGCGCTCGGGCAGGCCTCCGCGCAGGCGCACTGGACCGTCGACGACGACGGGCCGGCCGACTTCGCCTCGCTCGCGGCGGCCGTGGCCTCGCCGCTGGTGAAGAACCACGACGTGCTGCGGGTCGCACCCGGCACCTACGCGTCGTTCAAGACGAGCAAGACGCTGCGTGTCGTGGCGCGCGGCGACGCCGCGCGGCCGCGGATCCTCGGGGGCGAGACGATCTTCGAGCCGGCCCTCGGGCCGCTCGTGCTCGCCGGCCTCGAGATCCAGGAGTTGCGCTGCGGCTACGTCGGCGCGCCGGTCGTGATCGAGGACTGCGAGATCGGGCACGTGGAGAACGTGCCGGTCGGGACGTCCTTCGAGAGCGGCACCTTCACCTTCTACCTCGAGTCCTGCGCCGCGGTCGTGAGCAACGTCACGGCCCTCGGCCAGAAGAGCGCCGTCAACAGCTCGCCCGCCTCGCCGGCGCTCGCGGTGCGCAACGGAACCTTCGCCGTCGTGAACGGCACGCTGGCGGGCGGGCCGGGCGGCGTCGCGGCGGGCTGCGCGGCCCCCGGCAAGGCCGCGATCCACTTCGAGAACGCGGGCGCGCTCGTCGTCGCCGGCTGCACGCTCAAGGGCGGCAAGGGCGGCGGCACGTCGGGCCTCTGCACGCAGAACCTCTCCGACGGCGGCCCGAGCCTGCGCGTGATGGCCGACTACGCCTGGTACACCGGCCCGGCCGTCGCGTCGGTGCGCGGCAGTTCCTGGCACCTGCTCGACCCGGGCGAGCCGAACGGCACGGGCGACGAGGCGCCCTCGGTGGGCGGGACGGGCGGCCAGGTCTCGCTGAGCGGCGTGAGCGTCGAGGCGCCCGCCTTCGGCGAACTCGTCACCGGCACACTGATCGACCCGCCCGAGCCGTACCTGACGCTCACGAGCGACGGCGTGCCGGGCGGGCAGGCGCTGCTCTCGATCTACGGCCCGCCGGGCGCGAGCGCGACGGTCGGCATCGCGACGAGCGGCTCTCCGAGCGCGCCGGCGCACGTCGTCGGCGGGCCGCTGTGGCTGGAGCCGGCCTCGGTCGTCGCGAGCTTCCACGTGACGACGCTCGGTCAGGAACTGCCGGTCGTGCGCAGCTTCCGGCTGCCGGAAAGCCAGGCCTTCGCCGGCAGCGTCTTCTGGGTGCAGGCCTTCTTCCCCGTCGGGGACGGCACGCTGCACGCCACCAATCCCGCCACGGTCGTGCCGCGCTTCTGAGTCCCGGCGCGCGGCGAGGGGCCCCTAGAATCGGGCCTCGCGGGCGGCGCAAGGGCCCGCGGCCGGACCGGAGCCCCGACGATGAAGCGCGCACTCATGACCCGATTCTCGGCCTGCCTCCGGGCAGGGGCGCTGGTCCTGCTCGCCGGCTGCGCGCAGGTGCCCGGCGAGACGCGCGGCGAGGCCCCCGAGACGCCCGACGAACTCGCGCGACTCGTGCCGCAGGGCGCGGTGGCCTTCGTGCGCCTGTCCTCGCTCGACGCTTGCGAGACCATGGTGCGCGACGCCCTGCGCCCCTTCGACGCGCGCGAGGCCGAGCGCTTCACGATCGTGGAGGCGCTGCGCGAGGCCGGCGTGCCGGGGGACTTCCGGCTCGTCGATCGCGCCCGGCCGGTCGGCATCGCGCTGAGCCTGCACGCGCGCACGAAGGTGCCGCTCGTCACGGTCATCGCGCCGACGACCGATCGCGCGGCCTTCCTGGCCTCGGTGAGCCGGCTGGCGACGGCGGTCGACGGCGAATACGTCGGCGCCTCGCTGCTCGAGGACTACGCGGGCGGCATCGAGCCGAGCCCGCTGGCGCGCGCGCTGCCCGGCGACACGCTGGCGCTGCGCTGCGACCTGCAGACGGTGATCCGCACCTACCGTTCCACGATCAACATGGGCCTGACCGGCTTCTCCGCGATGATGACCATGTCGGCGATGAGCGGCGACGCGCAGGCCGCGCAGCTCGGCGAGATGCTCGCGCTGTACATGGATGGCCTGCGCGCCCTGCTCGACGCGGCCGAGCGCCTCGACCTGGGGCTGTCGGTCAAGGGCGCCGACCTGGAGCTCGACCTGAGCTTCCTCGCGCGCGCCGGCAGCGCGATGGGCGAGATCGGCAGCGCGGAGCCGACCGGCATCCGCGAGCTGTCCGCCACGCTCGCGGGCGACGAGCGGATGGCCGTGCTGTTGGGCATGGACATGGGCGACCTCGCGCAGCGCTTCGAGCCGCTCGTGCAGCGCCTCGCGCCGCTGTATCCCGAGGTGGTCGGCGAGATGATGGAGGAGCTGTCCGGCTCGTGGCAGACCCTCTACGGCGCGATGGGTTCGGCCCTGGTCCTGGGCGGCGACATGGATGGAGGCATGCGCTTCGCGCAGTACCTGCAGCCCTCCGACCCCGAAACCGTCTTCAACGGGATGCGCGAGATGTACGCCGGGCCGGCCTTCACGTCGGGCAACCTCGTGCTCGAGCCGCCGCGCGAGTCGACGCTCGCCGGCGCCCGCGTGCTCTCGCTGCGCCTGGACCTGCTCGAGCTCGCGGTCGACGCCGCCGAGGCCTACGCGTTCGCGCCGCCCGGAGCCGCCGGCCCGGACATGCGCGCGCTCATGGGCATGCTGTACGGCACCGAGGGCACGTCGATCCGCATCGCGTCGAAGGGCGAACGCATGGTCGTGCTGACCGGCGGCGACGAGGCCTGGGCGCAGGCTGCCATCGAGCGCATGCACGGCGGGGGGCGGCCCTCGCCGCGACTCGAGGCGGCCTTGCGTCGCGTCGAGAAGCTCAACCCCTGCCTGGCGGCCGAGATCGACATCGGCGACTTCGTCGCCCGGTCGCTGGGCGTGGCCGACCCCGAACTCGCGCGCCGGCTCGAGGCGCAGGGGCCGTTGCCCGCGACCTCGCTGTCGCTGTCGCTCGGTGTCGCCGGCCGCACCTGGAAGGGGCGCGTGAGCGCCGACCTCGCCGGCTTCGCGGCGCTCGGGCGCGCCGTCGAGCGCTCGTCGCGTTGAACGGCGCTGAAGCGAGCGCGCGGTCGGTTGAGGTTCAGGCGCGCGAATCGACGCGCCGATAGGGCGGACGGGCCGGCCGCCGGGTGGCGCGTCGGCGCGGGGCGGCCTATCCTGTGCGGTTCCCCCGTATTCGGGCCCTGACTTCCGGAGGAGCGCCTTGAAGGTCGAGATCCGTTACTGCGCCAAGTGAAACTACGAGCCTCAGGCCGTGAGCCTGACCGAAGAACTCGTCAAGACCTGGAAGCGCGACATCGAGAGTCTGGTCCTGATCCCCTCCGACGGAGGCTGCTTCGAAGTGAAGAAGAACGACACGCTCGTCTTCAGCAAGCTGGCCGCCGGCCGCTTCCCCGAGGACGGCGAGATCCGCGCGATCTTCACCGGCAACAAGCAGCCCGTCCTGTCCTGACCCCGCCGCACCGACGACCCCCTCCCCGCTCGACACCGCGATTCCCGACATGAAGAAGAAGGTCGTCCTGTTCCTGCCCTCGCGCGTCGATCCGTCGATCGGCGATCTGCCGAGCGCCGATCTGCTGCCGCTCGAGCTGCTGCACATCGCGCCGGCGGCCGAGCAGCTCGGCTGGGAGGTCGTGGTCATCGACGCCATGACCGAGCCCGACTACCTCGAGCAGACGCTCGCGGCCTGCGAGGGCGCCGCGGTGTTCGGCAGCTCCTGCATCCTGGGCTACCAGGTCTGGGACGGCGCGATGGTCGGCCGCGCGGTGCGCCAGCGCTTCCCGCAGATCAAGATGATCTGGGGCGGCTGGTTCCCCAGCGCGCTGCCCGAGCTGTACCTGCGCAGCGAGATCTGCGACGCGGTCTGCTTCGGGCAGGGCGAGCTGACCTTCCGCGACTTCCTGAAGGCGGTCGAGAACGGCACGAAGCTCGACGAGGTGCCCGGGCTCGCGCTGCTGCGCGACGGCCAGGTCGTCTCGACCGGCCGCCGGCCGACCGAGCACCTCAACGACCTGCCCGAGCCGTCCTTCCACCTGATCGACCTGCAGAAGTACTACGAGCTGCAGAAGCGCACGGCAAAGTACGGCCACCGCGTGCGCAACCGCCTGCCGCCGCCGCACCACCTGGCGCATCGGCCGCACCGCGGCTTCTCGTACTTCTCCAGCTTCGGCTGCCCCGAGCCGTGCAGCTTCTGCTGCAGCCCCGAGATCGCCGGGCGGCGCTGGGTCGCGCTCGACGCCGACGTGCTCGTCGAACGCCTCGCGGTCATCCACCGCAAGGACCCCTTCGACGTGCTGCGCTTCCAGGACGCCAACTTCGGCGTCGCCAAGAAGCGCATGATCGAGTTCTGCACGGCGCTGCTCGACCGCGGCCTGAACATCTCCTGGAACGGCACGATCGAGATCAAGCAGATCTGCCAGTACGACCCGGAGACGCTGCGGCTGATGAAGCGCAGCGGCAACCACCTGATGTGGTTCGGCGCCGAGGCCGCGACGGAGGAGACGCAGAACCTGATGCGCAAGGGCATCAAGGAGGGCCAGACCGACGAGGCCATGCGCCGCATGCACGAGCTCGACATCAAGTCGGGCCTGACCTACATCATCGGCTACCCCGGCGAGACCGTCGAATCGATGTACGAGACGATCTACCAGGCGGCCGACATGAAGACGCGCTACCCGAGCTGCTCGGTCGAGGTGTTCCCGTACCGGCCGATCCCCGGCAGCGAGTTCTGGAAGCCGTCGATCGAGCAGAACGGCTACCCGGTGCCGACGACCTTCGAGCAGTGGGGCCGCTTCTTCGACTACAAGTTCAACTCCTGGTGGGGCGTCGTGCCGCCCGACGTGCAGAAGGTCTGGGCGCGCTTCACGCAGATGGCGCCGTGGTTCGACGGCATCGCCGGCGGCAAGGGCCCGGTCTCGCACCTGCTGCGCAAGTCGGCCGGCGTGCGCCTGCGCCGGCGCCTGCTCAAGGCGCCCGTCGAGTTCCAGGCCTTCGACCTGATCCGGCGCTCGATGGGCCCGGTCAGCAAGTACATCTGAGGTCGCGTGCCCCCCCGCGGGGCGGCCCGGCCCCGCGCGCGACGGCGCCGAGCCCGAGTTGCTAGGGTGAGAGGCGCGCGCCGGCAGACCCGCCGGGTGAGCGTTTCGGGGCGAGGACGGCTCCGACTGGAGGCGATCCGATGGACTTTCTGTCGCAACTCTGGGCGCCGGTGCTCGTGGCCGCCGCCTTCGTCTTCGTGGTGAGTTCGGTGATCCACATGGCGGTGCCCTGGCACAAGGGCGACTTCACGCCGCTCGACAACGAGGCCAAGGCGCTCGACGGGCTGCGCGCCGCGGGCGTCAAGCCGGGCAACTACATGTTCCCGGGCTGCACGAGCATGAAGGACATGGGCTCGCCCGAGATGATCGAGAAGTACAAGCGCGGTCCGGTGGGTTCGATGATCGTGCTGCCCAACGGTCCGCCCGCGATCGGCCGCTCGCTCGTGCAGTGGTTCATCCACTCGATCGTCGTCGGCGTGTTCGCCGCCTACGTCACCTGGCTCGGCGTGGGCCCGCTCGGCGACGGCTCGACGGTGTTGCGCGTCGCGGGCACGGCCGCGTTCATGGCCTACGGTCTGGGCGCCGTCTGCGACTCGATCTGGAAGGGCGTGAAGTGGAGCACGACCTTCAAGTTCGTGGTCGACGGCCTGCTCTACGGCCTGGCGACCGGCGCGACCTTCGCGTGGCTCTGGCCGAGCCCCGCGCTGCCCGTCTGATCCCGCGACGCACCCCCCGAGGAGACTCGTCATGGCCATCGCGACCTCGCTCTGTCCGCGGGCGCTCGCCGCGGGCCTCGCGCTGGCGGTGCTCGGCTGCGCCGCCCCGCACGGTCCTCGGGAGGGCGCGCCGCCCGCCGCCGAGGCCTTCGCGCGCCTCACCGCCCTCGAAGGGTCGTGGGTCGACACGAGCGGCACGATGGGCCCGGCCGACAAGGTGCTCGTGACCTATCGCACTTCGGGCAGCGGCAGTGCGGTCGTCGAGACGCTGTTCCCCGGCGAAGACCACGAGATGGTGACCGTCTACCACAAGGACGGCCCCGATCTCGTGCTCACGCACTACTGCGGCCTGGGCAACCAGCCGCGCATGCGCGCCACGACCGTGCGGGACAACGTGCTCGAGTTCCAGTTCGACGGCGGACTGAACATCGACCCCGCGAAGGACACGCACATGCACAGCGCTCGCCTCGAGTTCGTCTCGCGCACCGAGCTGCGCAGCCGCTGGGTGAGCTGGGAGGGCGGGCGCGTGGCCGAGGGCCACACGGTGGAGTTCTCGTTGCGGCGCGTCGAGGGCTGACCGCGCACGGGGCGCTCCGTCGGCTCAGCCGGCGTCGAGCGCCGCGAGGCAGGCGCGCGCGGCGGCCGCCGGGTCGGGCGCATCGAGGATCGCGCCGCCGACTGCGGCGCGCCGGCAGCCGAGCGCCGTCACGAGGGCGAGGTTGTGCGGGCCGAGCCCGCCGATCGGGAACAGCGGAAAGCCGGGCGCCGCGCGCAGGCAGGCGGCGAGCTGCGAGAGTTCGGCGGCGCGCGTGTCGTGCTTGGTCGCGCTCGGGGCGATGGCGCCGAAGCCGGCGTGATCGGCGCCGCCCTCGAGCGCGGCGCGCAGCTCTTCGAGGGTGGCGACGCTCGTGCCGAGCAGCAGGTCGGCGCCGACCGCCGCGCGCGCCGCCGCCAGCCCGCCGTGGCGGGCCGCGTCCTGCCGGCCGAGGTGCACGCCGTCGGCGAGCGGGCGTCCCTCGGCATCGCGCAGCGCGTCGAGGTCGTCGTTGACGATCAGCAGCGTCGCGCGCGGCAGCAGCGCGCGCGCCTCGACGAGCAGCCGCCGCCGCGCGGCCGTGTCGGCGACCTTGGCGCGCAGCTGCACAAGGGAGACGCCGGCGCGCGCGGCCCGGGCGATCCTCGGCAGCAGGCGCGAGGCGCCCGGCGCCTCGAGGCTGGCGATCAGATAGAGCCGGGCCTCGCCGAGCCGCTGCCTGAGGTTCGCTGTCATTTCGGCACCATCGTCCGGTCGGCGGGCGTCCGTGTCTGCCGCCATTGTGGCAGAGCGCCGCGCCGCCGCGTATCGCGCGCGCGGTGCGGCGGGCGCTGAGGCCCCTTCGGCCCATTGGCACCCCGATTGCTTCCACACCGGTGGCCCGCGGTTCGTCCGCGCGCACCCTTCCCCGGCTCCCGGCACGCGCCTCCCATGGTCCAGCACAGTCCGCTCACGCTGCTCGTCGGCGACGACGACTCGGCCGTGCGCGACTGCGTCGTCGAGATCGTCTCGGCCTGCGGCTTCCGCGTGGTGACGGCCGCGTCGGGCCGCGAGTCGCTGCAGATCCTGCTGCGCACGCCGATCGACCTCTCGATCCTCGACATCCACATGCCCGACATGACCGGCATGGAGGTCTTCGAGCGTTTCGTGCGCGGCCCCTTCATCGCCGCGCCCGAGGGCCCGGCCGCGCGCGCCCCGGCGCGCCGGCTCGACGCGATCTTCATGTCGGGCGACGCCACTCCCGAGATCCGCTCCTGGTGCGCGGGCATCGGCAGCCGGCTGCTCGACAAGCCCTTCGAGCCCGACGAGATGCGCGCCGCGATCGACGCCGTCCTTGACGCGCGCGGCCCGGGCTGAACACCGACCTCGCGGGCGCCCCGCGCTCCCGCAACACGCTTTTCCATCCACCCCCAGCAAAGGACAGAGAGAATCATGGCAACGAAGGCTGCGACCAAGTCGGGCAAGTCCGCCATCACGCCCATCGGCGAGCACGTGCTCATCGAGCGCGTCGAGGCGGAGAAGGCCAGCAAGGGCGGGATCATCCTGCCCGACAGCGCCAAGGAGAAGCCCCGCGAGGGCATCGTCATCGCCGTCGGCGAGGGCCGCCTGAGCGATGACGGCAAGCGCATCGCGCCGCAGGTGAAGGCCAAGGACCGCGTGATCTTCAGCTCCTACGCGGGCACCGAGGTCAAGTTCGAGGGCAACGAGTACCTCATCGTGCGCGAGGACGAAATCCTCGCCATCGTCAACTGAGTCGCGGCTCCCCGCCACTCCACGAAAGGAATCGACACGACAATGGCTGCAAAGAAGATCGCGTACGACATCGAGGCGCGCGACCTCATCCGCGCGGGCGTCAACAAGCTCGCCAAGGCCGTCAAGGTCACGCTCGGCCCGCGCGGCCGCAACGTGGTCATCCAGCGTTCGTTCGGCTCGCCGACGGTCACCAAGGACGGCGTCACCGTCGCCAAGGAGGTCGAGCTGGAGAACCCCTACGAGAACATGGGTGCGCAGATGGTCAAGGAGGTCGCCAGCAAGACCTCCGACGTCGCCGGTGACGGCACGACCACGGCCACCGTGCTGGCCGAGGCCATCTTCGAGCAGGGGCTCAAGGTCGTCACGGCGGGCGCCAACCCGCTGCAGCTCAAGCGCGGCATCGAGAAGGGCGTCGACGCCATCGTCGCCCAGCTCAAGAAGATGTCGGTGCCCGTCAAGGGGCGCGACGACATCCGCCAGGTCGCGTCGATCGCCGCCAACTCCGACGAGGAGATCGGCGAGCGCATCGCCGACGCCATGGAGCGCGTGGGCAAGGACGGCGTGATCACGGTCGAGGAGGGCAAGAGCCTCGCGACCGAGATCAACTGGGTCGAGGGCATGCAGTTCGACAAGGGCTACGTCTCGCCGCACTTCGTGACCGCGCCCGAGAAGATGGAGTGCGTCCTCGAGGACCCGTACATCCTCGTGCACGAGAAGAAGATCACCGGCATCAAGGAGCTGCTGCCGCTGCTCGAGCAGGTCGCGCGCGCCGGCAAGCCGCTGCTCGTGATCAGCGAGGACATCGAGGGCGAGGCGCTGGCCACGCTCGTGGTGAACAAGCTGCGCGGCATCTTCTCGGCCTGCGCCGTGAAGGCGCCGGGCTTCGGCGACCGCCGCAAGGCCATGCTGCAGGACATCGCCGTCCTGACCGGCGGCACCGCGATCATGGAGGACCTCGGCATCAACCTCGAGACCTCCGACCTCAAGGTGCTCGGCACGGCCAAGCGCGTGGTCGTCACCAAGGACGACACGACGATCATCGAGGGTGGCGGCAAGAAGTCCGACATCCAGGGTCGCGTCGCCCAGATCCGCGCCGAGCTCGAGAAGGCCAGCTCCGACTACGACAAGGAGAAGCTCCAGGAGCGCCTGGCCAAGCTGGCCGGCGGCGTGGCGCAGATCCAGGTCGGCGCGGCCACCGAGGTCGAGATGAAGGAGAAGAAGGCGCGCGTCGAGGACGCGCTCCACGCGACGCGCGCGGCAGTCGAGGAGGGCATCCTCCCCGGCGGCGGCACGGCGCTCATCAAGGCCCTGCCGGCGCTCGACAAGCTGGCCACGGACGGCGACGAGAAGCTCGGCGTCGACATCGTGCGCCAGGCGCTCAAGGTTCCCGCGCGCCAGATCGCGGCGAACGCGGGCTACGACGCGTCGATCATCGTGAACCAGATCCTCGACGCGAAGGGCGCTTCGATGGGCTTCGACGCGGCGAAGGGCCAGATGACCGACATGGTCAAGGCCGGCATCATCGACCCGGCGAAGGTCACGCGCTCGGCGCTGCAGAACGCGGCGTCGATCGCCTCGCTGCTGCTCACGACCGACGCGCTCGTGGCCGAGATCCCCGAGAAGAAGAAGGCCGCCCCGATGCCCGGCGGCCCCGGCATGGACGACATGTACTGAGTCGTCACGGGCGCGCCGGCGGCCACCGCGGCCGTCGGCGCGCCCGGCCGTCTCCCGCGCGCCCGGGAGGCCGGTTTTGCTAGGATCTCGGCGTGACCGCCTTTCCTCTTTTTTTCAGGATGCCCATGCTTTCCCGACATGCCTTCATCGCCGGCCTGCTGATCTGCGTCGCGTGCAGCGACAGCGTCGCGGCCACCGCTTCCGACGAGACCGCCGCGCCGATCGTGGCCGCGGCCGCCGCTCCCGCCGCCTCCGCCCAGGCCCCGGCTTCCGAGCCGGCCGCCGTGAAGGCCGAGATCCGCGGCACGATCAAGTTCGAGGGCGAGGTGCCCGCGCCCGCGGCCGTCGACCTCTCGCCCGACCCCGTCTGCCACGAGCTGCACGGCGACAAGGGCATGACCTCGCCCGTGGCCGTGCGCAAGGGCGCCAACGGCGGCCTGGCCGACGTCTTCGTCCAGCTCACGACCGGCGTGCCCGAGGGCAAGTACGAGGCCCCCGAGACGCCCGTCGTCCTCGACCAGGTCGGCTGCACCTACGAGCCGCACGTCTTCGGCGTGATGAAGAAGCAGCCGATCAAGATCCTCAACAGCGACGCGACGCTGCACAACATCCACGCGGTGCCGAAGAGCAACAAGGAGTTCAACCTCGCGATGCCCAACAAGGGCGACGTCCGCGAGCAGGAGTTCAAGAAGGCCGAGGACGCGGTGCTCATCAAGTGCGACGTGCACCCGTGGATGGCCTGCTACGCCTTCGTCATGGAGCACCCGTTCTTCGCCGTGACCGGCGCGGACGGCAGCTTCTCGATCGCCGACGCGCGCCTTGCCGACGGCGAGTACGGCGTCAAGCTCTGGCACGAGGTCCTCGGCGAGGCCACCGGCACGGTGACCGTCAAGGACGGCGTGGGGAACTTCGAGCACGCCTTCAGGAAGTAGGCCGGACTTCGAGGACGCCATGCACGGCGCCCGCACCAGCGCCCCGGGAGTCGCCCCTCCCGGGGCGCTGTCCGTTCCGGGCGGCGTGAGCGCGGCGCGCCGGCGCTTCGCCACGCTGCTCGTGTTCGCGACGCTGTTCCTGATCTTCGCCGGGGCCGAGGTCAAGAGCCGCCAGGCGGGGCTGGCCGTGCCCGACTGGCCGCTTTCGTACGGCATGTGGTGGCCGCCGATGGTCGGCAACATCTTCTACGAGCACGGCCACCGCACGGTCGCCGCGACGATCGGCCTGCTCACGCTCGTGCTCGCGGTCTGGACCGCGCGCCGCGACCCCCGCGCGGGCGTGCGCCGGCTCGGCTGGTGGATGCTCGCCGCCGTCGTCGCGCAGGGCGCGCTGGGCGGGCTGACGGTGCTGTTCCTGCTGCCCACGCCCGTGTCGATGGGGCACGCGCTGCTCGCGCAGACCTTCCTGTGCCTGGTGGTGACGATGGCGCACCTCACCTCGCGTCGACGCCTGGATGCGCCGGCCGAGGCGCATCCGGGCGGGGCCGAGGCGGCCTTCCGCGCCGCGCGCCTGGCGGTCGTCGCGATCTTCGTGCAACTGCTGCTCGGCGCGCTCATGCGCCACACCGAGGCGGGCCTCGCGGTGCCGTTCTTCCCGGTCTCCGCCGAGGGGGACTGGCTGCCGGCCGCCGTCGACGCGCGCGTCGTGATCCACCTGGCGCACCGCGTCTTCGCGCTCGTCGTGATCGCCTGCGTCGTGCGCGCCGCGCTCGTCACGCGCCGCGCCGTGCCGGGCCTGACGCGCCACGCGCTCGGCTCGGTCGTCCTCGTGCTGCTGCAGGTCGCGCTCGGCGCGAGCGTGATCTGGACCGCCGGCGTCGCCGCCGTCGACGGCAGCACCCCGCAGGTCGCGCCGGTGCCGGCCTCGCTGCACGTGACCTGCGGCGCCGCGCTGCTGGCCTGCGGCTTCTGGCTGCTGCTGCGCGGCGCGCCGGTCGCCGCGGCGCCCGCGCCGCGCACGACCTCCGCGGCCGACGCCGCGCCGGCCGGCGCCCGCGCGTGAAGGGCGCCTCGCTCGTGCCGTCCGGCCGGGGCCTGGCGGACCTGCTGCGCCCGCGCATCGGCCTGCTCGTCGTGCTCGAGGCCTGCGCGGCGTTCCTGCTCGAGCGGCCCGCGAGCCTGGCGGCGCTGCCCTGGCTGGCGCTCGGCACGGCGGCGGTCGCGGCCGGCGGCTGCGCGCTCAACCACTGGCTCGAGCGCGACACCGACGCCCTCATGGCGCGCACCGCCAATCGTCCGCTCGTGACGGGCGCGCTCTCGGAGCGGGCCGTGCTCGCGCTCGGCGTCGCGCTCGCGCTCGGCGGGCTCGCGCTGCTCTGGATCGGCTGCGGCCCGCTCGCCGCCGGCATCGAGGCCGGCGCGGCCTTCGTGTACCTGGCGCTCTACACGCCGCTCAAGCGGCGCACGTCGACGAACACCTGGATCGGCGCGCTGCCCGGGGCGCTGCCGGTGCTCGCCGGCGCGGCGGCGGCGAGCGGCACGCTCTCGCGCCTGTCGCTGATCGTGTTCCTGCTGGTGTTCCTGTGGCAACTGCCGCACTTCTTCGCGATCGCGTCGATGTACCGCGAGCAGTACCGCGAGGGCGGCCTGCGGATGCTGTCGGGCGACGACCCCGGCGACGAACTGCTGCGCTGGCAGATGCCGCTGATGGTCATGTCGGTGATGCTCGTTTCGGCGCTGCCCGTGCTCACGGGGGCGGCCCGGGCGCTGTACGGCCTGGTGGCGCTGCTCTTCGGCGGCCTGTTCCTCGCCAGCGCCTTCGCCTTCCGGCGGCGGCCCGAGCGCGGCTCGGCGCGGCGGGTGGTGCTGGCTTCGGTGGCCTACCTGCCGCTCGTGCTGGCGGCGCTGGTCGTCGACGTGGCCTGCGGCTCGCAGCCGGCCGCGCCCGCGGCCCCGCAGGGCGCGGACGCGCCCGACCTCGGCCTGCTGCCCGAGTTCTCGCTCATCGACCAGGACGGCCGCCCCTTCACGCGCGCCGAGATGGCCGGCGCGCCCTGGGTCGTCGACTTCATCTTCACCAGCTGCGCCGGCATGTGCGTGCCGATGACCTCGGCCTTCACGCGGCTGCAGCAGGAGGGCCTGCCCGCGAAGTTCCTGTCGATCTCGGTCGATCCGCGTCGCGACAGCCCCGCGGCGCTCAGCGCCTATCGCGCGAAGTGGGAGGGGGACGTCGCGCGCTGGACGCTGGCCGTCGGCAGCCACGAGGCCGTGCGCGACCTGGCGGAGCGGGGCTTCAAGCTGCCCCTCGAGACCGGCGCGCCGACCGTCGACGGAATGCCCGAGCTGTTCCACAGCAACAAGTTCGCGCTCGTCGACGGCGCGGGGCGCGTGCGCGGCTACTACGCCAGCGACGATGCGCTCGAACTCGACCGCCTGCGACGCGACCTCGCCGCGCTGACCGGGCCGTGAGCCGCCCCGCGCTGCACGCGCTGCTCAACGGCACGGCGGCGCTGCTGCTGGTCTGCGGCTGGCGGGCGATCCGCGGGGGGGCGCCCTTCGGGGGGCGCGGGCCCCGTCGGCGGCTGCACGCGCGCCTGATGACGGCGGCGCTGGCGACCTCGGCCGTGTTCCTCGGCAGCTACCTGCAGTACCACGGCGAGGTCGGCTCGGTGCCCTTCTGGGGCACGGGGGCCCTGCGCAGCGTCTACTTCGCGGTGCTCGTGCCGCACACCCTGCTGGCGGTCGCCATGCTGCCGGCGATCTTCCTCGTGGTGCGGGCGGCGCTGCGCGAGGATCTGCCGCGCCACCGGCGGCTGGCGCGCTGGACGCTGCCGGTCTGGATCTACGTGTCGGTCACCGGGGTGCTCGTCTGGCTGCTGAACCACGGACTGCGACCGCCCGCCGCGCCGTGAGCGCGGGGCCCCGCGCGCCGTCCCGCGCCCCTGTCGCGGGGCCGCGCGAGTTTGCCTACAATGCCGGTTCCGCCACGCACGCGCGGACCGCGAAGGTCCGCAATGCGTACCCGCCGCCGCGCCACCCCACGAAAGCGACCCACCGTGACCACCCAGACGCCCTCCCCGACCTCCACCTCGACCGCCGCCGCGCCCGCACCCGCGGGCATGGAAGGCGTGGTCGCCGGCAACTCCGCGCTCTCGACGATCGACGGCGCCAACGGCCGCCTCGGCTACCGCGGCATCGCGATCGAGCCGCTCGCCGAGCAGGCCACCTTCGAAGAGTGCGTGCACCTGCTGTGGTTCGACAAGCTGCCCAACCGCGCCGAGCTGGCCGCCTTCCGCGCCGAGCTGGCCGCGCTGCGCGCGGTGCCGGCCGAGGTCTGGTCCCTGCTCGCGCCGCTCGCGAAGCGGCAGTCGCAGATGGACCTGCTCCGCACGGCCGTGTCGGCTCTCTCGGGTTGGGACAAGGACATCGAGGTCACGCTCGACGACCTCAAGGCGCACCACGACGCCAACGTGCGCATGGCCAAGCGCCTCACCGCGCAGGTCGCGACGCTCGTCGCCGGCATCGCGCGGCTCAAGGCCGGCCAGCAGCCGGTCGCGCCGAACCCCAAGCTCAGCCACGCCGGCAACTTCCTGTACATGGTCTTCGGCAAGGAGCCGACGGCCGACGACGAGCGCATCTTCGACGCGGCGCTCACGCTGCACGCCGATCACGGCTTCAACGCCAGCACCTTCTCGGCGCGCGTCACGGCCGCCACCGAGTCCGACATGTACGCCGCGATCACGGCGGCCGTCGGCACCCTGGCGGGCCGCCTGCACGGCGGCGCGAACACCAAGGTCATGCGCATGCTCGAGGAGGTCGGCGAGGTCGAGCGGGTCGTGCCCTTCCTGCAGGCCGTCCTGTCCAAGCCCAAGGGCCGGGTCATGGGCTTCGGGCACCGCGTCTACAAGGTCGAGGACCCGCGCGCGACCGTCCTGCGCCGCATGGCCAAGGAGCTCACGTCCAAGACCGGCAAGACCAAGTGGTTCGACATGTCGCGCAAGATCGAAGACTGGATGAAGGAGCAGAAGGGGATCTTCGTGAACGTGGACTTCTTCTCGGCCTCGGTCTACGGCTCGATGGGCCTCGACCCCGAGATCTACACGCCGATCTTCGCCGTCTCGCGCATCTCGGGCTGGTGCGCCCACGTCATCGAGCAGCACGACGACAACCGCCTCATCCGCCCCAAGAGCAACTACGTCGGGCAGAAGGACCGCGCCTTCGTTCCGCTCGACCAGCGCTGAGCCCGGCCGGTCCGGCCCGGCGCTCCGGCGCCCCGGCGCGCCGGCTCCGAAAAGTTTTTTTCGCCGGGGCCCCGCGGGCCTTGCGGGGGGCGGTCCCGCGGCCGTAGCATTCGCATAACAAGCGCATTATGCGCATATGCATGACGCCCCCGGGGCGCGTGCGGAGTCCTCCATGAACCCTGCCCAGCGCATCGTCCTGGCCTTCTCCGGCGGGCTCGACACGTCCTACTGCGCGGTCTGGCTGCGCGAGACGACCGGCGCCGAGATCGTGACCGTCACCGTCGATACCGGCGGCTTCTCGGCGGCGCAGCTGCGCGCGATCGAGGCGCGCGCCCGGCAGCTCGGCGTCGCCGAGCATCGCACCGTCGACGCGCGCCACGACGTCTGGAACCGCTTCGTGTCCTGGATCGTGCGCGGCCACGTGCTGCGCGGCGGCGTCTATCCGCTCTCGGTGGGGTGCGAGCGCACGGCGCAGGCCGAGGCCGTCGTCGCCGTGGCGCGCGAACTGGGTGCCGGCGCCATCGCGCACGGCAGCACCGGCGCCGGCAACGACCAGGTGCGCTTCGACGTGGCCATCGGCGCGCTGGCGCCCGACCTGGCCGTGCTCGCGCCGATCCGCGACCAGAACCTGTCGCGCGCGGCGGAGGCCGAGTGGCTGGCCGAGCGCGGCATCGACGTGCCGCCCGCGACGGTCGGCTATTCGCTCAACGAGGGCCTGTTCGGCACCACCATCGGCGGGCGCGAGACGCACGACCCGTGGAAGGTCCCGCCGAACGAGGCCTTCACCATGACCGTCGCGCCCGAGCAGGCCGTCGACGCGGCCGAGGAACTGGTGCTCGCGTTCGAGGCCGGCCTGCCGGTGGCGCTCGACGGCGAGCGGTTCGACGGGCCGGCCCTGGTCGCGGCGCTCAACGCGCGCTGCCGCCCGCACGGCGTGGGGCGCGGCCTGCACCTGGGCGACACGATCCTGGGGCTCAAGGGGCGCATCGCCTTCGAGGCGCCGGGCCCGCTCGTGCTCGTGCGCGCGCACCGCGAACTGCTCAAGCTCGTCGCCACCAAGTGGCAGCAGCACTGGGTCGACCAGGCGGGCTCCTTCTGGGGCATGCTGCTCCACGAGGGGCTGTACCACGACCCGGTCATGCGCGATCTCGAGGCGCTGCTCGCCAGCGCGAACGCGCGCTGCAGCGGCGAGGTGCGCGTGCGCCTGTACAAGGGCGCCCACGAGGTCGTCGGCGTGCGCTCGCCGCACGCCCTGCTCAACCCCGCCATCGCCGTGTACGGCGAGGGCGCCAGCGGCTGGAGCGGCGCGCAGGCCGCCGGCTTCTCGCGCATCCATGGCCTGCCGGTGCTGCTCGCGGCCCGCCGCGACGCGCTCGTCCCGCTCCCGCACGCAGGAGGTGCCCCGTGAAGATCCGCCCGCACAAGCTCGGCAGCGTCGTGCATCGGCTCGACCTGCCGCCCGAAGTCGAGATCAGCCGCATGGTCGAGTCGCGCTCGGGCCAGGTGCTCGTCGTGCGCGCGCTCGAGGAGAAGCGCGTCTACGACCAGATCGAGCTGACCTCCGGGCGGCTCGCGCACGTCGGCAAGGGCGACGTCCTCGTCGGCGCGCTCGGTCGCCGCGACGCGCTGCGCGGCTTCGTCGGCCGCGTGCCCGAGAAGGTGCGCGCGGGCGACACGCTGCACCTGCTCAATCTCGGCGGCGTGCTCGGCGACGCCATCAGCGAGAACAAGGACGTCGGCCATCCGCTGCGCGTCGAGGTGCTCGGCATGCTGCTGCGCGAGGGCAAGGGCGCCAACATCGCCGACGTCGCGCTGGGCGCCCCGCCGGCCGGGGCGCGCATCCCGCCGGTGATCCTCGTGAGCGGCACCTGCATGAACGCGGGCAAGACCTACGCGGCCTGCGAGATCATCGCCCGCCTCACGGCGCGCGGCTACGTCGTGGCGGGCGTGAAGCTGACCGGCGTCGCCGCCCAGCGCGACACGCTCAACATGGCCGATCACGGAGCGGTCGCGACGCTCAACTTCGTCGACATGGGCCTGCCGAGCACGGCCGGCATGGAGGACGTCGCGCCCGTCGCGCACGGCCTGCTGCGCTGGGCCGAGCCGCAGGCCGGCACCGAGCTGGATGTGATCGTGGCCGAGGCCGGCGACGGCATCATCGGCTCCTACGGCGTCGAGTCGATCCTGCGCGACCGGGAGTTCATGGGCCACGTGCGGGCCCACGTGCTGTGCGCCAACGACCTCGTCGCGGCCTGGGGCGGCGTGGCCTGGCTGCGCGAGCGCGAGCTGGCCGTCGACGTGATCGCCGGCCCGGCGACCGACAACGACGTCGGCATGCGCTACGTCCGCCACGGCATCGGGCTGCCCGCCGCCAACGCGCGCGTGGAGCCCGAGGCCTTCGTCGACATCGTCGAGAACGTCGCCTTCGAAGGCAGCCTGGCATGAGCAAGCAGGACTTCTACGGCACGAGCGCCGCGCCGCGCCCGGCGGCCGAGTCCAAGCGCCCGCGCACGGTGCGCGCCGCGATCGTCGGCGGCACCGGCTACGGCGGCATGGAGCTGCTGCGCCTGCTGCTCGACCACCCGCAGGTGAAGGTCACGGCCATCACCAGCCGCAGCGAGACCGGGCGCGTGGCCGACGTGCATCCGCACCTGCGCGGCCTGACCGACCTGGCCTTCACCGCCGAGCGCGCCGTCGACCTCGCGGCGCGCAACGACGTCGTGCTCTTCGCCACGCCGCACGGCGTCTCGGCCAAGGAGTCGCCGGTGCTGCTCGAGTCCTCGCCCGAGGTGAAGATCGTCGACCTGTCGGGCGACTTCCGGCTCGACGACCCGGCCGACTACGAGGAGCACTACGGCAAGAGCCACCCGCGGCCCGACTGGCTGGGGCGCGCGGCCTACGGCGCGCCCGAGTGCGGCCGGCGCGAGGAGATCCGCGCGGCGCGGCTGGTCGCCAACCCCGGCTGCCATGCCTGCGCGACGCTGCTGGCCCTGTGGCCGGCGGCCGCGGGCGGCCACGTCGCCGGGCGCGTGTCGGTCTGCTCCGTCACGGGCAGCTCGGGCTCGGGCGCGACGCCGGGCGCCGGCACGCACCACCCCGAGCGCTTCGCCAACTTCAAGGCCTACCGGCCGCTGCGCCACCAGCACGTGCCCGAGATCCTGCGCGCGCTGCGCGGCGAGGCGGCGGTCGACTTCGTGCCGCACAGCGCGCCGATCGCGCGCGGCATCCACGTGACGGCCTTCGTGCCGGTGCGCGCGGGCGGCGAGGCGGCGGCGAGCGCGGCCTACGCCGAGGCCTACGCGCGCGAACCCTTCGTGCGTCTCGTGCCCGGCGTGCCCGAGCTGCGCGCGGTCGTCGGCAGCAACTTCGCCGACGTCGGCATCACGACGGGCGACGGGCTGCTCGTCGTGACCGTCGCGATCGACAATCTCGTGAAGGGCATGGCGGGCACCGCCGTGCAGAACCTCAATCTCATGTGCGGTCTCGACGAGACGTCGGGGCTGCGCCGTCCCGGACCGGGGTTGTGAGGCGATGACGACGACCAGCGAACCCGGGCTCCGCGCGCGCGACGGCGCGTCCGCCACGACGGCGCAGATCCTCGCGGCCGAGGACGCCTGCCACGTGCCGGTCTACGCCAAGATGCCGATCGCGATCGTGCGCGGTGCGGGCAGCCGCGTCTGGGACGCCGACGGGCGCGCGTACCTCGACATGTACGGCGGGCACTGCGTCGCGCTCGCCGGCCACAGCCCGCCCGAACTCGTCGCCGCGATCGCCGAGCAGGCCGCCCGCCTGATCTTCTACAGCAACCTGGTCTACAACGACGCGCGCGCCCGGGCCTGCACGGCGCTCGCGGCGCTGGCGCCGCAGGGCCTGCGCCGCGTGTTCCTGTGCAACAGCGGCACCGAGGCCAACGAGACGGCGCTCAAGATCGCGCGCAAGGACACCGGGCGCCGGCACGTGCTCTCGATGAGCGACGGCTTCCACGGGCGCACGCTCGGCAGCCTCGGCGCGACCGGGCTGGCGAAGTACCGCGACGGCGCCTGGCCGATCCCCGTCGACCACGGCTATCTGCCCTACGGCGACCTCGACGCGCTCGCCGCGCAGATGGACCGCGACATCGCCGCCGTGATGCTCGAGCCCGTGCCTTCGATGGGAGGCATCCGCGTGGCGCCGCGCGCGTACTTCGAGGGGCTGCGCGCGCTGTGCGACCGCCACGGCGCGCTGCTGATCTTCGACGAGGTGCAGACCGGCTTCGGCCGCACCGGCGCGCCCTTCTTCGCGCAGACCGTCGGCGTGCGGCCCGACCTGATCGCGGCCGCCAAGGGCGTGGCGGGCGGGTTCCCCGCCGGCGTGGTGTTCGTGCGCGAGGACATCTCGGCGCGCATGCAGCCCGGCGAGCAGGGCACGACCTTCGGCGGCGGCCCGCTGGCCTGCGCCGCGATCGACGCCGTCGCGCGCCTGATCGTCGAGCGCGACCTGCCCGGCAACGCGCGCCGCGTCGGCGCGCAGCTCGTCGAGCGGCTGCCGCGCATCGCGGGCGTGCGCTCCGTCACCGGGGCCGGCCTGCTGCTGGGCGTCAATCTCGACCGCCCGGCCAAGGGCGTGGTGGCGCGGCTGCGCGAGCTGGGCGTGCTGTGCGGCGGCTGCGAGGGCGACCCGCAGCAGATCCGCCTGCTGCCGCCGCTCACGCTCAGCGCGGCCGAGGCCGACGAGTTCGCGGGCGCGCTCGCCGCCGCGCTGGCCGGGGCGCCCGCATGAGCGAGGCGCTGCTCCGCCCGCAGGACGACTCGCCGCCGCGGCGCGCGGCGGCTCCGCCCGCCGCCGTGCCGCCGCTCGCGGCGCGCCACCTGCTGTCGCTGCGCACGCTGCCGCGCTCCGACTGGCAGGCGCTGCTCGAACTGGCCGAGGTCCTCTCGGGACGCGCCGGCCGCCTGCCGCTGCTCTCGGGGCTGCGCTACGGCGCGCTGTTCCTCAACGCCTCGCTGCGCACGCGCGTCTCCTTCGAGGTGGCCTGCCACGACCTGGGCGCGCTGGCCGTGCCGCTGCAGGCCGGCGGCGGCCTGTGGAACCTCGAGCACCGCCGCGGCGCCGTCATGGACGGCGAGGCCCCCGAGCACGTGATCGAGGCGGTGGGCGTGCTGGGCACCATGCTCGACGGTCTGGGCCTGCGGGCCTTCGCCGGCCTGCAGGACGCCGCCGAGGACGCGCGCGAGCCGCTGCTCACGGCCGTCGCCGCGGCCAGCGCCGTGCCCGTGCTCAACCTCGAGTCGGCCCTCGACCACCCGCACCAGGGCCTGGCCGACGCGCTCGCGCTGCGCCGCCGGCTGGGGCCCGGGCGCCGCGCGCGCGTCGTGCTGAGCTGGGCGCCGCACGTCAAGCCGCTGCCGATGGCCGTGCCGCACGCGGCGCTGCTGGCCTTTGCGCGCGAGGGCCACGACGTGGTGCTCGCCCATCCCGAGGGCTTCGACCTCGACGCGGGCGTGCTGGCCGACGCGCGGCGCCTTTCGGCCGAGGCCGGCGGCGCGCTGACGATCGGCCACGAGCGCCGCGCCGCGCTCGCCGGCGCCGAGGTCGTCTACGCCAAGTCGTGGGGGGCGGCCGCCCACTACGGCGACGCGGCCGCCGCGCGCGCCGCCTTCGCGCGCCACGCCGACTGGCGCGTGACGCCGGCCGACCTGGGGCCCGCCGCGTCGCGCGCGCTGTTCATGCACTGCCTCCCCGTGCGCCGCAACGTCGTGGTCACGGACGAGGTGCTCGACTCGCCCGCCTCGATCGTGCTCGAGCAGGCCGCCTGCCGACTGCACGTGCAGAAGGCCGCGCTCTGCCGCGCCGCCGGAGTCTCGCCATGAAGGACACGCTGCTGCTGCGGATCCTCAAGCAGGCCCTGCCCTACCTGCGCATCCACAAGGGGCAGGTGATGGTCATCAAGCTGGGCGGCGAACTGGCGGCCAACGCCGACGCCCTGCGCAGCCTGGCCGAGGACGTCTCGCTGCTCGTGCACGTGGGTATCCGCATCGTCGTCGTGCACGGCGGCGGCCCGCAGGCCACCGAGATGAGCCGGCGCCTCGGCCTCGTGCCCACGATGGTCGAGGGCCGCCGCGTCACCGACGAGCAGACGCTCGACGTGGCCAAGATGGTCTTCCGCGGCAAGATCAACTCCGAGATCCTCTCGGCCTTCACGATGCAGGGCGTGCGCGCCGTCGGCCTCTCGGGCATCGACGCCGGCATCGTCTCGGCGCGCCGGCGCGACCCGACCGAGATGCTCGACGAGGCCACCGGCCAGCGACGCCTGATCGACTTCGGCTTCGTCGGCGACGTCGTCTCGGTCGACGGCCGCCTGCTGCAGCTCCTCATGGAGAACGGCTACGTGCCGGTGCTGGCCTCGCTGGCGGCCGACGAGGCCGGCACGATCCTGAACATCAACGCCGACACGGTGGCGAGCGTCATCGCGCGGCAGCTGCAGGCCGGCAAGCTCATCTCGCTCACCAGCGTGCCCGGCGTGCTGCGCGACAAGGACGACCCGACGACGCTCGTCCCGGTGCTCACGGTCGAGCAGGCGCGCGCGCTGCTCTCGGGCGGCACGGTCTCGGGCGGCATGAAGCCCAAGATCAAGGCCGTCGTCGACGCGGTGGAGGGCGGCGTGAAGCGCGGTCACATCCTGTCGGGCATCGAGGCCGGCTCGGTGCTGCTCGAGCTGTTCACGCGCGCCGGCTGCGGCACGCTCATCGTCGGCGAGCAGGAAGCGCGCGAGGCGGCGGCCGATCTGGCGGCCGAGAAGGCCGCCGCGCTGAGCGTCGAGCAGGCCAAGCGCCTGCAGGGCGCGCAGCCGGCCGTCGGGCGCGATTCGGCGCTCTTCGATCTTTCGGGGCCGGAGTCGCGCGCATGAGCGCGGTCGTCGACCTGCTGCGGCGGCTCGTCGCGATCCCGTCGGTGTCGGGCGAGGAGGCGGCCTGCCGCGACGCGGTCGCGGGCTGGCTCGACGAGCGCGGCGTCCCGGCGCGCGTCGTCGGCCGCAACGTGCTCGCGGTCATCGAAGGGCGCGCCGACGGCGGGCGCGCGGCCGCCGCCGGTCGCGGCCTGGTGCTCTGCTCGCACTACGACGTCGTGCCCGTCGGCCCCGGCTGGACGCGCGACCCCTGGGACGCCGCCCTGCACGACGGCAAGGTGCACGGCCGCGGCAGCAACGACGCCAAGTCCTCGGTGGCCGCGATGATGGTCGCGGCGGCGCGCCTCGACCCGGCCCGGCTGTCCGGGCGCCTGGTGCTCGCGCTCGTCTGCGACGAGGAGACCGGCGGCGAGGGCGCCGAGACGCTCGTGCACGAGTTCCCGCCCGCGAGCGCCTGCGTCGTCGGCGAGCCGACCGGGCTCGACGTCTGTCCCGCGCAGCGCGGCCTGCTGCGCGCGGCGGTCGTCGTGCGCGGGCGCTCGTGCCACGCCAGCCGCCCCTGGGAGGGCGTCAACGCGATCGAGGCGGCCGCGCGCGACGTGCTGGCGATCCAGTCGCTGCAGCTCCCGGGCGAGCACCCGCTGCTCGGCCGCCCGACGCTGCAGGCGACCGTCATCCACGGCGGCACGCGGCCCAACGTGATCCCCGGCGAGTGCACGATCCTGCTCGACGGTCGGCCCACGCCCGAGTGCGACAACGAGGCGATGCTCGCGCGGCTCGCGGGCGCGGTGGGCGGCGAGGTGCAGGTGAAGAGCGAGCGCTTCCGGCCGGTCGTCACCGACCCGGCCGCGGAGATCGTGGCCGTGGCGCGCGCCGCCTCGTCCGGTCGCCCGGTGCGCGGCTTCCTCGGCGTCTCCGACCTGTTCCACCTGCGGCACCTGCCGGGCGTGGTGCTCGGCCCGGGCACGAGCGAGGCCAGCCACGCGCCCGACGAGAGCGTCGCCGTCGCGCAGGTCGAGGCGGCCGTCGAGGTCTACGCCGGCATCGTCGAGGGCTACCTCGGCGCGCCGCGGCCCGCGCCGCGCGCGCAGCGGGCCCCGGCATGAGCGGGCCGCGGCGCCGACGCCGGAGCGCGGGCCTGCTGCGCGGCCGCTTCGCGGGCGGCGTGCACCCCGCGCTCGACGCGATCAACCGCTCGCTCGACGTCGACGTCCGCCTGTGGCGGCAGGACATCGAGGGCTCGATCGCCCACGCCCGGATGCTGGGCGCGCGCGGCATCGTGCCGGCGCGCGCCGCCGCGCGCATGGTGCGCGGCCTGGGGCTCGTGCGCCGGGAGTTCGAGGAGGGGCGCTTCGTGCCGCGCGCCTCCGACGAGGACATCCACATGGCGGTCGAGCGGCGCCTGACCGAACTCATCGGCGAGGACGGCAAGCGCCTGCACACCGCGCGCAGCCGCAACGACCAGGTCGCCACCGACCTGCGCCTGCACCTGCGCGACGCCGCGCGGCGCTTCGCCTCGCGCGTGGCCGACGTGCAGCGCGCGCTGCTCGCGCTCGCGCGCCGCGACGGCGAGCTGCTGCTGCCCTACTACACGCACCTGCAGCGCGCGCAGCCCGTGCTGCTGGGCCACTGCCTGCTGGCCTGGATCGAACTGCTCGAGCAGGACCGCCGCGCGCTGGCGGTCGAGCCGGACGAGTGCCCGCTGGGCGCGGGCGCCGGCACGGGCACGACCTACCCGATCGACCGCCGGATGACGGCGAAGGCGCTGGGCTTCGCGCGGCCCTCGGCCAACAGCATCGAGGCCGTGGCCGGGCGCCGCGACGCGGTCGGCTTCGCCTGCGCCGTGGCGGCCTGCGCCGTCACGCTCTCGCGCCTGGGCGGCGAACTCGTGCTGTGGACCTCGCGCGAATTCGGCTTCGCGCGCCTCGGCGACGCCGTCACGACCGGCAGCTCGATCATGCCGCAGAAGCGCAACCCCGACGGCGCCGAGCTGCTGCGCGCGCTGGCCGTGCGCTGCATGGGCGCGCTCGGCGCGCTGCTCGAGATCCAGCGCGGCCTGCCCCTCGGCTATCACAAGGATCTGCAGGAGGACAAGGTCGCGCTCTTCGGCTCGGAGGACGCGCTGGCGAAGATGCTCGACGTGGCCGAGGCCATGCTGGGCGACGTGCGCTTCGACGGCGCCGCGATGCGCCGCGCGCTCGACGAGCCCTCGGGCTACCTGCTCGCGACCGAGGCGGCCGACTTTTTGGTGCGGCGCGGCGTGTCCTTCCGCGAGGCGCACGAGGCGGTGGGGCGGCTGGTGCGCGAGGCGGAGGCGCGCGGCGCGGCCCTGTCCGAGCTGCCCTTCGAGGTCTTCGCCGCCGCGCACGCCGCCTTCGACGCGCGCATCTTCGAGGCGCTCACGGCGGAGGCCGCCGTGGCGGGGCGCCGCGCGACGGGCGGCACCTCGCCCGCCAACGTGCGGCGGCAGATCGCCCGCTGGACGAGGCGGCTCGCCGCCGCGCGCTGAGGCGCGCGCGACGGCGAGCGGGACGGCCGGTCAGCGCGCGGCGCGCTTGTAGCCGATCTTCATCGTGAGCGTCTCGACGCCGTCGACGGTCTCGAAGTTCTCGTAGACCATCTCGTCGTCGCCCACGTGCTTCATGATCGCGCGCACCGCGACCGTGTTGCCGGTCATCGGGTCGTAACGGTCGCCGCGCCACACGATCGCGCTGCCGGCCTCGCCCTCGCCGGTCAGGCGCTGCATGCTCGTGCCCATGTTGTCGACCCAGGCGGTCGAAAACTTCTTCGTGCCGTTGTCGTAGCCGATCAGCCCGAGGCCGCGGAAGGGCATGCCGCCGAAGTTGCCCGAGAAGTTCTCGGTCAGGAAGCGGCCGTCCATGATGGTCTCGATGCGGCTCTTGCCGGGCGTGCCGGTCATGGGCGCGCCGGGCTCCATCAGGATCTGCACGTCGCAGTCCCACTCGCCGACCATCTTGGCCAGGCCGGCGTGCTGCTCGCCCGGCTGCATGTGCTCCATCCAGCGCTGCATCATCGCGGCCATCTCGTCGCCGCCGCCCATGGCGTCCTGCGCCGGCAGCGCGACCGTGAAGGCCAGCAGCCCGCCCGCGAGGGCGGCGCCGCACACCGTGAGAACCTGCTTCATCGACTTGCACTCCTGAAAGAACGGAAACGGGAAAGGGGGGGAGTCGGTCACTCGCGCTCGTAGACGATGTCCATCATCTTGAACTCGTCCGCGCCGCGGCCGACCCACAGCTCGTAGCGCAGCTCGTCGTCCGAGACACGGGTCGTCGCGGCGCGCATCTTCAGCTTGCCGCGCAGCGCGTCGGTGAAGGTGCCGCGCCATTCGATCGTGCCGGCGGCCTCGCCGCGGCCGCGCGCGACCATCACGCCGGTGTTCATCGTGTCGTACCAGGCGTTGTGGAAGCGCCCGGTGACGTTGTCGAAGCCGAGGATCCCCATGCCGGCGAAGGGGCCCATCATCGTCTGGCCCTCGCTGTGCTCGACGAGGTAGCGGCCGCCGAGCACCATCTCGAAGCGGCTGCTGCCGGTCGACTCGGTCGGGGGCGCGCCGGCCTCCCACCACATCGTGGCCGTGAAGCGCCACGTGCCGACGAGCGTCGCGAGCGCCTCGTGCTGCGCGCCGGGCGTGACGGCGGCGGCGAAGCGCTCGAGCGCCTGCGCCTCGTCGAACTCCTCGACGAGTTCCTCGCTCAGCGCCTCCAGCTCGACGGCCTCCTCCCAGGTGAACTCCAGCTCCTCGTGGTCGCGCGGCTCGACGGCGCGTCCGCCGTCGTCGACGTGGCGATGCTCGACGTGGATCTGGTGCTCGCGCGCGCAGGCGAGCGGCAGACCGGCGCAGGCCAGGACGAGCAGCAGGGGGCGCGGCACGCGGCGATCTCCGGGAGCAGGCGGGAGCCCGCATCGTAACCACGCGCTCGCCGCGGTCGCGAGCGCCCCCCCGAAAGGCCGCTACGGTTGACCGTCCCCGATGGCCGACATCTTGAGGATGCCTGAACCCCGATTCCGTCGGTTTCTCTTCGCTCTCGTCGCCGCCTGCCTGGCGCTCGCCCCGGCCCGCGCGCAGAACTTCGTCGCGATCGGTGCGACCGAGGCCGTCGCCTGGCGCGGGCTGGTCGACACCTGGTTCGCGACCAACCTGCCCGACGCCGACGGCGTCGTCTCGGCCGACGGCAGCCACGTCGTCTTCGGCGGCGACGGTGCCGCCGTGTGGGACCGCGCCTCGGCGCTGTGGATCCCGGTCGCGTTGCCCGGCGCCTTCGCGGCCGCCGGCAGCGCCGGCAACTTCATCGTCGCCGGCGCGCAGCACGTCGCGGTGTGGAGCACGGCCGCGCACGCCTGGACGGTGTTCGCGCTGGTCGCGCCGGCGGCCGTCGCCTCGAGCGGCGGTCAGCTCGGCGTGCTGGGCGGTCAGTCCGTCGCGGTCTGGCACGCCGCGAGCGGCAGCTTCATCGAGCTGCCCTTCGTGGGCGGGTCCGCGCTCGGCAGTTCGGCGGGGAACTTCGGCGCGCTCGGCGCCGGCGCGGTCGCGGCCTTCAGCGTCGCGAGCGCGAGCTGGACGCTGCAGCCGCTCGCCGGCGCGCAGGCCCTGGCCGTCAACGGCGGCAACGTCGCGGCGCTCGGCGCAGGCGCCGCGACCGCCTGGAGCGCGGCCAGCGGCGTCTTCACGCAGATCGCGCTGCCCGCGCCGTTCCTGCTCGCCGACGAGATCGGCGGCAACTTCGCCGCGGCCGGCGCGGGCCTCGTCGCCGCGTGGAGCGCCGCCACCGGCGCGTGGTCGACGCAGGCCCTCTCCGGCATCACGGCCCTGAGCGGCTCGCTCGGCGCCTTCGGCGCGCTCGGCTCGGCGCACGTCGCGGCCTGGAGCGCCGCCACGGGCCTCTGGTCGGTGCAGCCGCTGGCCGGCCCGGCGCAGGTGCTCGCGTCGGGCGGGCACGTCGCGGCGCGCGGCGCCTCCGCCGTCGCGGCCTTCCACGGGGCGACCGGCGCCTGGACGGTGAAGACCCTGAGCACGCCCTTCGCGCTCGACGGCGCCTTCGGCGTGTTCGGCGCCGTCGGCGCGACGCAGGCCGCGGCCTGGGAGCCCGTCGTCGGCACCTGGAGCGCGACGACGCTGAACGCGCCGCAGCAGGTCGTGGCCTCGGGCGGGCACGTCGCGGTGCGCGGCGCCACCGGCGTCGCCGCCTTCCACGGCGTGACGCGCACCTGGTCGAAGAAGACCCTGCCTGCGCCGACGGCGCTGCTCGGCAGCGGCACGAGCTTCGCGGCGCTCTCCGCCAACCTCGTCTCGGGCTGGAACGCCGCGGCCGCGACCTGGACCAACGCCGCGCTCTCCGGCGCGCACGCGCTCGTCGACTCCAACGGCCCCTTCGTCGGCGTCGGCCCGCCGCCGGTCGGCCTGCCCAACCTGCTTGCCCTGGGCGCCGCGCAGGTCGCGGCCTTCAGCGGCGCGACCTCGAGCTGGATCACCGCGCCGCTCGCGGGCCCCGTGCTCGGCGCGGGCAGCGGCGGCAACGTCGCGGCCAGCGGCAGCTCGGGCGTGGCCGCCTGGAACGCCGCCACCGGCGCGTGGACGAGCGCGAGCCTGGCCGGCCCGTCGGCGATCTTCGGTGCGGGCACCGGGTTCGTGGTCGCCGGCGCCTCGGCCGCGAGCGTCTACGACGCCGGCCTCTCGGCCTGGACGCCGCGCGCGCTGGCCGGGCCCGGCCAGCTCGCGGGCAGCATCGCGCCGCCGGGCCTGCTGCCGCTGATGGTCGGCTCGCCGCAGGGGCCGGGGCTCGGCGGCGAGGGCGCGCTGCTCGGCGGCACGCCCGTCACGCTGCAGCTCTCGGGCGCCCCGCCCCTCGCGGGCGGCACGCTCGTCGCCGGCCTGCAGTGGCTGGGCGCGCCCTTCCATGGCGGGCTGCTTGCGCCCGCGCCCCTGCTGACGCTGCCGTTCAACGTCGACGCGCGCGGCGAGGCGACGCTCTCCGCGACTTGGCCCGCCGGCGTTCCCTCGGGCGCCACGCTGCTCCTCCAGGTGGTCGTCGCCGGCGGGGGCCCCGCGCCGATCGCGACGAGCAACGCGTTGCTCGCGACGACGCCGTAGCGGGAGGCGGCGCGCTCAGGGCGATCCCCTTCGCGTGCCGCCCGATGGAGCGGTGAGGGCGGCGGAGCGGCACGCGAGCCGCCTCGATGTACCTTGGGGCCACCGCCGCACGAGGTGTGCGGAGCGTGGAGTGGGGATGCCCGTGCCCGAAGCCTGGTCGCGCGTCGAAGTCGAGGCGACGGTCGCCGCCTACTTCGAGATGCTCGAGCAGGAGATCCGGGGCGAGCGTTATTCGAAGGCAGAGTGCGCGAAGCGACTCGCGCCGCGCCTGAAGCGCCGCTCGCGCGGCGCCATCGAGTACAAGCACGGCAACATCAGCGCCGTGCTCATCGATTTGGGGTTCAGGTACGTCGCCGGCTACAAGCCGGCCTGGAACTACCAGGGACTGCTGCACGATGTCGTCGCGGAGCGGCTCGACGCCAACCGACCCCTCGCGGCCCTGCTCGCGGCGCAGGTGGCTGAGGAAGCCCAGGTTCCCGTCGTCGCCGAGATCCTCTCGGTGCTCGTGGACCCTCCGGTCGCGGCAGCAGGCGGGAGCCGTCGGCGTAGCGGGATCGCCGAGACGCTGCCCGTAGTTTCGCGCATCGACTACATGGCGCTCGAGGCGCGCAATCGCTCCCTCGGCGATGCGGGGGAGCGGTTCGTCGTCGAGTACGAACGAGCTCGACTGAAGCAGGCGGGCTGCGCGCGCCTGGCGGCGAGCGTCGAGCAGGTCTCGAAGACCCGCGGTGACGGCCTCGGCTACGACGTGCTCTCCTTCGACACGAATCGCCGCGAGCGCTTCATCGAGGTGAAGACGACGGCCTTCGGCGCGTTCACGCCCTTTCACGTGACGAGCAACGAACTGGAGACCTCCCGGAAGTTCGGCGGCGACTACCATGTCTACCGGGCCTTCGAGTTTCGGCGCCGCCCGAAGTTGTTCATCTGCTCCGGCCCGATCCACGATTCGTTCTCCCTGCGGGCGAGCGAGTACGTCGCGCGCGTCGGCTTGACGGCCTGACGGCAGCACCCGCATCGCGCTGTCCGGTGCGCGTTTCCGGCGACGGAGGCGGGGGCCTGTGAGCGGCAGCCTTTCGGGGGGCGGAGCGAACAGGCCCCCGCCTCCGTCGCCTCGCGGAGATCGTCGCGTCGCCGAGCGCCCGCGCGCTGTGCGTCGCAGCGGCGCGTCGCCGCGGCGCGAACCGTACAATCCGCGCCGCCCATGGCTGCCGACAAGCCCGACCTCACCCGGTTGACGATCGACCGTGCGCCGACGCCGGCGCGGCGGCGCGGGGCGGGGCGCTGGATCGCGGGCGCGATCGTGCTGGCGCTGCTCGCGTGGCTGGGTTGGCCGGCCCTCGCGGCGCGCTTCGACGGGCGGCCCGAGGTGCGGGTGGCGCGCGCGCAGCGCGTCACGGCCGCGGCCGCGCTGACGGGCACGGCCGCCAACGGCTACGTCGTGGCGCGGCGGCAGGCGGCGCTCTCGACCGACGTGCAGGGGCGGCTGGTCGAGCTGAAGGTCGAGGAGGGCGACCGCGTGCAGGCGGGCGACCTGATCGCGCGGCTCGACACTCGCGCGCTGGAGGCGCTGCGGGGACGGGCGCGCGGCGAACTGACGGCCTCGCGCTCGGCGCTGGAGATCGCGCAGCTCGACCACGCGCGCAAGGCGGCGCTGCTGCCGGCCGGCGACATCGCGCAGGCCGAGGTCGACCTGGCGCGGACGACGCTCGACGGGGCCCGCGCGCGCGCCGCCGCGTACGAGGCGGCGGTGGCCGAGATCGAGGTGCAGATCAGCAAGTCCTCGGTGTTCGCGCCCTTCGACGGCGTGATCACGGCCAAGAACGCCGAGATCGGCGAGGTCGTGTCCTCGATCGCGTCGGGCGGCAACTCGCGCGGCTCGGTCGCGACGCTGGTCGACTTCGACACGCTCGAGGTGCAGGTCGAGCTGGCGCAGACCTCGCTGCGCGCCGCGCGCGACGGCGCGCCGGTGACGATCTTCCTCGACGCGCTGCCCGACCGCGCCTGGCCGGGGCGGGTGCGCCAGATCTGGCCGACCGCCGACCGCCAGAAGGCGACCGTCGAGCTGCGCTGCGAGTTCCTCGAGCGCGACGAGCGCATCCTGCCCGAGATGAGCGTGCGCGTCGTGTTCAGCGAGGGCGCGGCCGGCGGCGAGCCGGTCGAGCCGCACGTGCTCGTGCCGCGCGCGGCGCTGTCGGGCGACGCGGTGTGGGTGCTGGCCGACGGGCGCGTGACGCGCCGGGCCGTGACGACGGCCGGCGAGGGCCCGCGCGACACGGTCAAGGTCGTGGACGGCCTGTCGGGCAGCGAGCAGGTCGTGCTCGATCCGCCGGCGGGGCTCGAGGACGGCGACGAGGTGCGGCTCGCGGAAGCCAGGCCGTGAGGCGGGCGCGGGGCGCGCGCTCGGGGTCGCTCGGCGCGGCGCCTTCGCTCGGGCTGCTGTGCGCGCTGGCGGGCTGCGCGGGCCCCTCGCCGCGCCACCTGCCGGCGCCCGACGCGCTGGGGCCCTACTCGGCCGCCGTGCGCGCGGGCGGACAGGTGCACTTCTCGGGCAAGATCGCGCCGCTCGACGCCTGCGGCGCGGACTTCGCCGCCGAGGCCGAGGCGGCGCTGGCGGCGCTGCTGGCCGAACTGGCGCGGGCCTCGCTCGGCGCGGCCGACCTCGTCTCGGTGACCGTGTATCTCACGGACATGGCCGACTACGCGGCCTTCAACGCCGTCTACGAACGGCTCGTTCCGGCGCCGCGCCCGGCGCGCGCCTGCGTGGCGGTCGCGGCGCTGCCGCGCGGCGCGCGGGTCGAGATCGCCGCCGTCGCGGCCGCGCGCTGACAGGCCGCCGCCGATTCTGGTTTGATGTGCGGCCCTCGCGGCCCGACGGAGAGCAAGCACGATGGCCATGATCGAGATGCGCGGCGTGACGCGCCGCTACGAGCGCGGCGGCGAGATCCTCACCGTGCTCGACCAGCTCGACCTCGACGTGCCCGAGGGCGACTTCGTCGCGCTCATGGGGCCCTCGGGATCGGGCAAGTCCACGATCCTGAACCTGGTCGGCGGGCTCGACGCGGTCGACGAGGGCTCGATCACCGTCGCGGGCCAGTGCATCACCGAGCTGCCGGCCCGCGCGCTGCCGGCCTTCCGCGCGCGGCACATCGGCTTCGTGTTCCAGGCCTTCAACCTCGTGCCGGTGCTCACGGCGCTCGAGAACGTGCTGCTGCCGCTGCAGCTCGCGCCGCTCTCGCGCGCCGCGCGCCGCCGGCAGGCCGAGTTCGCGCTCGAGGTCGTGGGGCTCGCCGACCGCATGCATCACCGCCCCAAGCAGCTCTCGGGCGGGCAGGAGCAGCGCGTGGCGATCGCGCGTGCGCTCGCCACCGATCCGGCGCTGATCCTCGCCGACGAGCCGACCGGCGATCTCGACCGCGACTCGGCCAACGCCATCATGGACCTGCTGCGGCGTCTGAACGACGAGATGAAGAAGACGCTCGTCGTCGTGACGCACGACGACGTCGCGGCGCAGCGCGCGCGGCGCATCCTGCACCTCGACAAGGGCGTGCTGCTCGAGAGCGGCGCGGTCGCGGCGCCGACGGCGGGCGCGGCGGTCGGGGGCCGGCGCGCGTGAGCACGCCCTGGCGCCTCGTCCCGCGGCATCTGCGCGCGCACTGGCTGCGCACGGGGCTGACGGTGCTGGCGCTGATCGTGGCGCTGTTCCTGTTCTGCTTCCTGGTCTCGCTGGTCACCTCGATGGACGCGGCCGTGAAGGGCGCGGCCCAGAACCGGGTGATCACGCAGTCGGCCGTCTCGCTGTTCGTCGCGCTGCCGCTCGACTACCAGCCCAAGATCGCGGCCGTGCCGGGCGTCGAGCACGTGACCAAGTTCCAGTGGTTCGGTGCCTACTACCAGCGTCCCGAGAACTTCCTGGCGGAGTTCGGCGTCGACCACGAGATCTTCCTCGACATGTACGACAAGGAGGTCGAGGTCGTGGAGGCGCCCGGCGGCGTCACGGGGCCGCCCGCGCGCGAGGCCTTCCAGCAGGCCTTCCTCGCCGACCGCCGCGCCTGCCTCATCGGCGAGGGGCTCGTGCGCAGCTTCGGCTGGAAGGTCGGCGACACGGTGCCGCTCATCGGCACGATCTTCACGCGGCCCGACGGCGCCGCCTGGGAGTTCGTCGTCGCCGGCGTGTACCGGCCGCGCAAGCCGAACTTCGACGACCGCACGATCATCTTCCGCTACGACTACCTCGACGAGGCGCGCAAGGTGGGCGAGGCGCTGGGGCCTCCGGGCGTAGGCGTGTACTCGATCAACCTCGAACAGGACGCCGACCCGGCGCAGGTCACGGCCGACATCGACGCGCTGTTCGCCAACGGCCCGCAGGTCACGATGACGACGACCGAGGCGGCCTTCCAGGCCAGCTTCATCTCGATGATGGGCAACCTGCCCTTCTTCGTGGCGACGATCGGCGGCGCGGTGGTGTTCGCGGTGTTCTTCTCGGTCGTGAACACGATGCTCATGGCGGCGCGCCAGCGCACGCACGAGACGGGCATCCTCAAGGCGCTGGGCTTCCCGGACGGCGCGCTGGCGCGGCTGATGCTCGGCGAGTCGCTGGCGCTCTCGCTGCTCGGCGGGGGCCTCGGAGTGTTCTTCGCGGTGAGTTCGGCCCAAGGACTCCGGCAGGTGATGGGCGGCTTTCTGCCCACGTACGCCGTCGCGCCGACGACGGCGCTCATGGGGCTGGCGATCTCGCTCGCGATCGGCCTGATCGCCGGCCTCGCGCCGGCGATCGCGGCGGCCCGCACCCGGCCCGTCGCGGCCCTGCGGAGCGAAGGCTGATGGCGCTCCCGCTCGGCTACTCGCTGCGCAACCTGATGGTGCGGCGCGCCTCCACGCTGTTCACCGCGGCCGGCATCGCGATGACGGTGGCCGTGTTCGCCGGCGTGCTCTCGCTGCGCAACGGCTTCCGGCAGCTCTACGAGGTCGGGGGGCGCGACGACATCGCCATCTACCTGCGGCCCGGTGCGACCTCGGAGGGCGAGTCGGCGATCACGCGCGAGCGCGCCGAGATCCTGCTCAAGGAGCGGCCCGAGATCGCGCGCGACGGGATGGGCGCGCCGCTCGCCGCCGCCGAGACCTTCCTGGCCGTCTACAAGGAGCTGGTCACGGGCGGCACGACCAACGTGCCGCTGCGCGGCGTGCAGCCGGCCTCCTTCGCCCTGCGCGACGACGAGCTGGAACTCGTCGAGGGGCGCTGGTTCGAGTTCGGCGCCGACGAGGTCGTCGTGGGCCAACCGCTCACCGAGCGCATGCTCGACTGCCGGCTGGGCGACACGATCGAGCTGAACATGTCGCCCTTCAAGGTCGTCGGCGTGTTCCGTTCCGCGACGGCCGAGGGCGGCGAGATCTGGGGCGACGTCGAGCGCATGATGGCGGCGCTCGACCGGCCCGTGTTCCAGCGCGTCGTGGCGCGCGTGCAGCCGGGCACCGACCTGGGCGCGATCAAGGCCGAACTGGAGAACGACGCGCGCGTGCCGGCCGCCGTCTTCAGCGAGGCCGAGTATCTGGCCAGGCAGACCGCCATGACCGGCGACATGCTGCAGTTCCTGGCCGTCTTCCTGACCGCCATCATGGGCGTGGCCGCCGTGCTCGGCTCGATGAACACGATGCTCGCGGCCGTCTCGGCGCGCACGCACGAGGTCGGCGTGCTGCTCGCGATCGGCTACCGGCGCAGCGCGATCTTCTTCGCCTTCGTGTTCGAGGCCGGCCTCATCGGCCTGCTCGGCGGAGGGCTGGGGCTGCTCATCGCGCTGCCCTTCGACGGCACGCAGACCGGCCTCGCCAACTGGAACACGTTCACCGACGTGTCCTTCGAGTTCCGGCTCACGCCCGAACTCGCGCTGACCTCCTTCGTGCTGGCCTTCGTGCTCGGCCTCGTCGGCGGCACGCTGCCGGCGCTGCGCGCCGCGATGCTCAAGCCGGTCGAGGCCTTCCGCGCGCTCTGAGCGCGGGGCGACGGGAAGCGACGGCGTCCGACGAACGAAGGGGAGTCGGTGGGGGCGGCTGGCTCGGGGGCCTCTTCGCCTCCGGCCACGTGACGCCTCCGGCTCAGAGGCCCCCGGCCGCGCCGCCCGGCACGCGCTCGCTACTTCAGCAGCTTCGAGAGTCGCTGCTCGCGGGCGGTGTCGCGGGTGAGCAGGCGCACCTGGGCGGGGCCGTCGGCGCCGCCGGCGATCCAGAGCACGCCGTCGAGCGCGGCGGGCGCGGCGGCCAGCCAGTCCTGCAGCTGCGAGAGCGCCTGCGGGTCGGCCGGGTCGGACAGGCCGATCGCGGCGCGCGCGCCGGCCAGCAGCGAGAGCTGCGCGTCGACGTCGAGCGGGGCGGGGGCCTCGCGGCGGCCGTCGAGCAGGGCCGCGCCGCCCTCGCGCAGGCGCAGGAAGAGTTCGTCGAGCTGCTCGCGCGCGTCGAGCGAGGCCAGCGACGCCAGATCGTCGAGCAGCAGCACCGACAGGTCGGGCTCGACGGCCCGGTTCGTCGTGTGCGCGGCCGGCTGCACCGCCAGGCGCTGCTCGAGATTGGCGGCCGGCAGCACCATGAAGTGGCGCTGCCGCGGGACGTCGAAGTCGCCGCTCCCGATGCCGAAGCTCTGCAGCAGGGCCGACACGCCCGTGCTGTCGCTGCCGTCCGGGCCGGTCTGCGCGCGGGCAAACCAGATCAGCGACAGGAACAGAAAGGCGCCGGCGGCGGCCGCGCCGACGAGCGTGCGGCGGCCCGAGCGGCGCGGCGGAGCCGACGGCGCGGCGGGG